>DATMHK010000247.1:0-3562 GCA_035554995.1 Gemmatimonadaceae bacterium
CTTCCGGCACCAAGGTCGCAAGGACTCGGCTTCCTGCGATTCCAAGAACCAATCCTATTGAACCGCCGATCAAGGCGAGCAGAGCACTCTCCGTGAGCAATTGGCGAACGAGTCGCCCCCGCCCTGCACCGAGCGCGGCGCGAACGCCGATCTCCCGAGCGCGCGTTGCCGCGCGGACGAGCAGCAGGTTGGCGAGGTTCACGCAGCCGATCAGCAACACGAGCGCGACGGCTACGGTGAGCGTGACTATAGCGGGACGCGATGACCCGGTGAGCTGCTCGTGCAGCGGCACGAGCCAGGAGCCGACCTTGGCATTCGTTTGCGGAAACTCCTTGGCGAGACGCGCATAAATCAGTGCGAGATCCGCCTGCGCGCTGGCGAGCGACACGCCCGGCTTGAGTCGACCGATCGCGCGGAGGTTGATGCAGCCGCGTCCACAGGTGCTGTTCGACGGACGACGAATGGTACGGAAGACGTCGGGCGTGACCGAAGAAATCGGCGCGCGGAAGTCGGGCGGAAGAACGCCGACGACCGTCCAGGGATTACCGCTCAGCGTGACGATTTTGCCGATGACTGAGCGATCGGATCCGAATCGCCGCGTCCAGAATGCGTGGCTGAGCACAACGACCGGCGGCGCGGCGGCATCGTCATCGGCCGGTGAGAACAAGCGACCAAGTGCCGGCGACGTCCCGAGGAGCGAGAAGTAGTTGCCGGAGACCATCATTCCGCCGAGCGACTCCGGATCTCCGATGCCGGTAATGTCCGGCCCCCAGCCGTAATAGGCGGCCATGCTGGAGAAGGTGTGGTTCCCGTCGCGCACATCTATATAGTCAGGCGGTGTGAGCCACTCCGGTTCGGCCCGGCCGAGCGCGCGATGATCGGTCCAGATCTGGACGAGCTGCTCGGGGTGAGAGTATGGCAGCGGGCGTAGCAACACCGAGCGAAGGACGCTGAAGATCGCGGTGTTGGCGCCGATCCCCACCGCCAACGTGAGCACGGCGACGATCGCGAACGCCGGCGACCGGCGCAGCATCCGGAGTCCGACGCGCAAGTCCTGCCGCAATTCGTCCATCCACTCTCGCGAGCGCTGTCGTTTGAAGTTCCGGTCGTGGAGCTCTTTCACCTCGGACTCGACCTCGAGCTCATCGCCGAAGGCCTCCCGCGCGGCGGCGCGCGCCGCTTCCGGTGACATGCCCTGCGCTTCGAACTCTTTTGCCCGGAGCTCGAGGTGGAGCGCGATCTCGCGCTCGACGTCGCGCTTGCTCTTGTTCGCCGAGTCGATACGAAAGGTTCGCCGCATGTCAGTCTCCCGATTTGGACGCCGCGAGTGCCAGCGTCATGATGCGCGAGTAGTCTCTCCAGCGAGCCAACTCGGCGACGAGCTGCTTTCGTCCGACCGGAGTGATCCGATAGAACTTCGCCTCGCGATTGGTCTCGGTCATTCCCCATTCGCCGGCGAGGAACCCCTTCCCCTCGAGCCGGTGGAGTGACGGATACAGCGCGCCTTCGCGGACGTTCAGGCCTTCTTTAGTCGACGTGCGAATCCAGTGCGCGATGGCGTAGCCGTGCAGCGGGCCCCAACTCACCGCTTTGAGGACGATCAGGTCGAGCGATCCGGTGAAGAGGTCCGAGCCGGCCACGTGCGCGCTCCGTGAAGGATGGTGTATACATAAGCCACGGAGGGGTAGCTGACAAGGGGGTCGCTCCGCCACGCTGGGCGTTTGCAGTGACCGCTCCGAGGCGTCCCAGTGTCCTTCGGGCGACCGCTCGGCCAATGCTGCCGATACTGCCGGCAGCATTGCACTGGGCTCGCCCTGCGGACACCGGGCAGCGCCTCTGCGCTGCCTCCGTGCGCGACAAACTTTACCGCGTCACGCCGTGCCGTTCCAGCAGTAGCCTGCGCGCGCGCAGCGCGCCGAACCGCCACGCGGGACTTGGCCACGTGCGCCGTTCGGCCGCGCCACACGGCGCCGAGCGAGCGGGCCGGGCTGCCGCGGAGCGCGAGCCCAGTGCAATGCTGCCGGCTGCATCGGCAGCATTGGCCGAGCGGTCGCGCGGAGGGGCAGCCCGGTTCGCGAGCACTCCGCGCACGGAGCCCGGTTCGCGAGCATCCGCGCACGGGTTCAAGGGTCCAAACCCCGATCGGTCGAGCGGGTACTCACTCCGGAGTTGAGCTGAACTCGCCGATGGACAGCAGGTAATCGCCGTCCTCGAAGTCGGAGAACAGCATCCTGTCGTTGTATCGCACGACCAGCACGGTGCGGCGCACGATGGCGTTCGCCACCCACGCGGTTGGATCGGCCTGCGTGAAGGAGAAACGCACGAGCGAATCGGTCCGCGTGAATCGCCCGGGATACCTGAACGCGGATCCGGAATTCGTCGTATACTCGAGCGCGAACGAGCTGTCCTTGTAGAGTATGTACCGCGACGTCCCCGGAAACGAAGAGGGCGAGATGCGGTCGAACGTCGCGAGGATCGCCGGTGCCGGCGCGGTTGGCGTTGTCGGTGTCGGGTTGGCCGGCTTGGACGGCTGGACGACCGGCGTCGGCTCGCTCGATGATGCGTCGCTGCAGCTGACCGCACCGATGGCGATGAAGGCAGCGAACGTGACGATGAACCGACGCGACACAATTCACTCCGGTAGCTTGTCACCCGACCACACCGACTGAATCTGTGGCGACCCGTCGGCACCAGGAAGATCCGGCGCAGGAAGTGAACGCCAGAGCTCGGCTCGTTACGGAGCGCGAGCCCCGACCGACGCTCTGACGAATTGCGCTCGCGCGCTGCCGACCAGCACCGACTGCTCGTAGCGCATACCGCCATCCACGGCCCACGGCCGCCAACCCGCGACCACCTCGGCCTCGAGCGCCTTGGCGCGCGGATCGTCCGCCGGTGGAACTAGCGCCATGAGAGGTGTGCAATTGATGTACTGCCACATGAAATCCCGCGGCGCCGGAAGTGTGAGGGTTTTGGTGTGCGGCCGAACGTCGAGACCGTCGAACCCTGATTCGGAAAGAAGGACGCGCATCTCCTCAGGATCGTCGAACGCGAACACCGCGTGAACGAACGCCGACGCTTCATCACTCACATGCCGCGCGATCGCCCGATCCAACACGTCGAATAACCCGTTCGGCATCGGAGTGCTGATGTGCAGTCGTCCGCCCGGCGCCAACACTCGCCGCATCTCGCGCAACGCCGCCGGCTTGTTGGCAAAGAACTGCAATCCCATCTGGCAGAACACCACATCGAACGACGCGTCCGGCAGCGGGGCCGACTCGGCGGTCGTCTCGTACCATTTGATCGGGATCGCCGATGGCAGGCTGCGCGCCACGCCCAACATTGCCGGATTGATGTCTACGCCGGACACCGCGCCGACTCCCGTGACGTGCTCCGCGGCCAATCGCGCGACGATGCCGGTGCCGCACGCGACATCGAGCACGCGCTCGCCCGCTTGGAGTCCCGCGCCGGCCACGAGATCGACGGCAAAGGGACGGCCGATTGATGGGACGAAGTACCGTTCGTAATTCTCCGCCGCGTTGCGGCTGAACGTCGTGTCGTACGC
>DATMHK010000248.1:0-32945 GCA_035554995.1 Gemmatimonadaceae bacterium
GCGAGGAGGATCTTATCGCCGGCGACGGCGGTATCGAGCGCCCGCTGGAGGTTTCCGCCGGCGGCCACGCGCAGTGTACGGCCCGCCGATGGCGTGCTCGCCACAGTCGTCGTCAAATACACCTGTGGCAACGCCGCATCGTTCGGCCCAGAACTGCCAGTCGGCGCAGGCGCTGTTGACTGCACACTGACGTTGGCGCTTCCCGACTTACCAGCAACTGTTGCCGTGATGCTTGTCGACCCGGCATTGAGCGCGCTCACCGTCCCGCTCGCGGAGACGCTGGCCACCGTAGGCGCGGTGCTGCTCCAGGTAACGGACAAGTTCAGAACGTTGCCCGACGCGTCCTTGGCGACGGCTGACGCCTGCGTCGTCTGACCGGCGATCAGCGATGAGGAACCCACCGTCACGGTCACGCTTGCGACGCTCGGGGCCGTGACCACGAGAGTAGCACTCCCCTGGACGCCGTCCACGGTTGCCGTGATGGACACCGTACCACCCGCGACGGCCGTCACGAGACCGAGGTTCGAAACCGTGGCAATCGCCGAATTCGACGTGCTCCACGCGACTGATCGGCCGGTAATGGCATTGCCCAGTGCATCGCTGGCAACCGCTGTCGCCTGCGTCGTACTGCCGGCGACGAGGCTCGAGCTTCCGAGGGTCACCCCAACCGACGACACAACGGCCGTCGAGACCGTGAGGTTTGCGCTGCCGCTCACGCCGTCGACGGTAGCCTTGACCGAGGTCGAGCCGTTGGCAACGGCCGTCACCACGCCCTGGCTGGATACGGTCGCGACGCTGGGATTCGAGCTCGCCCACGTTACGGCGCGGCCGGAGATGCCGTTGCCCGCGGAATCGCGCGCGGTCGCCACGGCTTGCGTCGTTTGACCAACCTGAATGTTGCCGGCGTTCAGTGTCACACCCACCGAGACGACGACGGCAGGATTCGCCGTGACCGTCGCCGCGGCGAGCTTGCCTTCCGATGTCGCGGTGATGGTGGTCGTTCCCGTTCCGAGCGCGGTGACAGTACCGGTTCCCGTAACGTCGGCGACCAACGTGTCCGACGACGTCCAGTTGATCGTTCGATTCTGCAGGGTGTTGCCGGCCGAATCTTTGACGATGGCCTGAAGTTGCTTCTTGCCGCCGACGTTCAACGTCGTCGGCGTCGGCGTGACCGAGATGCTCGCGATCGGGATCTGAACGACCTGTACCGACGTCGTTGCCGTCTTGCCGTTCATGTCGATCCGGATGGTCGCCGTACCGAGCGATCGTCCCGTCGCGAAGCCGGTGGACGTCACGGATACGATACCCTGCGAGAGCGACGTCCACCGTGCCGATCCGGGCGAGAACTGCACCATCTTGCCCGCCTTGTCATACGCGATGAACGTGAGCTGCGAGCCGTTGCCGAGCGAAAGCGTGGTCAGCTCATAAGGAAAGGCGAGTGACGAGATCGGCGTGTGCACGACGATCGTCGCTGTATCACTCGATTTCTTCGCGGCCGCGATCACCATCGTCGATCCGATCTTGCGACCGGAGACGACGCCGCTCGACGTCACCGTTGCGACGGAGGGATCAGCGCTCTGCCAGGTTACTGCAGATCCGGGCTCTGTCGACGACAACGTGAGCTGCTGCTGCTCGTCGATGCCAACGTCCACCGCACGCTGATTTAATGAAACTCGCGCGAATTGGAGGGTCGGATCCGCGGGGCCGTTCGACTCGCATGCAATCATAGCAGCGACAGTCGCGCACGTAGCGAGCGTCGAGACGATCGAGCGCATGGAAAACCCTCCGAAAGGATTCTTTCGGCAACCCGACCGGCATGGCGCGCTAGCGCGCGCTGTAGCCTCGTTGGCTTTGCGTACTCCCTGCGCTTTCGCACAGGATGCCTTTGTCGCTTAATCCCCGCGGAGGGGAGCGATCCTGCCGATCAGTTGTATGAGGCGACTACCGGGGGAAGCGCAAACCACAACTCGCTCATCCAGCGAGTGTTGATTGCGCTAGGTTGACGAGTGATTTGGGGCCCAGTCACGGCGATTTCGAGGCGTAAAGAACTATGCGCCAAATCACTTTACATCAGTGAATTGCATTGCAGAAAAGCCGCGGATTACATCAACGAACTTGGCTCGTCGTCGTACACGCGCCAAAGTACTTGCCACCTTTAAATCATCGTGCAAACGGAATTGCCACCCCGCTATCAGCAACTTCTTCGTGAGCTCGCCGCGCATCCAAAGACCTGGCTCGTCACGGGTGTCGCCGGTTTCATCGGATCGAACCTCATGGAGGCGTTGCTCGATCACGGTCAAATCGTCGTGGGCATCGACAATTTTACGACGGGACACCGGCACAACGTCGACGCGGTGCTCGCCATCGACGCCGACTTTGCCCGCCGCTTTCGATTCGTTGAAGGCGACATTCGCGACATCGACGCGTGTTACGCCGCGTGCGCCGGCGTCGACTACATATTGCATCAGGCTGCACTCGGCTCCGTGCCGCGTTCGATCCGCGATCCAATCACGACGGCGCAAGTCAACGTCGATGGTTTTCTCAACATGATTGTCGCGGCGCGCGACGCGGGTGTGAAGCGCTTCGTCTATGCCTCTTCGAGCTCGGTGTACGGTGACGAGCGCACGTTGCCCCAGACGGAAGCGAAGACAGGCCGGCCACTTTCACCGTATGCCGCGACGAAGGTCGCCAACGAGATGTTCGCCGCCGTCTTCCAGCGGACGTACGGCCTCGAGACGATCGGACTTCGCTACTTCAATGTGTTCGGCCCGCGGCAAGATCCCGAGGGCGCGTACGCGGCTGTCATTCCGCGCTGGATCGCGAGCCTGATGCGCGGCGAGCCCTGTCATATCTTCGGCGACGGCCAGACGAGCCGCGACTTTTGTCACATCGCCAACGCCGTCCAGGCGAATCTTCTCGCCGCGGTGGCGCCCTCAGACGCGACGGGAGCGGCCTACAACGTCGCCTGCAACGAATCGACGTCGCTCAATGAGCTCTTCCTCATGCTGCGCGACGCGATCGCGGTAACACGGCCGGACGTACGCGCCGCCGCGCCCGTCCACGACCCATTTCGCCCGGGCGACATCGCGCATTCGCGGGCCGACATCGGGAATGCCAGGGGTGCCCTCGGCTACGAACCGATTCATCGTGTCGCTGAAGGCTTGCCGCTGGTCGTGGATTGGTATCTCAAGGGTTGAGGGTGCAGGAAACACGAAGGGGCCGACTTCACAGTCGGCCCCTTCGTGCTCTCCCTGCTGATGAAACCGTGACGGCTTAGTGGCCGCCCTTTCGGAACACCATGACCGGCAGCGTCATGGACATGATGCGAAGGTCTTCGACGACACTCTGACGTCGCACGTACTCGAGGTCGTAGCGCACCTTCGAGCGCACGTCGTCGATGCAGCAATCATACGCCTGGTTCACCTGCGCCCATCCAGTGATACCCGGCTTCACACGCTGACGCAGCGGATACTCGGGGATGTTCTTGCGCAGTTCGGCGAAGATCGCCGGACGCTCAGGGCGCGGTCCCACGATGTTCATGTCGCCCCGAATCACGTTCCATAGCTGCGGCACCTCGTCGAACCGGGTGCTGCGCAGGAACCGCCCAACCAACGTCACGCGAGGATCCTGCTTCGACGCCCAGACCGGACGGCCGTCCGGTTCGGCGTTCACTTGCATCGTGCGGAATTTGTACATCTTGAACAGCGCGCCACCGTGGTCGTAAACGCGGCGGTCGAAGCTGCGCGCAAAACGCCAACGGCGATCGACGCCAACGCGAATCTGCGAGTACAGGACAGGGCCGCGCGACGTCACCCGAATCGCAAGGGCTGCCAACAGAATGAGCGGCGAAAGCAGAACCAGGGCTACGACGGCAATGACGACGTTGAGGACGCGAGCCACGACCTCGTCACGTTCCCGCGGCTGTGCGGCCTCGTCGCTGGCGACGGCAAATCCAACGTCCGCGAACTGAATGGTCGGAATCTCGAGCGCGACCTCGTTCGCCAGCGCGCGGCTGTGCCGCACTTCCTCGGCGCGAGGTCCGAGAACCGCGATTTCACTACTGAGCTTTAACTGCGCTGCCTGCATACAGGAGGTATCTCCAAGCGCGAGTCTGTTCGGGGAGTGAGGAACCGAGTCTCACTCAGCGAGCGGGGAAGCCCTATGCAGCCTGCGTGCTCAGGATCACACTTCGCGAAAAAGCGCAGATATCGTTGCTAGACAACGACTTGAGTGTTCGGACGCCGCGTCGCAAAAAGCGACAACCCAGAAATCTGTTGCGACGGTCCCACAAGTCTCCGCGACCTCGCAACAACGCTCGACACCTCAGTGTCCCGCAATAGAAACGGGCGTGAGGGGTTAACTCACGCCCGGCGTAAAGATTCCTTCCTGTGCTACGCTTGTTTCTAGGTCACTTGAACGGCCGTTGACTCGCTCTCGGTGACGTCTTCGGTGAAGGAATACCCCGACGCGTAGCCGTAGTAGTCGAACTCGCCCTTGAGATTGACCCCGTTCAGGACCGCGCCCAGGATGTTGATCGGCAGACGGTCCACCAGCAGCAGCTTCGCCGCGGCCATACGACGCTCGGTTTTCCCTATGCGAAGCACGACGAGCAGGTGATTCAACGCGGTCGCGATGGCGTAAGCGTCCACGCCGGCTGCCAGCGGCGGCGTGTCGAACACCACGACCTCGTACCGTTGTTTGAGCTCGGCCACGAGCCGCGGTAGAGCCGCCGACGTCAAAAGCTCCGGACTGTGCGGTTGTCGCGTACCGCATGGGACGAGGCTGAGCCGGTCATGCGTCGTCTCATGCACCACCTGCGAGAAATCGACTCGACCGGACAGGTACTCGGTGAGGCCCGAGCCCATGCCGAGCCCAAAAACCTCGTGCACCATGCCGCGACGTGTATCTCCGTCCACGAGCACCGTTCTGAAGCCCGCGTCGGCGAACGACATCGCGAGGTTCGCCGCAACGAACGACTTTCCGTCGCCCGGCGACGGGCTCGAGATCGCGATGGTTATGGGCGGTTCGCACGCATGCCGTACATGCATGCGCAACGTTCTGAACGACTCGACCAGATGCGCGACTTGCTCGGGCGACCGCGCGCTCACGCCGCCCTTCGGGAAGCGTGGTATTGCCGCCGCGATCGACAGGCCGAGCTCATTCGTTACCTGCTCCGAGTACCGAATCCTTCGATCGACCATGTCGAGCAGGAGCGCGAGCGCGATCGCCGCGCCGAGACCGCCCAGGATTGCCATCGCCATCAACCGCGGTGCGGTGTTCTTCGATGGGTGCAACGGCGCGACCGCGGTGTCGAGAATCGACAAGTCCGGCGTCGTGCTCTTCTCGGCGAGCTGCGCCTCGGCAAACTTCCCCTTCAGGTTCGTGTACAGGCCCTCGTCCACGGTCACTTGGCGGCGCAGCCGCATCTCCTCGATGTATCGCTGCGGAATCGACTGGAGCTCCTGCCCGGCGCCGGCGATCCGCGTTTCGTACTGCACCTCGCGACCCTTCAGCTGGGACAACAGCTCTCCGGCGAGCTGTGGGATCGACTGCTTCTCGAGCAGGTCCACACGCGCCGCGAGATCCTTGACGCCCTGGAACTCGTTCGTGTAGGCGAGGCGCGCCGTCGACAGCTTCGCTTTCGTCGTGTGGAGCTCGTTGAGTGCATCGCGTAGCGCGGCCGCTCCGGCTCCGCCGTTCACGCTCGGAAGGAAGAGCACCGCGTCATACTGGGCTTCACCACGCTGCGCCGCGTCGATGATCTTCTCCAGCGCTTCGCGATCGTGGCGGAGCGCGTCGAGCTCGATCTTCTGTTCGAAGAAATTCCTCATCACGGGGTCGCGCGTCTGCTCGACACCCGCAGCCACCGGGCCGCCTTCGGTCGGCTGCGTGATGGTCTTCACGCGGAAGCCTTCGAGCGCGTTCTCGGCGCCGTGCAGCGCGTTCTCCGCGTAGTTGAGCTGGTCGCCGAGGATCTCGGCGTATGTCTTCACGTTCTGCTTTTTCAGATCTGCCGCGAGAGCGACGAAGTCGTTGATCCAGACGTTGATCGTTCGCGCCGCCAGCTGCGGGTTGTAATCGCGGAGCCCGATTGTCAGGAAGCTGCTCCGCTCGGGAAGCGAGATCCCCAAACGACCGATGTAATCTTTCGCCGTTTCACGCGGTGTCGACACAGTGAAGTCGATCTTCCGTTCGCCGAGCCCTTCGAAGAGGGAGCTTGGCAATACCCAGCGGAACCCACTCCTGCGTCCAACCGAGTCAATCGCGGCGCCGCTGTCGGCCATCGCGCCGCTCGTCATGGCGAGCTGCCACCGTTGCCGACCGCGATCGATCTTCACCGTGTACCGTCCCGGCACAAAACGATCGGCGATCGTAAAGCCACGGAAGGCAACGGAATCCTCCGGATTATCCGGCTTGAGATACAGCCCGAGCTTGAGGACCACTGCGTCCGCCACTTTCGTGCTCGTCAACAGGGCCACCCAGGCCTGCTCATTGAGCAATTCCTCGGAGCGAAAGGCTCCGGTCTTCTGCGCCATGGGTGTCTCGGCCTGAATCCAGACCGTTGCCGCGACATCGTAGACGGGACGCACGAGCTTCGTCGCAACGAAGCCTCCAAGCGTCGCCAGCAGCATGACGCCGAGAATGAGCCACCGATAGCGACGAATCGCCCCGCGAGCGCGCTCGAGCGGGGGGCGCGGAACTGTCGCAGTGGGAAGGCCACCACGATCCCAAGCCTGCAGCGCCGTCGATTCGGAACGGACTAGATCAAAAGAGCCAACGTCTTCGGACATGAATAACCGCGGTTTGCGAGAGTACTGCGCGTAGCGTCGACGGTGATGCCGTCGATGGCAGGCGCACTATCGTGACAGGCTGTAGATGAGTCCAAACGCCGAAAATGCCAAGCCCAATAATCCCAACCACGCGATGTGCCGCTGCTGCGGGACATAAATCTCGTCGCCGGCGCGAATATGCATCCGATCCAGCGACAGACCGTCAGCGAGCGCTGTGTGCGTGTCCTGTGCGGTCCAAATGACCTCGTCTCCGCGCTTCACCGTCATACCCGAGAGGTTAGCATCCGAGCCCGGTCCTCCGGCCGACATGAGGATGTCGCTGAGAGGCCGGTCGGCAGGCGAATAAAAGAACCCTGGATGTCCGACATTGCCCAGCACACCAATGCGAACGAGAGGAGTCGTCCGGACGAGCGGCTCTTTCACGTACTGCGCCAGATGATCGCGTAACTTGTCCGTGAGCTCGGAGCGCAGGACGCCTTCCAACGACAGCTCACCCATGCGTCCCAACTCAACGCGTCGGCCAGCGCGCACGGTCAGCGTATCGGGAAGCTCGAGCGCACCCGCCATCATACTCGCCTGAACGCTCCACGCAATCTTGTCGCCATCCTGGAAGTCGCCCTTTTCCAGTCGCTGCCGGAGAAGCCACGCCTCACCCGTCCGGCGCGCCCCCTCGGCGGCCTTCGCCTGCGCCTCCAACTCGCTCCGCGACTCGTATTCGCGGCGCGGGGACGCCGTCGCGCCTGCCGGCTGAACGGTCTGCGCCGACAGTCGACCGCTGGCAACACCGAGCGCGATCAATCCAGTCATGATGTTGCGACGATGCATTGCGCTTGAACCCATGAACCACCGAATCTGGTAGCGAGGAACGCCGGATGATGACCTTATGATACTACGGCGCCCACGATTCAAATCATTGACGGCCAGGCAATTAGCACCCGCCATACCACCAGCGCGCGGCGGTATGCGATCCATTCCGGCCGCGAACGTCGTTTCCGCCGACTTAACTTCGTCAGGCAAGTATGACCTTGGACGAGCCTTGTAGCAACCGGGCAACGCTGACGCCGCTTCGACGCAACAGGTCAGTTCAATCACGAAAGGCAACGGTGGTTACTGCCAGTTGCTGGTTACTCGAACGCCACATAACCTTCGGCCTTCGAACGGTTCCATTCGCCCCCTGATTGATAGACTTCGCAATCCGGGCGGCGCGTCAATCGTCCGTATGTACACCCGGTTCATGCCCGGGGTTGACTCGCTTTCGGTCGCGGTGTGGCGGAGCCAGACATGTCTTTCGTGCCAACATCCCTAAGCAGAAACACCGGCGCCAGACTCGCGCGGGCGACTGATCGGCGCGCGCTCGCCCGATTTGCCGCTCTGCTCTTCGTCGTGGGCGCCGCGGCCTGCGGCGGAAGTGGTGAAGGGTCGATTGTTCCGCCGCAAGAAATTGGCACGATCACCATCGACACCGGTTCGTTCACGATGGAGCGCGGCAGCAGTGTCGTGCTGACCGCGACCGTTTTTGACATCCATCACCAAAAACTCGACGTACCGCTGGCCTGGTCGAGCACGGACGAAAAAGCTGCGAGCTTCCTGCCCGGTGGGAAGCTCGTCGCCGGCGACTCAGGTACGACCCAGATCGTGGCGTCGTCGCTGGGCAAGCAATCGCAGCCGATCGAGGTGAGAGTTGTGTGGCTGGGGCCGGCCAAACTCAGTCGGGTGCAATGGACACCACCAAACGCCGCGACCCCCGGAGCGACCGTCGGCGACTCCGTCCGCGTTCGCGTGACGAATCCGGCTGGCCTGAGTGTCGGCAACGCCAAAGTCGCATTTGCCGTGACAGCGGGAGGCGGCTCGGTGTCGCCGGCGAGCGCGAAGACCGATCCGAACGGCGTCGCGGCCGTGAAGTGGACGATGGGTCCGCAGAAGGGTGTAAACAGCATTACCGCGACGGTTCTCGGTCAGGACGACAAACCGATGACCTGGGTCGACAGCAACGGAACCAAATTCTCGGTCACGAGCTACGACGCGCTGGCGCCTGTCGACGGTGATGGCCAGACGGCTCAAATCCTTTCGGCTTTGCCAGTCGTTCCTTCGGTCAGACTGGTCGATAGCCTGGGCAAACCGCGCATTGGAATCCCGATCACCTTTACCGCGACACAAGGTGGTCGCGTGGCCCTGACCGTTGTCTCGACGGCTTCCAACGGGGTCGCTTCGCCGGGCACGTGGACACTCGGTGACATCCCCGGCCAGCAGACACTGATCGCCACCGTGGAGAGCGCGAAACTCGAGCTGAAAGCGTCGGCGACCGGCACGCCGATCCACTACAGGCCGGCGTCTGGGCTCATCGCGAGCGGCTTCGTGACGTGCGCGCTCGACGCCGCCGGTTTTGCGAGCTGCATGGGTCAGGAACCGCAAGTCGGTGACGGCGATACGGCGAGCAAATTCACGCCGACGCTCACGGCGGGTTCCATCAAGTTCAAGTCGCTCTCGCCGAGCCGAGTGACCAGCATCCCGACACACAATTGCGGCGTCGGTACGGACAACGCCGTCTACTGCTGGGGCGCGAACTCGCTCGTCGACACCTCGGGGAAGTCGAATTCTACAAAGACGCCGACGAAACTCGGCAGCGACTTGGTTTGGTCGCAGGTAAGCCCGGGCGGAGCGCATAACTGCGCCATCACGCAGGATGGAGTCGCCTATTGCTGGGGTGTGAACAGCATCGGACAGCTTGGCATTCGTTCCGACACGGGGATCATCTTCAAGCCCGCACCGGTCTACGGCGATTTCCGCTTCATGAGCATTGCCGCCGGCGCGACACACACGTGTGCCCTCACGCTCGATCGGACGGCGCTCTGCTGGGGGAACAACAACTTCGGACAGCTCGGTGACGGTGGTACGGTCGCGCGTTTGGCGCCGACGCTCGTTGGAGGAGGTGTCACGTTCCAATCGATCGACGTTGGCGATCCGTGGTCGTGCGGTCTGTCGACAACGGGCAAGGCCTATTGCTGGGGCGGACTCGAAGGCTTCGGCGTGGCCACCACACCGCATCTCTACACGGGCACCCCGACATTCACATCGCTGAGCGTTGGAAGCCTCCACGCGTGCGCGCTAACCGGCGACGGCCAGGCGTTTTGCTGGGGCAACAACCAGTTCGGGCAGCTTGGCGATAGTTCCGTCGTATCGAGATCCAATCCGACGGCCGTTGCCGGTGGGCTGCGTTTTACGTCCATTGCCGCGGGTGTTGCCCATACGTGCGGGATTACGTCGGACGGCTCTGTGGCCTGCTGGGGCTCCAACCTGGCGGGTGAACTGGGTGATAAGAACGCGGCAATACGCGTCATCCCGCGGTACGTCGTGCTCGGCGTCACGCCATAGCGCGTGCCGTCGCGACGCGGCCCTGTCGTAGTCGAATGTGTGCCCGCGTACATCGCTCTCGAGGACAAATGACTCGTACCCGCGTCGGTCTTTCACTGTGTGTGGTCGCGCTTTCGATCTCCGCGGCGCGCGCTAGCGCCCAGGAATCGGTGACAATTGGTGGGCACGTCTCGGCGGCGGGCAATCCGGTGCAGGGAGCCACCGTTCGCATCCCGGCCTTGGGATTGAGCTCGACGACGACGTCGGAGGGGCGCTACAGCCTGATCGTTCCGTCGGCGAAGGTTCGCGGGCAGACGGTCGATCTCGTTGCACGGCACGTGCGCTACAACATCGAGACCACGCCGGTCACACTGACGGGCGGTTCGCTGATCAAGGACTTTGAGCTGAGCCCCGTGGGCACGCCGCGGGCCGACGCCGGTCCGACGGAGGTGCAACCGGTCGTGGCGCGAGTCGTTCCCACACGGGCCGCTGTCGATAGCTCGGCGTACGAGGAGGCGGCGGGCCCGGTCGACGTCGTCAGCGGGCTCGCCGGCCGCATCGCGGGCGTCATCGTGACGACGCCGTCGACCATGGGCGGCTCGGCGCCGATCGTCGTTCGCGGCTATCGATCCATCGTGAATGCCGTGCAGCCGCTGTTTGTGGTAGACGGCGTACCGCTCGAGAACTCCATATTCGCGACGCCCGGCCAGGCGTTCGGGTCGGGTGGCTTCGACTACGGAACGCCGGTGCAAGGACTCAACCCTGCCGACATCGCCAGCGTCGCCATCCTGCGCGGTGCCGACGCCGCCGTGCTCTATGGCGGGCGCGCGGCGAACGGCGTGTTTCTGATCACGACGAAGAACGGGCACGGACTCGCGGGTCTCGAGATCTCAGCCGCGCAGCAGTTTACGAGCGACGGTGTTCTCAGACTTCCTTCATTCCAGAATTCGTATGGCCAGGGACTGGAAGGGAAGTTCGCCTACTTCAACGGCGCGGGCGGCGGCACGAACGACGGCGTCGCCGAGAACTGGGGGCCGGCGTTGCAGGGTCAAGTCATCCCGCAATTCAGCTTCACCACGCCCCGTCAGGCGGACGTCCGCGCCTTCCTGCCGTTTGCGAACAACGTCAGCGACTTTTACGGGTCGGGCCACACGCTGAAGACGGACGTCGCCGCGCAGGGCGCGAACGATCACTTGAACGGGCGCTTTTCGGCGAACCGGCGGGATACGCGTGGCCTGACGCCGTCGAGCAGCCTGGTGCGGCAAGGCGCATCGCTCGTGGCGACCGATCAGCTCTCGAACGAGCTGACCGCATCCGTGGAGGCGCGCTTCAGCGGCGAGAACGGGCACAATCGACCTGGCACGGGCTTCGACGTTGGAAATCCCGCGGCCGAATTCGCACGGATGGGTCGGCAGGTTGACGTCAGCACCCTCAAGGACAACCTGGCTGACTTCGCTGGACGCCAAATCAGCTGGAACTACGCGGGTCACAACAACCCGTGGTTCATCACGAACCAGAATTCCAACCGCGATCAGCGGACGGCTTGGACTGCCGGCGGTTCGGCCACGTACGCCGCGTCACCCCGGTTCGTCGCCACCCTGCGCGGGAGCCGTGACCAGTACGATCAGTCCCGCAACTTTACCATCGACACGAGCTGGTTCGGCGGTTTCGCGTGGTTCGCGGGGCGCGGCGATTTCTCGAGAGGCGGTTTTCAGCGACAGAAAATCAACGCGTCGGAGACGAACGGCGACGTTTTGATCACCAGCACGATGGCGCAGGCCGGAGGGCGAACGAGCCTCGTGCTGTCCGGCGGCGCCGGAACGCATACCACGGACTTCAAAGTGGTGAGCGACGGCTCCGATCAAGGCACGGAAGATTCGTCGCCCACGCTGACGCCCACAGCCCGGGTCTCCGCGTCGGGCACCACGACTGCGCTGTTCGGGGCCGGCGAATGGATTGCCGACGCCAGCTCGTTACGCGCCGGCGTGCGCGCGGAATCGTATTCGTCGGGGAACAGCTCGCAGATCTACCCGTCGCTCGCGGCGACGCTCGATCTGTTCAAGCTCGCCGGCATGAAAGCAGGTGGCATCACGTCGGCGCGACTGCACGCGAGTTGGTCCAAAGCCGGCGGTGAAGTCAATCCGCTGCTGCTTCGAACGATTCTCGCGCAGTCCGGAACGCAACCGACGGCCTTGACCTTGAGTTCGTCGTTATCGCCGGAGGTGACGAACGCGATGGAGCTCGGCGGCGAATTTGGTCTCCTTCGTAACCGCGCCTCGCTCGACCTCACCGTGTACAACGAACGCACGTCCGACGTTGTGCTCGGGATTCCGGGTAGCGCGTCCGGCTCAGTCGTCGCTTCGAACGTTGCTGCTATCACCAACAAGGGAGTGGAGGCGACACTGACGCTCGTGCCGCTGCGCAACCCGAGAGGCATCGATTGGACGGTCCAAGGGCGCTACGCGAAAAACTCCAATACGGTCGACGAGCTCCGAACCGGCTCTGGGGCCGTCGCACTCACGCCCTCGCTCTACGGCGTGACCGTGCAGGCGCGGCAAGGGTACGCGCTGGGAGCACTCGTCGGGACAGGGTATCGTCGCGACGCGAATACGGGCGCCCTCCTGCTCCAGGACGGACTACCAGTCGCCGAGGCCCAACCGCGGCTCTTGGGTGTGATGGCGCCAAGCTGGACGGGCTCGTTGAGCAGCACCGTTCGCTATTGGAATCTCGAGCTGTCCGGATTGCTCGACATCCATCGCGGCGGCAGCGTCTTCAGCGCGACGAACCTGTGGGGCATGAGCTCCGGAACGTTCCAGGAGACCGCGTTCAGACCCGACACCGGGATCATCATCGCCGGGGTCGACGCGACGACGGGCAAGGCGAACACGCAGCACGTGACAACCGAGGCCTACTATCACGCACTTCGCGGCATCGCCGAGCCGTGGGTCTATGACGCCGGCTTCGTGAAACTGCGCGACCTTCGGCTGACTTTTGCGTTGCCGTTGCGCTCACTACCCGTGATGACCGCGCAAAGCGTGCGGGTGTCGCTCATTGGGCGGAATCTCGCGCTCTGGACGAATGTCCCGAACGTCGATCCCGAGACCGCGCTCAGCGCCGGTAGCCTTCAGGGAATCGAAATGGGCCAGTTACCGAGTGCCCGCAGCTTCGGACTCCAGCTCAGCATCGCGCCATAGCTCTGCTCGCTCGGCGCGTTGTGGTTGCGCCGCAGCACCCTGACGAGTCAGGACGACAGAAATGCCGCGGCGACGCGACAGTCAGGCGCCGACGCTGCAGCCCAACCTCGCTGCGTGAGTGCAAGTCGTTCACTCGATGGGTGTTGGGTCGGTCTCGACTACGGCCGAGGGCGGAACGGAAGATGCTTTCGCCCCGGGCGTCCTGCCTCCCTGAATGCGCGACTCGCCTCTCCCAGCGGTGTATTTTCGTCTTCGCGACGACTTGATTGCCACGCCGCGCACTTGGCTCATAACCGGTGTTGCCGGCTTTATCGGATCGAGCCTGCTCGAGCAGCTCCTCGATCTCGGGCAGCGCGTCGTCGGACTCGACAATCTCTGCACTGGATCCCGCGACAACCTCGACGACGTTCTCGACGGCCGCGAAAACGCCGCGTTTCGTTTCATCGAGGGCGATATCCGGAGTCGCAAGGACTGTCGTGAGGCATGTGAGGGCGTGGACGTTGTGCTCCACCAAGCCGCGCTCCCCTCGGTTCCGATGTCGATCGAAGACCCGCTGTCCAGCCATTCTGTGAACGTCGGCGGCTTCCTGAGCGTGTTATCCGCGGCGCGCGAGGCGCGCGTGTCCCGAGTCGTGTATGCCTCGTCGAGCGCCGTGTACGGGGAGGCGTCGCTCGTTCCGGTCTCCGAGGATCACGCCGGCGCGGTATTGTCCCCGTACGCGGCCGACAAGCTGACCAACGAGATCTACGCCAGCGTTTGGGAGAAGCAGTACGGTCTGCAGGCTATTGGACTTCGCTATTTCAATGTTTTTGGTCGCCGGCAGGATCCCAATGGCGCCTACGCCGCCGTCATCCCGCGGTGGGTCGAGGCATTGTTGCGCGGCGGGCCGTGCTACGTCTATGGCGACGGCGAGACGACGCGCGACTTCTGCCACGTGTCGGACGTCGTTCAAGCCAACTTACTCGCCGCAGTAGCGGCGGAGTCCGCCGCGGGTGAGGTATACAATGTGGGTTGTGGTGCCGAAACCAGCTTGAACGAGCTGTTTCGGATGATCCGGTTGGGATTGGCCGGCTACGAAGCGGAGCTGGCTTCTTGCGAGCCGGTGTACGAACCGTTCAGACCTGGCGATATTCGACGTTCAGTAGCGGACATCTCGAAAGCGCGGCGACATCTTGGCTTCCAGCCGGAGATGACCGTGGCAGAAGGACTCGGTGAGGCACTAGAGTGGTACGTGGCGCAGGCACGTGAAACCGAAGTCAACCCGCGGTAAGGGCTAAGGTTCATCGGACAATGGTCGACTCACAGACCCGCGGCCTCCCCGTTCTCATCGCCAGCGACAGCGAGTGGGAAGGTCGGTCCATCGAGAGTGTCCTCGAGCTGAATGGCTACAGCGTCATTCGCATCGAGCGCGGACGACGCGCACTCGAGCTCGCGCGCCGCACGCCGCTGGGCGCGCTGTTCCTCGATGCCGGTCTCGCCGACATGGGCGGGATCGAAGTCTGTCGCGCGCTGCGTGACGATCCGCTATTCGATCACTCGACGCCGATCATCGTGACGAGCGCGGGCCCGGCTGCGCACCGGGCGAGCACCGCGGCGTACGCCGCCGGCGCCTGGGAATACTGCAGCCAACCGATCGACGTCGAAGCGTTGATGCTCAAGCTCTCGACATTTGTCCGCGCCAGCCGCGATGTTCGCGAGGCGAGAACGGCGGCGCTGCTCGATCCGTCGACTGGGCTGTACAGCGCTAAGGGTCTCGAACATTGGGCGCGCCAGCTCGGCGCGCGGGCGATCCGCAACCGCGAGCCGATCGCGTGCGTTGCCGTGCGGCCGCAAACGGCTCCCGATGCGAGACTGCTCGCCAGCGGCGAGTATGCGAGCGAAGAAGTCACGCGCGACATTCTCGCGCATGGCGCGCTGGTCGAGATCATGGATCTCTGTCGCGAGGAAAGCCGCCGGTCTGACGTGATTGGATACCTTGGCGACTCTCGCGTGGCGATCCTCGCGCCGGACACTGATGCTCTCGGGGCGCAGCGGTTCGTCGGTCGTCTCGCCCGCGCGCTCGAGACTTCCGGAGGCGGGGGCGGGTCCGGCGAAAAAGGCCGGCGAACCGTCGGTTCGCTCTACGCCGGCTACTGCGCGATCGATGATTTGTCGTCCGCCGGCATCGAACCGGTCGAGTTACTTCGTCGCGCCGAACTCGCGCTGGCGCATTCGTCCGCGCCGCTCCTCGAGCGTGCTGCAACAAATTTTGACGACATAACCGCCAACTAAACAATTGGAAGGTTTTATCGTGTTCGCCGACTGATGAGTCGGCGAACTTTGGCTGTCCCAACGGGTTGTGTGGCGTTTGTGCGACGCCATGCAGTCTACTGGTGTGGCCTGCACGCTGCAGTTTGGCAAAGCAGCGTGCCCTAGTGTGTCAAATGCGCGTCTCTATGGGTGATGATACTAGCATTCACGAATTATCTGAGTCCCATCTGTCAAGCCTTGACAGTCAATCCTGGAGGGGCAACTTGTCCTTCTCTCCAGGGATGCACCACTCTTGTTGCGCAGTCTCCACAATCATACTTCGCAGACGATGAAGACGCGGTACGACGAAAACGGCCTCTTCGTTCCGTCGAAGGGGTTATCGGCCTCAGATCCAGTGGAGTCGGAGATTTCTATCCAACGCGCTGACGAACAGGCGAGCGCGGACGCGCAGATCTCGGTCGCGGATCGCAACACGATCCGGATCTTGATCATCGACGACGACCGCACGCTCCGTGAAGGATGCGCCAGCGTTCTTCAGGTCGAGGGTTACAACGTCACGACCTGCGGACGCGGCGACGAGGCGCTCGACATGGTGCGGCGCGCCTCGTACGACATCGTCATGGTCGATCTGTACATGACGCCAGTTCCGGGCATGGAGATCCTCAAGTCCGTGCTCACCATCCGTCCCGGAACGATCGTTCTTGTCATGACCGGCAATCCGAGTGTCGCGTCCAGCATGGAAGCGCTGCGCTGTGGCGCGTGGGATTATTTGCCGAAGCCGTTCTCCGGAACCCATCTCCAAGTCCTGCTCGGCCGTGCGGCGCATGCGGTTCTCTCGAGCCGCGAGCGTGACACCGCCCAGGCCGAGGCGCGAAAGCGTCACGGTAACAGCGACAAGCTCACGCTCCTCGGCGCGTCGGCGTCGTTCCGCCGCGTGGTCGAGCTCGCGCGCAAGGTCGCGTCGACCAACGCCTCCGTGATGCTCGTGGGCGAAAGCGGCACCGGCAAAGAAATGATCGCCCAGTTCGTGCACCGCCACAGCAATCGGGCGAACCAGCCGCTCGTGCCTCTGAACTGCGCGGCGATCCCGGAGCATCTGCTCGAGTCCGAGATGTTCGGCCATCGGAAGGGCGCGTTTACTGGTGCCGATCGGGAGAAAGTCGGTCTGCTCGAGATGGCGAACACCGGGACGTTCTTCCTCGACGAGCTCACGGAGATGCCGCTGCCGTTGCAGGCGAAGCTACTCCGTGTCGTACAAGACGGCGTGCTTCGTCGTGTCGGCAGTGAGCAACAGGATGCGGTGGTCGACGTTCGCTTCATCTCGGCGACCAACCGTGATCCTGGCGAGGCCATCCGCAACAAGCATCTCCGCGAAGACCTCTACTTCCGTCTCAACGTCTTCCCGATCACGCTGCCTCCGCTGCGGGATCGCGTGGAGGACATCCCAGTCCTCGCGAACTTCTTCCTCGAGCGATTCTGGGCGCGTCATCACTCACCGAAGGATCCGGTTCCTCATTTCGGTGAGCCGGCGCTGGATTTCCTGATGTCGCGGCCGTGGCGCGGGAACGTGCGCGAACTGCAGAACGTGATCGAGCACGTCGTCGTGCTGGCTCAGCCCGGCGCCGAGATCCTTCCGGACGAGATTCCCGTGCACCAAGATTGGACGAAGCCGGCGGACAGCTTTGGCATGGCGTCGCTGCACAACGACGCGTATCATGTCGCGAAGGAGCAGGTCTTGGCGACGTTCGAGAAGGAGTACGTGACACGCTTGGTAGCGCGTGCGGCCGGCAACATGTCGCGAGCGGCGAGGCTGGCGAACGTCGACCGCACCACACTTTATCGTCTTCTCGAGCGCCACGGATTCCGGCGTGACGGGCTTGGCTCGTCACAGGCGTAAGATTCGGCGGGGGCCCTGGTCCCATTTCACGTGAACGCAGTCGCAGCGCCCGAACCTTGGACGGAAATCGACCTCCCGGCGTCCGATTGACGTCGCCGCGCCTTCAGCATGGCGGTGACGGTTCCGTCGTGCGTCAGCTGCTCGCCAAGGCGGCCGAAGCGGTCGTCGAGGATCTCGGGCCGCTGCCGGAATCGGACGTCGCGAATCTTCGTCTCAAGTATCGCGACCTCGCGGCGGTCCTCGGTATCGCGGGCCCGTCATCAAACGGTTCGAACGGCTCCAACGGTTCGAACGGCAAGGGCGCCCACCATGCTTTCGATCTGACGCGCGAGCAGGTCAATGCCTTCCGCGTTCGGCTTCTCCAGAAGGTCGCCGGTGAGCACCGTGCGGTCGACGGACGTGAGCTGGCTCGCGTGTTGGCTTCATTGGAAGAGCTGACCGAGCGGGGAGTCCGTCCCGCCACCAACGAGTTTACGCAACGTCTGGCGAGCCCGGACGCGCTTCGAGCCGTCGTCGAGATGGCGCATGACATGCGCTCCCCCCTCGGCTCCATTCTGTTTCTCGTCGACACGATCCGTCGCGGACAGAGCGGCAACGTCACCCAGGTTCAGGAGCGCCAGCTCGGCCTGATCTATGGCGCTGCACTCGGACTCAGCACGCTGGCCTCGGACGTCGTGGACGCCATCAACGGCGACCGGCTGCTCGACGGCGAACGAATCCCCTTCTCGATCACCGAGGTCATGCTCGGCGTTTGCGCCATCGTGCGCCCGCTGGGCGAGGAAAAGGGACTCGTCCTCAACACGGTTTTCCCGAACGTCGACGGCCGCCGCGGGTATCCGTCGGCGCTGAGCCGGGTGCTCCTCAATCTTTCGACGAACGCTCTTCGCTATACGGAGCGCGGTTCCGTTTCGATCGGGTGCACGGAACATTCGCCGACGCTGGTCGAGTTCTGGGTCGAGGACACCGGCCGCGGCATTCCGGACTCGGTTCTGGCCATGCTGTTCGACGGCTTCCGACCAGGCTCGGTGGGCATCCGATTCTCGAGCGCCGGCCTCGGGTTGGCGATCTGCCGCAACCTGATCGAGAAGATGGACAGCCGGTTGCTCGTGGACACGGCGGTGGACGCCGGGACTCGGTTTTCCTTCCGAATCGAGCTACCGCCCGCATAACTTCCGTTGGTGTCAAATCCAACGAACGAAGCGACCGCGCCCTCGCCGGCGACGCGTCGCGATTTCATCCGTGAAATGGTCGCCGAGGACGTTGCGACCAACCGGTTCGGCCGCCAGATCGCCACGCGCTTTCCGCCCGAACCGAACGGTTTTGCCCACATCGGGCACGCCAAGTCCATCTGCCTGAACTTCGGCATCCGCGATGAGTTTCGCGGGCGCTGCAATCTCCGCTTCGACGACACGAATCCGTTCACGGAGGACGTGAAATACGTCGAGGCGTTCAAGGAAGACGTCCGCTGGCTGGGGTTCGACTGGGAAGCCGAGCTGTACGCGAGCGACTATTTCGGGCAGCTCTACGAGTTCGCCGAGGTGCTGGTGAAGAAGGGAAAGGCCTACGTCGACTCGCAGAACGAGGAGCAGATTCGCGAGAACCGCGGAACGGTGACGACGCCGGGCGTCGACAGCCCGTTTCGTTCGCGCAGCATCGACGAAAACCTGGACCTGCTTCGCCGCATGAAGGCGGGCGAGTTTCCGGACGGCGCGCACGTCCTGCGCGCAAAGATCGACATGGCGCACCCGAACATGATCATGCGCGATCCGCTGCTGTTGCGGATCCGGCATGCGCCGCACTATCGCCAGGGCGACGCGTGGTGCGTGTACCCGTTATACGACTTCGCGCATCCGTTGTCCGATGCGATCGAAGGGATCACGCATTCGCTCTGCACGCTCGAGTTCAAGGACAACAACGACATCTATCGTTGGCTCGTCGACGAGTGTGGATTCGAGCGCCCGCCGGAGCAGACGGAGTTCGCACGGCTCGAGGTCGACTACACGGTACTGAGCAAGCGAAAGCTTCTTCGCCTCGTCAACGAAGGCTACGTCTCCGGCTGGGATGACCCGCGCATGCCGACGATCGCGGGAATGCGGCGTCGGGGCGTCACACCGGAAGCGCTCCGTGATTTTTGCGAGACGATCGGAGTGGCGCGAAAGCCCGCGCGTACGGAGCTCCAGACCTTCGAGCACGCCATCCGGAACGATCTCAACATGCGCGTCCCGCGCGTCATGTGCGTCACGCGTCCGCTCAAGATCGTGATCACCAACTACCCCGACGGTGAGTCGGAGATGCTGGATGCGCCGTACTACCCGCACGACGTCCCGCGAACCGGATCGCGTCAGGTTCCGTTCTCGCGCGAGCTATACATCGAGCGCGACGACTTCATGGAAGATCCGCCGAAAAAATTCTATCGGCTCGCGCCGGGGCGAGAGGTGCGCCTTCGCTACGGCTATTTCATCACGTGTACCGATGTCGTAAAGGATTCGGCGGGCGAGGTCACTGAGTTGCGCTGCACCTACGATCCGGCCACGCGCGGCGGCGATTCACCCGACGGCCGCAAAGTGCAGGGAACCATTCATTGGGTATCGGCCGGTCACGCGGCGGATTGCGAGCTCCGCCTGTACGACAAACTCTTCACGATTCCCGACCCGGACGCCGTCGAAGAAGGCAAAGATTTTCTCAGCGCCCTCAATCCCGAGTCGCTCGTCGCCATTCACGGGGCGAAGATCGAGCCCAGCGTCCTCAGCGATCCGCTCGGTTCACGGTATCAGTTCGAGCGAACGGGGTACTTCATGAGCGACCCCGTCGAATCGCGGCCTGGGGCTTTGGTATTCAACCGGACGGTCACGCTCCGGGATACCTGGGCCAAGATCAAGGACAAGTAGGCCGCCGTAACGTCGCCCGGCGGCGGGTCGTCATTTAGATGTTATGACGACAAGATTTTTAACCATGCCGACACGATTTTTCCGCCTTCGCGCCGCCCTCGGCGCCGCGGCTGCCGTTCTGCTGACCGCGGGATCCGCGAGCGCCGCATCGCCTTCTCCCCGGCCCCAGCCGAGCGCGAAAGCCGCGAAGCACATGTTGTTCCGCGTGCGCGGCCCGAACGGCGCCACCGTGTACCTCCTCGGCTCTGTGCACCTTCTCTCGCCGGAATCCGCGACTCTACCGCCGGAGGTCGACGCCGCGTTCGCGCAGGCGAAGTCGGTCGGATTCGAGACGAGCATCGACACATTGCAAATGCGCGCCATGGAGCTCATGTCGCGGGCGCAATACACCAACGGCGCCACCCTTCGCGGCTCGCTCTCTCCCGCGACGGCGGCACACGCTGATTCGCTCATCTCGAGCTACGGCCTGAGCCTCGATCAACTCAACGGCTTCAAGCCGTGGTTCGTCTCGGTGGTGCTCACGCAGCTCGTGCTTCAGAAGATGGGTTTCAAGGCGGAGCTTGGCGTCGACATGCAGCTCCACGTCAAGGCGAAAGCGGCGAGCAAGCCGGAATTTGGACTCGAGAGCACTGACTTTCAGCTCGGGCTCTTCGACTCGCTGTCGCCGCAGGATCAGGAAAAGATGCTCAAGGAGCTCGTCGCCCCCGACTCCGCGGCCAAGCAGCTGAAGGCAATTCGCGATGCGTGGTCGGCCGGCAACGGAGCCGCGTTGGACAGCCTCCTCAACAACGGGATGAAGGATTCGCCCGGTGTCTTCGCGGCACTGATCACGAACCGCAATCGCTCGTGGATCCCCAAGCTCGAGTCCCTGCTCAAGGGGAAGGACGACGCACTCGTCGTCGTCGGGGCGGGCCACCTCGTTGGCAAGGAAGGCGTCGTCGAGCTCCTCCGCGCCAAGGGCTACACGATCGAGCAGTTGTAGCGGCGCTCGCGGTCGAACTCGACGACGGCGTCCATGAGCGGCGTGATGTCGTAGCGCACGGGATCGGTCGTCGGCAGGCCGGTCTCGCTCGCTGTGCGCTCGATCACCGCTCGAGCGTCACGATCGCTGAGATCGGCGGTGTTGAGCGAAACGGCGATCGTGCGAACCTGTCGCAGTGGGTTCGCGATTGCCTCGTGAAGCGCGATGACGTCGGTCAGCGGCGGGATGCGGAGCCAGGCGTTGTGCCGGAATGTCGCGCGTGACGGCTGGTGACACGCGATCAAGCCGTGAGGAAGACTGCCGTGGAGCAGGCCGAGCGACACCCCCGAGTACCCGGGGTGCAGTATCGAGCCCTGACCCTCGACGAGCACGATGTCGTTGTCACGCGCCGCCTGAATAGTCACTGACTCGGATGCGCCGGCGATGAAGTCCGCAACGACCGCGTCGACGCAAACTCCCCAGCCCTCGATGAAGATCCCCGTTTGGCCAGTCGGGGCGAAGCCGGCGCGTACTCCGCGGTCGCGCAGCGCGGCGCGCAGCTGGAGCATCACAGTCATCTTCCCGATGTTGGCGTCGGTGCCCACGGCAAGAAGGACGGTTTGATCCAACTCGCGCACGCGCCCGGAACCGACAGGCAGATCGGCCGGCGGGCGGCGTACGTCACGAATGGTCGCGCCCGTTCGTTGCGCAATTGCCGCGAGCTCCGCATCGTCACCGACGAAGCCGTGCAGGCCGTTCCAGACGTCGAGCCCGAGCTCCAGGGATCGTCGAATCGCTTCTCGCAACGAGGGGGGGAGTCCGCCGGCCGCGAGTGCGATCCCGACGAGGAGGCTGTCGGCGCCGAGGCGGACGGCCTCGTCGACGGAGCTCACAACGGGAATGCCTCCGCCGTAGCCGAGAACTTCCTGTGAGGTTCGGCCAGCGCGGCTCGAGTCGAGCACCGCGGCGACGTGTCCGGCGGAGTAGCGGATGACCGAGTTACCGGTCTTCGAGGCGGGGGTGCCGAACTGGTCTTCGGCGTAAATCAGGTAGCGAGGCATTCACCAAATCAACCGGCGGCGAGCGTAGCCGTAAAGCCACGCTCGCCGCCGTTCGACGTGTTCTCGGACCAGATTGGATCAGCCGCCCTTTTTCGGGTGCTTCTTGGTCTTCGTGTTCTTTTGCGCCGAGTCCCACATCGCGGAGTCCCGCCGGGCGGAGTCCGATTTCAACTTGAGCGAATCGGACATCATCGGCTTCTTCGCCGGATTCGTATCGATACCGTACCCCAACGAGTCCGACAAAACGCCGGCGCTCGATGCGGTATCGTTATTTGCTCGGTTGGGAGAGCATGCGGCGATCGCGATCGCGACCGGAACCACTCCCATCAGTTTGAACCATTGCATCGCTCCCTCCTGAGTGCGCGGCTACGCGCGGTTCGACAGAGAGTGATGAAGCAAGGGGTGTGCGTGACGCCTCGCGAGAAGCAGGCGAATGCGTATCTTTGGGCGGGTTCAGCCGATTTGGAGCCACGTATGTCTCTCGTGTACCGTCGTTTCGCGCTTTGCGCCCTACTCGCGCCCGCTCTCGCCGCGGCACAGTCGAGGACGACTGTTGGCCCGTCACGGGGCACCGTCATCGTCGTCGGCGGCGGATCAATGGGTCCGGAGATCTATTCCGCGTTTATCGAGGCGGCCGGCGGCCCCGACGCCCTCATTATCGATGTGCCGACAGCCGGTGGCGACACCGTGTACGGACAAAACGCCCCGGGCACGCGCGGCTGGAAGCAGGCAGGCGCGAAGAACGTGTACGTCCTGCACACGAAGGACAAGCGACTCGCCGACACCGACAGTTTCGTCGCGGTCATCAAGCGCGCGGGCGGCGTGTGGTTCGAGGGCGGGAGACAGTTCCACCTCGTCGATTCGTACGCCGGCACGAAGACCGAGCAGGCGTTCAACGACCTGCTCGCTCGCGGCGGCGTGGTCGGCGGCTCGTCCGCCGGCGCGTCGATCCTCGGCGACTTTCTCGTGCGCGGCGCGCCGTCGAATAACAATTTCATCATGGACTATCCGGGCTACGAAAAAGGCTTTGCCTATCTCCGTGGCGTCGGAATCGACCAGCACGTTGTCGCCCGCGAACGACTCGCCGACCTCGCAGACTCGATCATCTCCAAGTATCCGAGCATGCTCGCGATCTCGGAGGACGAAGGCACGGCGTGGGTCGTGCGCGGCGACACCGCGACCATCATCGGACGCAACAAGGCGTTCGTCTACGGTGGCAAGGACCCCACGGACCGCGGCAAGCCGTTCCTCACGCTTTTCCCGGGGGACCGCTACAACCTGGCGACGCGCCACGTGATGCATCGCGCCGCGGACGAATCGCCCATCGCTGCGTCCGTCATCGACTCGCTGTTCAAGAAGTACGTCGATCCATCGGCGGGCGGCGCAGCGGTTCTGGTTGCGCAGAACGGAAAAGTTTTCGTCGCTCGCTCATTCGGGATTCCTGATCAGCCGAAGTACATGCCCACGACGACCGTCCCTCAATTCGCGGTCGGGGGGATCACCGAAGTGTTCACGGCGCTCTGCTCGCAACTCCCCGACCCTCCCGCCCGCGGCGGCGGCGGTGCACCGGACAGCGCCGGGCGAGGACAGGGCCGGGGGGGACGCGCTGCAGGTCCGCCGGCGACGCCGTTCCAGAATTGCATCACGCGCCGCATCTCGACACCCATCGGCATGCACAAGACCACCGCGACGGCGGATGGTTTGGTCCAGTCGAGCGTCGATGAGCTGTATCGCTTGTCACTCGGCTTGCAGAACCCGCGGACCTACGCACGTGACACGACGGCGGGGACCGGCCCGGCGGTCGATCTGACGCGCGGGTGGAAGGCCGAGAGCTACGGCGGAGTATCGAGATTGAGCGCGTACGGCACGCCGGACGGCCGCCGCTCCGCGTTCGTCCGCATCCCCGACCGGAAGGCGACGATCATCGTGCTCACGAACGATGACAGCGCCGACGCGAAGCGGATCGCCGACGAGATCACCAGCCGACTCATCGCCAAGACGCGGTGACGTTGGGGACGGTCGAGCTACCGAGAAAGCCGGGAACGCGTCGGCGCCGTCTCGGCCGCCGCGTCGCGGTATTCGGACCTGCGGTCATCGTGGTCGTGTGCGGCGTGCTCTCGCTTGGCGCCCTGAGCCGCGCCCTCGCCACGCGTGAAGGCATCGCGCATTCGCGCGACGTTCTCGAAGCGTCCGCCGCCGTACTGACAGCGCTGCTCGACGGCGAGACTGGCGAGCGCGGATTTTTGCTCACGCGCGATACCGTATTTCTCCAACCGTACCGCGGCGCGCGCCTGCGAACCGTGCAGGGTTTGGCGCGACTTCGGCAGCTCGTGGTGGGGAGAGAGGACGAGGAACGCCGGCTCGACACTCTGACAATGCGAGCGCTGGAGCGATTCGCGTCGCTCGATACGGCGATCACCGATGCGACGAACGGCCGAGGCGAGGCGGCGGTTGGCATCGTACAACACGGCCCGGGCAAGCGCCTGATGGACGAGGCGCGCCGCCATGTCGCGGCGTTGCAAGCGTCCGAGGAGAACGCGCTGGAAGAGCGCCAACGCTCCGAGGATATTTGGCGGCGAGCAGCGGTGCTCATCTTGACGATCGGAACGCTGATCGCCGGTCTCCTCGCTCTCTTGGTGAACAGGAACTTCGATCGCGCGCTGCGCGACCGTCGCGTCGCTCTGGACGAGACTCAAGCGGCCAACGATAGGCTGCAAGAGCAGGCCGTTGAGCTCGAGCAACAGGCGGAGGCGGCGCAGCTCGCGGCATTCGAGGCCGAGCAGGCAACCGAGCAGGCACAGGTGGCGCTGCACGCCGCGGAGGAGTCGGAACGTCGTGGCGAGCGTTTGCAGGCGGCAACCGAGACGCTGAGCAGCGCCCTTTCGCTCGTCGACGTCGCGACCTTGATCATCGACCAAGCGCTCGCGGCGCTGGGAGCGAGTTCGGGCGCCCTCGCTGTCTTGGGCGACGATGGACGCTCACTCCGCTTCATCGGAGTGCGTGGGATTTCGGTACTGAGCGTCGGTGACACGATCCCGCTGGACCGCCTGTTGCCGCTGCCGACCGCGCTCCGCGAGGCGCGATCGATCACTGTCGAGCGATCTGACCGAATTCGAGAGGAGTTTCCCGAAGCTGTCTCGCACTACACCGTGGACGGTGTTCAAGCGGTCGCCGCGACCCCGATGGAGAATCGAGGGCGGGTGGTCGGCGGCCTGCTAGTGAGGTTCAACGCGCCGCACGCCTTTTCGCCTGGTGACCGCCTGTTCATGAGCGCCTTGGCGCGCATCGCGGCTGAGGCGTTCGAGCGGGCGCGGTTGTTCGATGCGGAGCGGTCGGCGCGCACGTTGGCCGAGTCGGCGAACCGGGCGAAGGCCGCTTTCCTTGCGTCGATGAGCCACGAGCTTCGTACGCCGCTGCAGGCCGCGCTCGGATTCGCGCAGCTGCTGCGCTCCGGAGTGTTTGGACCGATCAACCAGGAGCAGAGCGAGGCGTTGGCTCGGGTCGAACGAAGTCAGACGCATCTCGCGCGGCTCATCGACGACATTCTCGACTTCGCGCGCCTCGAAGCCGGCCGCGTTCGCGTGCTGCTCGAGGCGGTTCGCGTGAAAGAGATCATCGACGACTTGATACCCCTCGTCGAACCGCAAGCCGTGTTGAAGCAGATCTCGGTGACCGCGGAAACGCCCGAGGGGCTGGTTGTCGCCGTAGACCGGCAGCGAATGCGACAGATCATGGTCAATCTCGTCGGCAACGCGGTCAAGTTCACGAACCCGGGCGGCGCGGTACGTGTGGTGGTTCGTCCGGAGGCGACCTGGATTCGGTTCGATGTTCACGACAACGGCGTCGGGATCCCGGCGGATCGCCTCAAGGAAATCTTCGAGCCGTTCGTACAGGTCGACGACGCGCTGACCCGCACCGCGTCCGGAGCGGGGTTAGGTCTGGCGATCAGTCGTGATCTGGCGCGCGCCATGGGCGGCGAGCTGTCGGTCAAGAGCGAGCCGGGGAAGGGATCGGTCTTTTCGGTCAGCTTCCCAGCGGTTTCGGACTAGCCCGCCCTCAGCGTCGAGCGAGCCCGGTCGCGACGCGAAGCTCGTGCGCGTCGTAGACGCGGCCGGCACGAATCACTGTCTCGACCTTTCGCACATCGCTCACGTGGTCGATGGGCTTTCCATTCACGACGATGATGTCCGCGACCTTGCCGGAAGCGAGGCTACCGTAGTCCTTGTCGTCCTTCATGACGCGCGCCGCTCCAATCGTCGCGATCTGGAGCACGACGGGCGCCGGGATGCCGGCCTTCTCGTAAAGCTCGAGCTCCGTGTCGTACGAGGTGCTCCCGAATGCGTCAGTGCCGGCGACCAGTGTGACGCCCGCGTCGTAGAGGCGCTTGATGAGTCTCGAATAGTTGGCGTCGGCCTTGCGCGTGTCGGTCGGAACACCGGCGCCGACGGCTTGGCCGATACCGGTGCCGGCGCTCGTGATCCAGACACTGAACGTCCCGTCGATCACGGTGCCGTGCCGCTTGAGCATCCCGATCAATTGCGTCATCGCCGGTCCGTCCACGTCGATATTCGGGGCAACGGCCGTCGCCACCGCGGAGTACGCGCGCATCGTCGGGACGTAGAGCGAATCCTGATAGAACGTCGAGAAAAGAAAGGCGGCGTGGTTCACCTCGTCGAACCCCAACTCGATCGAGTTGGGCACGGTGAGCCCGCGCGGAATGTGGCCGCTCAGCCGCATGCCGCGCGCGTGCGCCTCGGCGGCGATCGTCGGGATCAGGTCCGGGTGGACGAGGTTGTAGACCTTGATCTGCTTGTAGCCGAGCGAGTCGTAGCGCGCGACCCAGCGTCGCGCTTCGTCCTCGGTACGCACGAGCACCGCCGTGGGGCCCGCCCACTTGCCCGGGCCCTCGATGAAACCGGCGAGCACCACGTGCGGGCCGGCAATGGCGCCGGACTGCGCGCGATCCCGGTCGCTGACGGCGACGTCGATGTCCGATGCAAGATCGCGCACCGTCGTGATGCCGAACGAGAGCTGCATCGGCCCACTCGTCAGCTCACTCGTCATCTGCATGTGGCCGTGCATCTCCCACATGCCGGGCATGACGGTCTTGCCGGCGGCATCGATGACGGTGGCGCCTTGCGGTGCGCGAAGCGAATCCGACGGTCCGACGGCCACGATGCGGTCGCCACGCACGATGACCGTGGTGCGCGGACGCATGACGCCGCGTTCACTGTCGAAAACGTCGCCGTTGACGATGGCCAGTGTGCCGGACGTCGGCTTCTGAAGCCGCTTGTTGAGCGCCTCGGCCTGCGCGTCACGAACCGCGAATTCCGTTTTGCGCAGGGTGGGAAGGGCGGGCTCGGCGCCCGGCTTCACCGTCATGAACCACGAGACTTCAGTGGCGAACAGGTTGTCGTCGCGATCGAGCCAGATCATCTGAGGCGCCGGACCGAAGCCGCGCTCGATGGAGACGAGGCGCACTCGCTCGGAGCCGCGCGTCGTGGGGACCGTCAGCTCTTTGACGACCTCCAACCGGGCCGAGGCGTTACCGGGAAGCTTCGACATATGACCCGGTTGTCTGAGGAGATAGCGCGCGAGCGTGGCTTGATCGAAGGGCGAGAAACCGGTGGCATAGAAGACGTCGCGCTGGAGGAGATCGGTCGTCGTGCGCGCGGGCGTCCATTGGCGGATCGAATCGCCGACGATCTCGAGGCGGAAGGTCGGCTCACCCAGCCGGTCGTCCGGGAGAACAGCACGATTCTCAATCGACAGAACTCTCCCATCGCGCATGACGTACCGGCTGAACGCTCGTGTTCCCCGATTGCGATCCGTGAAGACGAAACGCACCGTCGTCGTGTCGCCGTTCCGCACGACGACCATCGAGCCGGCGGGTCGATCGTGATTGAGGACGGGATAGGCCGTGCTGTCCGCGACCGCGAGGGCCGACGCGAGGAGAAGAGTGATCATGCGGGCAATCTACGCAAAACGATCATTTGAGTTGCACTCGATAGTTCACGAACACGCAGCCGCCGTCGATCGTTCGGTTCTCGGTGAGCTCGAGCCGAACCAGGTGGCCGGCGTCGCGGAACAGAGGCGTGCCGGATCCGAGCAGAATCGGATGGACGTTGAGCCCGATCTCGTCGACGAGTCCCGCCGCGATGAGCGGCTGCGCGAGCTCGCCGCCGCCGAGCAGACAGATTCCCTTTCCGGGCCGCGCTTTCAAGTTCCGGACGAAATCGGCGGGGTCGCTCGACACGAGCTCCATCCCCGGCGTCTCGAGCGTTCGGCGAGTGCGCGAGAAGACGTAGGTGGCCTTGATCCCGGGCATCGGCGGCGCGCCACCGAGCGTGAGGGAGAAGTCGTACGTCTTGCGGCCCATGATGATGGTGTCGACGGCCTTCCAGTACCGCCGCATGATGTCATTGGCGTCGGCGCTGTGGTGCAGCCAATCGATGTTCTCGTCGGGTCCGGTGATGAAGCCGTCGAGGCTGCAGGCGGCGCCGTAGGTGACTGTTCGCATGGCAAGCTCCCGCTCGAGGTGTTAAACTAAACGTGCCTTTAGAAACTGGATTCTAAAGGTACGTTTAGTAATGGTCAAGCTTCAGCCCTTTTCGCGATGGCCCGGCCCCAAAAAGCCACCGACGAGCAGATCTTCTCGGCAGCGTACCGCGTGATGCAGCGTGTCGCGCCGCCCGACTTCACCCTCGGCGCGATCGCCGAGGAGGCGGGCGTCACGGCCGGCCTCCTCGTCCAGCGCTTCGGCTCAAAGCGCGGGCTCCTGGTCCGGCTCGCGGAGCTGTCCGCGGGAGCCTCGGCCGGATTCATCGAGGGGCTGCGCGGCCGCTACGACTCGCCGCTCGCCGTGCTGCGGGCCTACGTCGATTGCATGGCCGATCTCGCCGCGTCACCCGAGGCCTTTGCTCGCAACCTCGCGTATCTGGTCGACGACCTCCGCGATCCCGACCTGCGCCACCATCTCGAGACCCAGGCTCGGCGGACGCGGAGCGCGATTACCAAGCTCCTCGCGGAGGCGGTGGCGCGGGGCGAGCTGGCCAAACGGGCGAATCCCAAGCGCCTCGCGCGCACCGTCGAAACGATCATCGGCGGGTCCATGCTGACCTGGGCCACGTATCGCGAGGGGACAGCCGTGCGGTGGATGCGACAGGATCTGGAGCTGGTGCTCGCGCCGTTTCTGAAACGCAAGGCGTAGCGCGGGCGGCGGCGCCATTCGAGATTGTTGAACCGGGCGAGATTGGGCCGCACGCCGCAAAGGAGGACGGGCAATGACGCGTTGGGTCGGCGCCAGCGTTCCACGAAAGGACGGCATCGGCAAGGCGACGGGGCAGGCCCGCTACGCCGACGATTTGGTGTTCCCGGGAATGCTGCACGGGCGTACGATCCGCTCGACGATTCCCCGCGGACGTGTGCATTCGATTCGGCTGGACTTCGATCCGGCCGGATTCACAACGGTGGATTTTCGCGACATACCGGGTCGCAACGCCTGCGATCTCATCGAGCAAGACCAGCCGTTCCTCGTCGAGCGCGACGTTCGCCATGTCGCCGAGCCGATTTTGCTCCTGGCGCACGAAGACCGCGAGCGCCTCCTCGGTGCAAACGTCGAAGTCCAGTACGACACCGAGCCTCCAGTATTCGATCCGCTCGTATCGACCGGCGTGCTCAAGGCGATCGACATCTTAAAGGGCGACGTCGACGCCGCGCTGGCGACGGCGGACCTCGTCGTCGAGGGCACGTATCGTACGGGTCACCAGGAACACGTCTACATCGAGACGAACGGCGTCGTCGCGGTGCCGGAGGAGAACGGCGTTGTCGTTTACGGCTCGTTGCAGTGTCCGTTCTACGTCATCAAGGGTCTGAAGAGCCTGCTCGGAGCGAACACCCACGTTCGGGTCGTGCAGACGGAGACGGGTGGTGGGTTCGGCGGGAAGGAAGAATATCCCTCGATGATCGCCGGCCACGCGGCGCTGCTCGCCCTCAAATCCGGTCGTCCCGTGAAGATCATCTACGACCGCGTCGAGGACATGGTCGCGACGACGAAGCGCCATCCGTCGATCGTGCGACATCGCACCGGCGTGACACGCGACGGCCGCCTCGTGGCGATGGACGTCGAGGTGGTGCTCGACGGAGGCGCGTACGTCACGCTGAGTCCCGTCGTGCTGTCGCGCGGCTGCATCCACGCCGCCGGGCCGTATCGCTGCGAGAACACGCGGATCCGCGGCCGCGCCATGTTCACCAATACGCCGCCGAACGGCGCGTTCCGCGGATTCGGTGCGCCGCAGACGGAGTTCGCCGTCGAAGTGCACCTGGAGCGGATCGCTGAAGCGCTGAGCTTGGATTCGGTGACGCTGCGCGAGATCAACGCGCTCGTCCCCGGCGACACCACGGCGACGGGGCAGCTGATGCGGGAGGATTGCAGCGCCCGTCTCGTGCTGGACGAGGCGGTGCGGCGCACTGATTTCCGCGCCAAGCGCGAGTCGTACCGTGGAACGGATCGCGCCGTTGGACTGTCGCTCTTCTACCATGGCGCGGGATTCACTGGAGGGGGCGAGCGCACGCTCAACTCCAAAGCACGGCTCGATCTCACGGAACGCGGAGTCCGGATCGCCGTGGGGAGCACCGAGATCGGTCAGGGAACGCGCACGATGCACGCGCAGATCGTCGCCGAGACATTGGGGATTCCGTACGAGGACATCGAAGTCGCGCAGCCCGATACGGCAGTCGTCGTCGACAGCGGACCGACGGTGGCGTCCCGCACCTGCATGGTCGTTGGGAAGATTCTGGAGGAGTGTGCACTCGAGATGAAAGCTCGCCTCGGCGGGATATCGCCGGCCGCGTACCATGCCAAGCACGGCGCTTTCTCGGTCCTCAAGAAGTACGAGCCGCCCGATTGGGTGGAATGGGACGAGCACTCGTACCGCGGCGACGCGTACGCGACCTTCGGCTGGGGCTGTGACGTCGTCGAGCTGGAGATCGATCGCGATACGTTCGAGGTGCGACCAATCGCCTTGACCGCGGTCCACGAATTCGGTCGTCCGATCCACCCCGCTCTGGCGCGCGGACAGATCGAAGGGGGAACCGGACAGGGCCTCGGGTACGCGTTGCTCGAGCACGTCGTGATGCGAGACGGCGCGATGGCGAACGCGCAGCTCACCAACTACGTGATCCCGACGTCGCTCGACACGCCGGAGTTCGACGTCGTGATGCTGGAGAATCCGTATCCGGGGGGGCCGTTCGGAGCGAAGGGCTTGGGAGAGTTGCCGATGGATGGCCCCGCGCCGGCGGTGGTCAACGCCCTTCGCGCCCTCTCGCTGGACGTGCGACAGATTCCCGCGACTCCGGAGCAGCTCGCCGAATGCGACTCACTCTGAACGGCGAGGCGCGCGACGCCGTCTCCGCGCCGATGTCCCGGCTGCTTGACGTGTTGCGCGAGGAGTTCGGGCTCACCGGTACGAAGGAAGGATGCGGAGAGGGGGAGTGCGGCGCTTGTACGGTGCTCATTGATGGCGCCCCCGTCTGCTCATGCCTCGTGCCGCTCGCGCAAGTGGACGGCGCGAACGTGCAGACGATCGAGGGACTGGGCGACGACCATCCGCTGCAGCACGAGTTCATGAATGAGGTGGGCGCGCAATGCGGTATTTGCACCCCCGGGATGATCATGGCGGCACTTTCACTCGGCGACAACCCGACGCTCGATGACATCAAGGTCGCGCTCGCGGGGAATCTCTGTCGCTGCACCGGCTACGCGGCGATCTACCGTGCGATCATGAAGGCGAACGCACGGTGAGAACGGCGATCTCCACGTTGGATGTGCGCAGCGTCGCGACCGTCCAGGACGCCGTCGCGGTGATGCGGGACGAGGCTCGCGTGCCGATCGCCGGGGCCACCGATCTGTTCGTCGCTTTGAATTTCGGCACACTGGCATCGCGTCGTTTTCTCGACATCTGGCGGATCGAGGAGCTGCGCCGAATCGCGGTGGACGGCGACGTGTTGATGATTGGCGCGCTCGCTACGTACACTGACCTCATTCGCTCACCCGTCATCGCGGCCCGGTTGCCGATGCTCGCCGAAGCGTCGCGACTGGTCGGTGGACCCCAGATCCAAAACCGCGGTACGATTGGCGGCAACATCGCCAATGCGTCGCCGGCCGGCGACTCGTTGCCCGTTCTCGCGGCCGTCGACGCGACGGTAGTGTTACGCAGCGCGGCGGGCGAGCGGCGAGCTGCCTTCAACGGGTTCTACACAGGCTATCGCGAGTCGGTGCGGCGCGCGGACGAATTGATCGTGGCGGTGGAGATTCCGGCAGTGAGTGGCCGACAGTGGTTTCGAAAAGTCGGCACGCGCGCCGCGCAGGCGATCTCGAAGGTCGTGATTGCCGGAGTCCGTGACGACCGCACCGTTCGCATCGCGCTCGGTAGCGTCGCACCGACAGTGGTCCGAGCGCGGCGCACCGAGGAGGCGCTGGGTGCGGGCGCGTCAATCGATGAGGCAGTCCAGCTCCTTCGCGACGAGATCGTGCCAATCGACGACATCCGTT
>DATMHK010000249.1:0-3670 GCA_035554995.1 Gemmatimonadaceae bacterium
TTTCCGGATGCACGTCGTGCTCGCGCGCGGCGGGGCGCTGGCCAATCAGCAGCACCGAGAGATCGTCGACGCGGTTCGCGCGCAAGACGTAAAAGCGGCGCTTCGCCTGCTGCGCGCGCACATTCTCGGGGCTGGACAGGCCCTGGTCGAGCTTCTCGAGAAAGAGCGCGGCGCGCGGAGACCGGGCACGGGATGACTGCCTTATCGTCGTACCAACGCATCTACGCGGCGGTACGACGCATTCCACCTGGACGAGTCTCCACCTACGGGGCGATCGCCCGCGTCGCCGGACTCGCGGGACAAGCGCGCCAGGTCGGCTACGCTCTGAGCGCGCTGCCCACGGGCACGAACGTCCCGTGGCATCGCGTGATCAACGCGCAGGGTCGATTGAGTCTCGAGCGCTCGGCGAGCGGGGCCGGTATCACACAACGCCTGCGACTGGTGCGCGAAGGCGTTGTCGTCGACGCGGGCGGCCGTGTGTCGCTCGAGAAATTCGGCTGGCGCACGCGCGACCCGAAAGGGCGCGCGCGGTAGGGCGCTTACCTGAAGCGACGCATTCGGAGGACGGACATCCGTCCACACGAGCGGACGTTTCCGGCCTCGACACCGGCAGAGATTGCTGGGCGCAAAACATTTATTATCAATGATTTGCGTTGATGAATTCGCGTGGAATCTGACATGGTCCCGCACCTGCCTTTGAGGGCGCCGTCGGCTCACCCTCAAACGGTCAAACAGCCATGCGCAGCATTCGTCACCTTGCATCAGCGGTCGCCGCTTTCGCGACCATGTTCGCCGCCGCGCCGCTCGTCGCGCAGGCACCGGAAGCTTCGGGTACGGTGTTCCATGTCTCGCCCTACGTGGGCTATATGGTCTTCGGCGACTACATAAAGGGACCGCTCGGTACTTCGGTCTCCAACGCGCCCGGCGCGTTGTATGGAACGCAGCTCGGTCTATCGATCGCGCCGAACCTGTCGCTCATCGGGAACGTCGCGTACACAACCTCCGACATCAAAGTCGGCGTGCCGATCCTGGGCGGCGTCGGCGTCGGAAACAGCTCAACGCTTCTGTATGACGCCGGCCTCGAGTACAACCTCGGCCGCATGTCCAGCAGGTCGATCCCGCTGACGCCATTCCTGCAAGCCGGCGTCGGCGCGATGAAATACGACATCAACGCCGCGTCCATCATCACGACGCACGCGACGAACTGGGCGGGTAACGTCGGCGTCGGCGCGGACGTGACGCTCGCACGCGGCATGGCGGTGCGCCTGCTCGCGAAGGATTACATCGGGAAGTTCAACTTCCAGGACGCGACCGGTCTCGGCCTCAACGGCGACGTCTCGCACAACCTGGCTTTCACCGCGGGGCTGCGTTTCGACTTTTAGTCACCGCTCGACGCAGGGAGTACGAAGGGCACCAGATAGTGGGGTGGGGTGGTGGGGCGAACGCGGGGGTGTCGGCACATCGACATCCCCGCGTTTTGGTTGTCGGCGCGGCTAGGTTTCCCGAACCGCAGATTACTGGTTGCAAACGCAGCATGCCGACGACCAAGCGAAAAACGACAGCGAAGCGCGCAACAGTCGCGAAGAAGACGAAGACCCAACAGGCGCGAACACGGGCTCGTCGATCGCCGCCGGGGAAAGCGGGACCGGTCAACGAATGGGTGGAGCTCCGGCAATCGTCCATTCACGGACTTGGAGGGTTCGCGCGCCGGGACATTCCGAAGGGCACGCGGTTTCTCGAGTACACCGGCGAGAAGATCAGCAACGCCGAAGCGGATCGTCGCTACGACGACGACCAGATGCGTCGCCACCACACGTTCCTGTTCGTTCTCAACAGCAAGACATGTGTCGACGCGGCGTTCGAGGGAAACGAGGCGCGTTTTCTCAACCACTCGTGCGATCCGAATTGCGAAGCGGTGATCGAGCGTGGTCACATCTGGATCGAGGCGGTCCGCAGCATTCCGGCGGGGACGGAGTTGCTCTACGATTATCAGTACGAAGATGATCCCGACTACACCGAAGAAGATCTCCGCTTCTACGTTTGCCGCTGCGGCGCGCCTAATTGCCGCGGCACCATCGTCAAGACTCGCCGCAGACTGAGCTCGTGACCGCACTCCGCGCGCTGTTGGCGGGACTGGTGGACTACGCCGGCCTCTTCCCACCGGCAGCGCTGAACATGGAGTCGGCCGTGCGGCAGTATGCCGCGTATTCGGCGAGCGACCAGGCGTGGATGCTCGGTCGGTTCGTCGTTCCGGCGGCGCACCTCGATGCTTTTCGCGACGCGCAGGCGCCGCTGCCTGATCAGCCCGAATGGCATCTCTCGGCGCTCGTCGGCGCCGACGTCGAGGCGGACGTCGAGCGCGTCCACTCCTTTAACAACGCGATGGCCGCCCGAGCGCACATAGATACGGTCGAAGGAAAGGCGACGACCGACGACGCGGTCACGAGAATCGCCGACTGTGCGTCGGGTTTCCGGGCGTTCGTCGAGATTCCCGTGACCGACTTCGTGCCGCTCCTCGATGCCATACGCGATCGGGGGCTCAACGCGAAGGTTCGCACCGGGGGAGTGAGCCGCGAGATGTTCCCGGAACCGGAAGCGCTGCTCCGCTTCATCGAGCACGCTTGCCGCGAGAACGTGCCGTTCAAGGCGACGGCGGGATTGCATCACGCGCTGCGCGGCGACTACCGTCTGACTTACGACGAGGACGCGCCGAGAGGGCCGATGTTCGGTTTCCTCAACGTGTTTCTCACGGCCGCATTCGTCCACGCCGGCATGACCGACGGCGCGGCGTTGGCGCTCCTCCTCGAGCGAGACCTCAAGAAGATTTCCGTTTCGTCGAACGCGATTCGGTGGGGCGGTCGTTCCATCTCGACGGACGACATTCACGCGGCGCGCGATTGCGTCGCCTTGTCGTTCGGCTCGTGCTCGTTTCTCGAACCGGTGGACGAGCTTCGCGCGGCCGCGCTGCTCCAATGACGGCGTCGGATCGGACGTTGTCTCCCCCCCCCGAGCTGCGCTCGTGGATCGACTCGGCGAACGATCCGCGCACGGACTTCCCGATCCAGAACCTTCCTCTCGGTGTGTTCGCACATCGAGGGTCGGACGACGCGCGCATTGGCGTCGCAATTGGCGACCGGATCGCCGATCTTCGGGCGCTGAGTGACGCCGGTTTCCTCGACGCGCTCGAGCCTCGCGCCGCCGAGTGTTGCCGCGCCGGCACGCTCAACCGGCTGATGGCGCTCGATCGAGATTCGATCCGCGCTCTTCGTGGTCTCTTGAGCGACGCACTGAGCGCCGCGGGCCCGATCGCGCGCGACCAGGCGATGCAACGCCGCGTCGCCCTTCCGGCAAGCGAGGCCCGACTCGCCACGCCGGCCGTCGTCGAGAACTACACCGACTTCTACGCCTCCATCGAGCACGCCACGAACCTCGGGAGCATGTTTCGTCCGGACAACCCACTCCTGCCGAACTACAAGTGGGTTCCGATCGGCTACCACGGGCGCGCGTCGTCGATCGTCGTGAGTGGCACCGACGTGAAACGACCGATCGGGCAAACGCGCGACGGCGACAATCCGCCGTCATTCGGTCCGACGTCGAGGCTCGATTACGAGATCGAGGTCGGAGCGTTCATCGCGACGGGAAACACACAGGGTTCACGCATCTCGATCGA
>DATMHK010000250.1:0-33489 GCA_035554995.1 Gemmatimonadaceae bacterium
GGACCCGGGTTGGTCATGCGGCGCGCGCCCGTTTGGCGAACGCCGCGAGCTCGGTCAATCGACGATAGGTAGCCGCGTTTGGCGGCTGCGCGCCAAAGACGTCACGCTCGAACCGATTGCCGAAGTCACGGAAGGCCTCGAGCGAGTCCGACCGACGCTGTTTGAGATCTCGAACGTAGTCGCCGGCCGTCTTGGAGGCGTGAAACGTGACCGCACCCGATCTCGCCAGCGTCTCGAGCACAGCGAGGTACAGCGCATGCGACGCCGCGACGAAATCTCCGCGCTGCTCCAACTCCCCGGCGAGCACCCAGTAGTCGCGGCGGGCCGAGCCGACGATCTGCAGACTGCCCGCGGTTCGGCGCCGCAGCTCGAGCCGTTGGCCAACGACGATGCGACCGGTGATTGCCAGAATCAGCAGCGCCACAGCGACGATGACGATCAGCCTGGCGTTCTGGGACCCACCCAACAGTCGAATCAGGTCGCGGAACTCGTCGCCGATGAACTTGAGAACGCGGCCGAGCAAGGTCTGCCGAATGGGGACCGCGTACGCCCGCTGGCGGACGATGGCCGCGACCGTGTCGTGGATCTGTTTTGCGGTCCATCCGTCGGCCACCGCCTGAAGAATGGCGACCGTCACGGCTCAGAGGGGAACGTTTGCCGAGTCTGCCGGCGGCGAAGCGTCACGTCCGACGAGGTACTCGACGTCGAAGCCCTCGCGGCGAATGCGCAGATCGTAGTACAACACAGTCTCGGCGATTCCGAGAATCGGCCCGACCACCACGGATAGCGCGGTCGAGAGCACATTCACGATGACGCGGCTCGGGATGATGCTGATCAGGAAACCAGCGCCGATGTTGACCGCGAAGAGCAACAACACGATCAGGGCGAGCGTCGCGAGGATGTGCCACTTCAAGCCGACCGACAGCACCGACGATCGAGACAGCGCCCGGCCACTGCCCGAGTCCTCGAGCACGATTGCCTGGCGCACGACGGCGAAGCGCGCGACCACATACAACAGCGGAAAAAAGAAAAAAATTCCGGCGATCGTCATCAACAGAACGACCACGACACTGGCCACGATCAGGGTGACGAGCCGGGTCGCGACGACGCGAAACGCTTCGGGGACGCTGACGGGAAGGTCGAGATACACGTCCCGCGTGAGCACCGTGATCACGCCACCCGCGACGGCGTAAATGGCGACGCTGCCGGCCACGATCGTAATGATCGTCGACGCCGGCGGAAGGACGTTCGGATCGATGTTGATATCGAACGCCAGCCGGATCACGAGCCACGGCACGTATACCACGGCCAGCGCGACCATGAATTGCAGCGGCGCCCGCCGGTACACTTGAAACGCGGCATCGACGAGCTCGGTCGCGGATCGCGGCCGCAGTCCAAGATCTGGCATCAGGTGACGACGGAGGGCATGGATGGCGAGCTCGTAAAATCTGAACGCCGCGGGGAACTCGGGCTAGATCCCGAATTCCACCGCGGCGTTAATGCGGTCGCGAACAGTCAGACGTTATCGCCCATCGCCCATCGCCCGAGTTTACGCGGCCATTCCATCTTTCAGCACGTCCGCCGTGTCACTCTCGCGCAGGCGCTTGAGCGCGCGATCGCGCAGCTGTCGCACGCGCTCGCGAGTCACGTTGAGCTCCCGGGCGATTTCCTGAAGCGTCATCGGCCGGTTCCCCTCGAGCCCGAAGTACAGCGTCAACACACGGCGGTCGCGCGGCGCCAACACCTGCAGGGCGCGCGTGATGGCCTCGCGACGTGAATCGCTTTCCACGCCGCCGGGCAGCACGTCCTCGTCTTCGCCGCGATCGAGCACGAGCGTCTCTCCGAGCGTCCTGCCCGGGTCGCCGGAGATGGCCGGCTCGTCGAGTGAACGCGTCGGCTGCAGCAGCGCCACCAATCCGCGCGTGACGTCGAGCGAGAGATTTGCCACCGTGGCGATCTCCTCCTCGTACGGCTCACGCGAGAGCTTTTGGCGCAGCACTTCCTGCGCGCGCGAGACACGCGAGAGGTCCGCGGCACGGTTCAGCGGAACCTGCACCGTCCGCCCCTGACGCTGTACGGCCGAGTGCAGCGCTTGCCTGATCCACCAGACCGCGTAGCTGATGAAGTTGACGCCGACGTCGGGATCATACTTGTCGGCCGCCCGCACCAGCCCGGCGTTCGCCTCGCTGACGAGGTCGCCCAACGGGACGCCGCGGTTCTGATACTGCTTGGCCACCGAAAAGGCAAAGCGGAGGTTGGCCCGGATCAGCTCGGACCGTGCCTGCTCGCGCGCTTCGTTGTTGGTCGCCCGACGCATAGCGCGGGCAAGTTCCTTCTGCTGCTGCGCCGTGAGCACCGGCTCACCACGCAGCTCTTCGATATAGAGATCCAGCAGGTCGCGATCGTCGCCTGTCGAGTACATCGCTCACCCCCGGCGCGCGAAGGCGCCAGCCCTCATGTCCATTCCGTCGTATTGATCCACACCGTGTCACAGCACTCGGCGCTGCGTCTGTCGGTCGCGGCGTTAGCCAGCCGCCTTTCGGCGCGGGCCCGCGCGCGACTCAGCCGACGTGACTACCTCGGTCCGACGTCGCAGCTCCGACATATACGCCTCGAGCACGGCTGGGCGGGTCCGGTAATACACGAACTGCCCGTCCCGCCGGGATTCGACCAGGCCAGCGCTTGCCAGCTCCTTCAGGTGGTGCGAGATCGTCGCTTGCCGCACCGGAAAGCAGCCGCATAGCCTTTGGCAGCCGACTTCGCCCTGCTGAGCGATGTGCTCTAGGATCTCGAAGCGGCGCGGGTCGGCCAATGCCTTGGCGACACGCTGAAACTGATCGGCGTCCACAGAATTACCGCGCTCCTGAGGCGTCAGACATATAGATAATCATCTAATTGGTTTCCGCAACCCCATCCGTGGCGACACCAGCGCGTCGGTCGTGTACACCTTGATGTGGGCGCGATCCCTGCGCTCATGGAAACCAGGGCAACCCCGAGTTCACGAAGAAGAATGAGTCCCTCCCGTTCAACCTCGCTACGCGCCTCCGCCGCGCCGATTCCGTCCGCAGGCCTCGTTCCTTCCCGGCGCCTGACCGAGCTTCCTACCTACGTGTTTGCGTGGTTGGACGAGCTCAAAGCCAGGGCTCGAGCGCGTGGCGCCGACCTCATCGATCTCGGCATGGGGAATCCCGACCAGCCGACTCCGCAGCCAATCGTGGACGCGATCGGGCGTGCGTACTCCGACCCGTCAACTCATGGGTACCCGCCGTTTCGCGGAACCAAGCCTTTCCTGGAATCGGTAGCCAGGTACATGAAGGGCCGCTTCGGTGTGGACGTCGATCCGGCGTCTGAGGCGCTTTGCCTGAGCGGCGCAAAGGAAGGGATTGCTCACGCCACGATGGCGTTCGCCGACGAAACCACCGTCACCCTCGTTCCCGACATTTATTACCCCGTGCACGGGCGAGCGACCGGGTTGGTCGGCGGACAGAGCTACTTCATGCCGCTGCGTTCCGAACGGGGGTTCGTTCCGGACCTTCGCGACATTCCTTCGGACGTCCTTCGAGCCGCAAGGCTCCTCGTTCTGAATTACCCGCACAACCCGACCGGGGCCGTCGCTCCGCTGGACTTTTATCGCGATGCCGTCGCGCTCTGCAAAGACTACGCGATCCTGCTCCTCTCCGACCTCGCCTACAGCGAACTGACCTTCGACGGATTCGTTGCGCCCAGCGCGCTGCAGGTGCCCGGCGCCAAGGAGTGCACGATCGAGTTCCATTCGTTTTCCAAGACCTTCAACATGGCCGGCTCGCGCATCGGGTTCGCGGTCGGCGGACGCGATGTCATCGAAGCACTGCACGCGGTGCGCACCAACGTCGGTTACGGCACGCCGGCGGCGATTCAAGCGGGTGGCGCATACGCTCTCGACCACGTCGCCGAGTTGGAGGCACCCGTCGTCGCGCGGTACGCCGCGCGTCGCGAGGCACTGTTCAGCGGCCTGCGGTCGCTCGGTTGGAACAGCGAGCCGCCGCGCGGTTCAATGTTCGCGTGGCTCCCCGTCCCGAGCGGATTCGGCGCCCAGCAGTGGGTCGAGCACTTGATAGACATCGCGGAGGTCGTGGTCACCCCCGGAAACGCCTTCGGTCCTGGCGGTGAGCGGTTCTTCCGCGTCTCTCTGATCGCCGAACCGCCGGTTCTCGAGACTGCCGTTCAACGCCTGCGCGACGCGGGAATCCGGTACGAGTAGTGCACGTCTTGAGGTGCTACACCATCTCAGGAGAAGCAATGCCGGACAACCCGCGCGGTGATCAGGAAGTTCCCGTCGAAAGGAGCGAAGAGGCGGCGGCGGTCTCGAGGTCTGCCGCTGACGCACCGACGTCACTGCCCGATCCCAACGACGAGGTGCCCGTCCCCATCGTGATGTCGCCGGCGGAAGTGGACGAGCGGGCGCAGGTCGTCGAGGCGCTCCGCGAAGAGGAAGGCATACCGACGCCACCCGAGCAGGGCGACCAGCAAGCCGGCCTGCAAGCCGGCCGGCAAGTCGACCAGCAAGGCTAGCCCTCTGTCCGGCAGGCACTTGCGAGATTTCCTGGACTGATTGATTATGTGCCCATTCGGCCGATCGCTGGTTCGCCACGAGCGGAGGGTGGACGGTGGGCTTTCAGCACCAGGCAGTCGCGCGAGACGTCAGCGCGGGAATCCCTCTCGAGATTCAGAGCGCGGCGACGAAGTATCAGCGGGCGTGCGCTGTCGAGAAGGAACAACTGGCGGTCATGGCCCGGCACAATCTCCTCGTCGACTGGACCGACGAGGTTCGCCGCTCGGTGCTCGAGGCGAGGCAGTGCATCAATGAGGCGCAACTGGCGCGCGCGGCGTTCCGGGGGCTGATCCGGAACCACGTGGCGCAGCTCCGCAGTACACGAGAGCCGCTCTCCGCGGTTCTTCGACGCGTGCGCGCGATCGTGCAACAGCTCGAGTTTACAGGCGCGATCGCCTCCGACGACGGCTGGCTCGAGGCCGACGTCGTCGAGTGGGCGATTGAGGACTACGAAAACCCCGCGTGACCGCCTGGCTGGTCAGACTCGCGCGCGCCACTCCGCCGTGGCTTCCGGAACGAGCCGCGCGCCCGTCGGACCGACTTCCAGGATGTAGTAATCCCGGCGTCCTGGATCTCGCGGGTCGATCACTTCGTAATACGTTGGCTGTGGCTCGACCTTGACCGTAAGGCCGTTGCACTCGCCGCCCTCGCATTTCACCTGAATCATGCGGCAAACCTCCGGCGACCGTCAGCTCGCCTGTTGCACGGCGGACCGAGTGCCGCCGTTGAGAAAGCGCGGGCCACTAGCGCACGCCCGCTCCACGGTTCGCGCGATGCTGTCCGGCAGCATCACCGCGCCCCGCGCGTGCGCCTCCATCACCATTCGAAGGGCGCGCCGCTGGCGGTCGAATGCCGACAACAGTTGCGCTCCGCCGTCAGGAGACGTGAGCACACCATGAACGAGGCGCTGCAGCGAGCTTCCATCGGCGTTTTCGCCGACATCGGCCATGCACGCCTCGAGGTTCCAACGCGCGCGATGCGCGTCGCAGAGTCCCGCCCGTCCGGCGGGAGGTGCGTCCTGGGTGCAGGCCGCGCAGAGAGCGATCTCGCGCAGCAAGTCGGCACTCGGAACGAAAGACATCGGGTCTTCCTCGAGCACTTGTCTGAGTTCGTTCACAAGGTGTGGATCCCGCGAGGTGGCGCAGACGAGCAGCAGGCGCCGACGGGCGTTCGGCTCGAGGCTCATCGCGTTTCCGAGGTTGGGCGCACACTGTTACGCGTGCGATACCGTTCCATTTGTGCTATATCCGGGACCTTGGCGGGCAGCAGACCGTTGCCCGCCATAGACTTCTCCCCATGACCTTGCCCCCGGTCCAGCCGGTCAATCCGCTCGAGAACCTCGACCGCCATTGGGCGGTCAAGGTCGTGACGCCGGAAGACCGGGCGAGCACCGTACGCTACGCCATGGGTGTGCTGACGCGCTTGTGCAACGGCGACCCGCCCGCCGCGACCGAGGCACTCCCCGACTTCGTCGTTCCTCTCGCGGGCGCCTATGCTATCGCGGCGAGCGAGTGGCTCGATTTCGAAGGTGCCGCGTCGCCGACGGCGATTCTCTCCGTCGAACAACGGGCGCAGCGTGCCGCTCACATCGAGGCCGGCGCGGATCGCGCCTTCGTCCTCACTGCCGCGTTGCCGGTCGATCCCTCCCCCCCCGAGCGAGTCGCCGTGCTGTATCGCACGCTGCTGCTCGCCGGACTCGCGCAGCTCGGAAACAAGCAAACCGAGTTTCGCCAGTGGCTCAAAGCGTATGAGCCGCTGCTGTTTCCGCGCACTGAGAATGACACGCGTTGGGATCTCATCCTGCTGCGCCGCGTCGTCGAGCTGTGGACGCACGTCCTGCGCGGCGCGGGTCCGTCCGGACTCGAGCACGCGATGGAGATCATCGCGTCGATTCGGGAGGAGCGACCCGCGCGCGACGACATGATCGTCGCCGCCGCCGACGCGCTCGAGCAAAATCGACTTCGCTTCTTTCTCTTTACCCTCTTTCACCTGACCGAGGCAGCCACCGAGCTGCTGCTTTTTCGGGTTCACGGCGAGCCGGCGCGCGTCGAATCGCGCCTCTACAGCCACTTCACGTTGGCGCGCGACGCCGCCGGTGGTGATCCGCGACTCGATGCGAGCTTCGATTGGCTCTACGAAGCGTCGCGGCGCACCGTCGAGCTGCGAACGGCCCAGCTCGAGCTTCTGCCCGAAGCCAGCGCATAAGAACATTCTAATCATCGCGTCGAACGCCGTGCGCTCCCCACCAACATGCGATGGCCGTTCGGCGACCGCGCAACGACAACGTTGACTCGTGACCGCGCGTCCGGCGCCGCTACGGTTCCGGTCCGCGGCTGCGGACGCGCTTCCGCCGGATGCGCCGCGAGCTCTGCGTCGTCCGCCAGCATGTACCACTCGACTTCGCCGCCGCGTCGCGTGCATCGCAGCACATACGAATCGGCCGACCAGAAACCGTCCCACCGCTCTCCCTCAGCGTGATCCATCAACAGCGCCGTCTGTGGCGCGGCTTCCAGTGGTTCGTGCGGCGTTGGAGGAGGGCAGCTGACGAGGTGCATGAGAGTCGATAGTGCGATTGTCAGTGCGAAGTGAGACGCTCAGCAGTCACGCGCCTCGGGCCGTTTTGTCGGCGGGGACGGCAACCTAGAAAACCCACTTTCAAAGCGCAATAGTGAAGTTTTCCATAAGTCGTTGTCTCCCTTGTGGATAGCGATTGTGGAGATGTGTCGATAACGCGCTAACTCCGCGCTCGCTCATCGCGTAGCACGCCACGAATCGTGTGGACAATGCATGTGGACAGATGTGCATGACGGTTATTTCGGTGCACGTTCGCAGCACTCCATCACGCGCGAAGAAATCAACGTGTCCACATCGCGATGTGGACAGACTGTTGATAGCACCACTGTTGCAAACCGCTCCTTCCTGAGTGCATCAAATGGCGTCGATGCGCGACGCCTCACCTGCATCATGGAGCGACGATGCGACCACTGTGGAACGGCGCCCTGACGTTCGGGCTCGTGAACATCCCGGTGCGCTTGCATTCGGCGGTGCAAGCGAAAGAACGCGTAAGTTTTCGCTTGCTGCACGAAGAAGATCTGTCGCCGATCCGTTACGACCGCGTTTGCCAAAAGGATGGCGAAACCGTCCCTTGGAAGGACATCGTCAAGGGATACGAATATACGAAAGGCAAGTTCGTCGTCCTCACCGATGAAGACTTCAAGGCCGCGGCGATCGAATCGTCGAAGACGATCGAGATTCTCGACTTCGTTCCCGCCGGCGAGATCGATCCACGCTTCTTTGAAACCCCGTACTACATCGTCCCCTCGAAGGGCGGCGAGAAAGCCTACGCCCTGTTGCGCGAAGCGATCAAAAACACCGGAACGGTCGGCATCGGCAAGATCACGATGCGAACCAACTCACTTCACCTGGCGGGCGTCAAATCGGTCGGCGAAGCGCTCGTCCTCGAGATCATGCGTTTCGGCGACGAGCTGGTCGATGCGAGCGAGTTCAGCTTCCCGACCGACGCCGGCGTGAGACCGCAAGAGCTGCAAATGGCCGAGCAACTCGTTGGCAACCTGTCGACGAGCTTCGATGCGAGCAAATACACCGACGACTACCGCGCGAATCTCATGAAAATCATTCGCGCCAAAATGAAAGGGAAAAAGATCGAGGTCGCCGAGCCTGAGGAGCGGGAGAGCACGCAGGTCGTCGATCTCATCACTCGGCTTCAGGAAAGCCTCGAGATGGGTAAAAAACGTGGAACGGCGCAACGTCGCTCTCCACGAAAGGCCGCCAAACGAAAGAGCGCATGACCGACCTCACTCCGATGCTCGCCAGCATCGGCAGCGGGTTACCAACGGGCGGATCCTGGGTCTTCGAGCCCAAATACGACGGCATTCGCATTCTCGCGTTTGCCGCCGGCGACCGCGTGCGACTGGTCAGCAGGAACGGGCTCGATAAGACGGAACAGTTCCCGGAAGTCGCCGAGGCCGTGCTCGCCCTGTCCAAACGAGCCAAGCGACAGTTCATACTCGACGGAGAGATCGTGGTGATGCGCGGCGACACACCGGCTCGATTTCAGGAGCTCCAGTCGCGCATGCACGTCACCAATCGCACGGCGATCGAGTCGCGACGTCTCGACACGCCGGCGGCGCTGATCGTTTTCGACATTTTGCTGGACGGCAAGACATCGCTCGTCACTGAGCCGTGGCGCGTGCGGCGGAAGCATCTCGCCGCGCTCCTCCAACCCCCGGGTCGTTCGAACGCGCTGCGGCTCAGTGACGTCGGTGAGGACGGCGAGGCGATGCTCGAGCAGGCCCGGCGGAATGGTTGGGAGGGAGTGATCGCCAAGCGCGACGACTCGGTGTATGAGGCCGGACGACGGTCGCGCTCGTGGCTCAAGCTCAAGATCGAGAAGCGCCAGGAGTTTGTGGTCGGTGGATGGACGGAACCGCGGAACTCCCGCGCACACATCGGCGCCCTTCTCCTCGGCTACTACAATGACGACGGCAAGTTGATCTACGCCGGCCACACCGGTACCGGGTTCACCGGCGCCTCGCTCCGGGACGTCTACGCCAAGCTCCACCGCCTCGAGCGCCGTGAGTCGCCGTTTACCACGTCGCCGCGCACGAACGAGCGCGCCCACTGGACGCGACCGAACGTCATCGTCGAGATCAAGTTCAACGAGTGGACCGCCGACGGAAAACTGCGTCAGCCGGTCTTCATCGGCGTGCGCGACGACAAATCGCCGCGCGAGGTCGTCCGCGAACCGAGCTCGCTGACTCCCGTCAGCGCGAAATCGGCGGCGCCGGCGAGCGGTCGCGTGCGCACGGGCCCACCGCGACGCGTCGCCGCATCGACGCGAACATCCCGAGCCTCGCGGTCGCGGGGGGCCGGCACGCGTTCGTCGCGGACGGCGTATACGCCGCCGCGCGCCGGGGTGACCGCGCGAGAGGCGGCTCGCGTCGCCGCGCAATTGGAGGCACTCGAAGGTTCCGGTGGCGAAGGCGTCTTGGAACTGCCCAAAGGCGCGGGCGAGCTCGAAGTGTCGAACCTCGGTAAAGTGTTCTTCCCGTCGACTCGGCACACGAAGGGCGACGTCATGCGGTATTACGCGCGTATCGCGCCTGCCCTGCTGCCGGCCGTCGCCGATCGTCCGCTCGTCATGAAGCGGTTTCCGAACGGTGTGCGCGGGAAAGCGTTCTACCAGCAGCGGGCTCCGGCCAATCCGCCTTCATCCGTCCGCGTCGAGCCAGTCGCCGACGAGGGACTCACGACGCAGACGCGACTGATTGGCGGCGACTTCGCAACGTTGCTCTATGTCGTGCAGTTGGGCGCGATCTCTATCGATCCCTGGCACTCGCGCGTTCAATCTGTTCGCTTCGCCGACTACTCGATCATCGACCTCGATCCGGGTCCCGGCGCGCCCTTCGCTCGCGTCATCGACGTCGCGCACGAGGTCAAGTCCATCCTCGACGAGCTCGGGTTGCGCGCGGTACCCAAGACATCGGGAGCGAGCGGGCTTCATGTGGTCTTGCCGCTGCCGCCCGGCGTGCCCAACGAAGGCGCTCGCATGATCGCCGAGCTTGTCGCGACGAAGGTGGCCGCGCGAAAGCCGCGCATCGCCACGACGGAACGCTGGGTGAAGGCGCGACCGAAAGGCGCGGTCTACGTCGACTTCCTGCAAAACATTCGCGGAAAGACAGTTGCCGGCGTCTACTCGGTCCGCGCACAACCACAGCCGACCGTGTCGACTCCGTTGCTGTGGAGCGAGTTGACCGAAGATCTGTCGCCGCTCGCTTTCACGATCGACACCGTGCTGCCGCGGCTGCGCGAGCGCGGTGATCTCTGGAGCAAGGGAATGCGTCGACCGAACTCTCTGCACGGGATCGTCGGCCGTGACTGAGCCCCCCCCAGCCGCCCGCAACCGCCGCGGAGTCAACGCGCTCCGGAGCTTCCTCCACTATCTCGAGGAGATCGAGGACGCGCTGCTGCGGCGTGACGCCATGCGGGTGACCGCGCTGATGCGGAAGCGCACCGCGACCCATCTCCCGCGCGAAGTTCGTGAAGAGTTGCTAGTGCTCTCGCGGGCCTCGCGCGACAGTCTGCGCGCTCCGATTCGTTTCCTGCGCTTCCAGCATCGCATGCGTGAGCTGGCTCGCGGCGGAGAAGCCCTGCCGACGGCGCAGACCGAGCTGCACCTCGAGCCGCCTGCTGCGTTCGGCGTCATTCGGCGCCGGCCGGAGGATTCTGAGCGGCCGGCAGCCTGCGATCCCGCCGACGAAGAAGAAGGCGAGCCGTTCGATTCGCGGCGATGAGACTGCCGATCCCACGACCTCGGCTACGCCACAATCGAACGGAGGGCAATGGAAACGATCGACCGCAGACGGACCGCAGATTGCGTCGTCGGTCGATTTCGCCAGGCGACTAGGCAGACGTTAATCCGGAGGCAGTGAAGTGTTCAGCAAACGCGACCAACACGACTCCGCGCCGGACAGGCCGTCGGCATCGCGCGAAAAGCCGAGCCGATCGAGAAAGCGCGGCGTTCCTGCACGCGCCGGGGGACCCGACGATCACAACGACGCGCTTCGACTCGCGGTCGAAACGCTCAGCGCGGAAATCTGTTGGTTTTTGGCCGGTCACCCTGCGATGGCGACCGCCGCTATGGATTCGCCGCAGCGTCCACCGACGCCTTGAGGCTCTCGTTCAGGCTTGCGTCGCCGTTGATGATCGTGCGCCACGAAACCTCGGGACCATTGCGCCGACCTTTCTCGGTGACCTTCACGCCGTCAGGCCCGATCGCGATCGTGTAAGTCTTCCCGTCGACTTCCAGCTCACGCTTGATCGTCTTGTCCAGCTTCGCCGTCATGCTTCCTCCGAGGCACGGTGTATTTGTCGCGGGAACGAGCGGTCACAATCGACGCAGTTCAAAGTAGCACCTAAGAATCCGCGCCGCCCCTCGGGAGTAACCACCCATGGCCGCAGCTGCCATGGCGGGTTGTGACGAACATGCTGTGTATGGCCACAGTCGAGCTCGGCAACCCAGTCTCCCAACTCGTCCTGATGAAAGCCGGCGATACGGCGGTCCATCTACGCTCCAGGACGGCGTTCCATATAGGTAGAAGTGGAAGTGCTTCCCACTTCGAATCCGTACCGCTCGTACAACTCTTGTGCGTCTCGCGTGAACAGCGCAATCCGTCGCAGACGTTGTAGATCGGGGTGACCGAGAATCGCCTCGATCATCCACGAGCCGAGGCCTCGCCCGCGCGTTTCCTCCAGAACGATGACATCACTGACGTAGGCGTAGGTCGCCAGGTCGGTGATCACCCGCGCGAAAGCGAGTTGTCGCGCCCCATCGTAGACCCCGATGCACACCGAATTCGGAATCGCCCGCTCGAGGACGTCGCGCGTGATCGCGCCCCCCCAATGCGAGCGGTGCAGCATGTCGAGGACCGAATCGATGTCGATTCGCGAGCGATCGGTGGACAGCAGCAGTCCACCGCGGTGTTGCTCGACGACTTGATCGTGCATCGACGGAAATATAGGAGCGCCGTCGACGCGTTATCCCTGCGCCGCGGCTTGCCTCGTTTGCGTCAGGCGCGCAATGAACCGGCGCTCAACGAACCCCGCCACGGAGTTGGTGATCGAGTAGAGGGCGATGCCCGCGGACATGTGCCACAGAAACGCGAGCGTCAAGCCGGCCGCGAGCAGCGCCGAAATACTCAGAGCAACGCCACGAGCGCCACTTCCGGCGGCCACTCCGTTGAGCGCCTGTCCGGACGCGGCCAACCACGACAGCCCGCCCGCGATAAGCGCGCCGAGGATCGCCATCGCGCGATCGGGGCGCGCCAGCGCTTTTACCCAGAGGAAGCCCCCTGCTCTGTCGCCGACTCCGCGGATCGCTGAATAGAGCGCGATCGCTACCGGAAGCTGGGCGAGGCTGCCCACTCCAATGGACCCTTTCGGCGTCGGTGCGGCGGCCTGGCGGCGCGCGGCGCGAATGGAGAACGGCAGCATCATCGCTCGAAGGGCCAGCGAAGCGACGACGATCGCCAGCCCCAGGCTGCCGCCGCAAAAATGCGCGAGCGAGAAGAGACCGCCGCGCAACAGGTCCACGAGCATCGACCAGGTCATCGCCGGATGGGTGAAGTCGACTGACCTACGTCTTTACGCGCAAAAAAGTTACGGGTGCAGGCGTTGTGAAAGGATGTCGCCGGGGGTCGTGAATCCGTGTCGAGAGTATAGCGGCCGGCTTCGATCACTCGGCCAAAGGAAAACCGTGTCGACCTCCAGATCGCGACACGCCGCCAAAGCGGCTTGGATAAAACGCGACCCCAGGCCCGCGTTCCGTAGCTCCGGCTGGACGTAGACGCTGGTGATGTACGCGTGCAATTCTGCTTCGTCCCCGGGGTTTGGGAGCTTCTCGACGAGTTGAAGCCAGACCGTCCCAACGAGCGATGCCGTGTCGCGCTGAACAGCAACCCAGGCCCGCCACCCGGTCTTCCGTTCGAGACGATCGCGCATCCAGGGCTCGCAGCGCGCGACGAAGTCGTTTTCGGACTCGACGGCGGCGTGGTGGCGAGAGCGAAACACGAAGCGAAGGCGGGCCAGTTCGGGCGCATCCGCCGCCGTCGCGGCGCGAACGTCGATTTCCGATTGGTTCACGAGGCGCTATCTACGCCGCCCGGGAGGATCCTGCAACGGCGAGCGGGCCCCTTTGCTGTGGACGGCACTCGGCGCCTATCATTTGGGCGCTCAATCTTGGAGACCCCGAACATGCATTGCCTTCGGTCCGGATGTGTTGCCCTCCTTGTCGCCGTGGTTGGCCTCGCCGGCGTTGATCACCGCGTTCAAGCCCAGACGCCCGACACGAACGTCGTCGTCCCGATCACGCCGCCGCGGACACCGATCCCGCCCGAGGATGCGACGCGCAACATCACGAAGTTCTCGTTCATCGCCTACGGCGACACGCGCGGCGCGTTCGACGGCACGGTCGTTCAGTACGAGCACTCGCTCGTCGCCGCCACGATGCTTCGGACCATTCGCGCGCGCGCCGCGACCACCGACCCTATCAAGTTCGTCGTACAGAGCGGCGACGCCGTTGCGGACGGCCGGTCGGCCAACCAGCTCAACGTCAGCTACGTGCCGGTGATCAACCAACTCACCGGCGCCGACGTCCCGTACTTCCTCGCGGTCGGCAATCACGACGTCCGCACGAGCACCTCGCTGACGGACACCGATCGTGTGAAAGGCCTCAAAAACTATTTCGCGGCGAATGGCAAACTGATTCCGCCCGAGGGATCGCCGCGAAGGCTCAACGGCTACCCGACCTACGCCTTCAGCTATGGCAATACGTTCGTCCTGCTCTTCGATTCGATCATCGCTAACGACAGCACTCAGCTGAACTGGGTTCGCGGCCAGCTCGAGGGGCTCGACCGGCGACGGTACGTGAACGTGGTCGTGGTCTGTCATCATCCGGCATTTTCATCAGGGCCTCACGGCGGTGCGAATGTCGAGCTTCAGGCTGCGACGATGCGAACGCTGTACATGCCGCTCTTTCGCAAGCATCACGTGAAGCTGCTGCTCACGGGACACGAGCATTTGTTCGAGCATTGGGTCGAGCGTTACACCGACGCTACGGGTCGCTATCGCATTGACGAAATCGTGAGCGGCGGCGGTGGCGCGCCATTGTACGGCTACAGCGGCGAACCGAACCTGCGTCAGTACATCAGCGACAACGCCGCGTCGCAAGTACGCCTCGAGCATTTGGCGAAGCCGGACGTGGACCCTGGAGCCAACCCGCATCACTTCGTCGTCGTCCACGTGGATGGTCCGAAGATCACGCTGGAGGTGATCGGCGTGTATTGGGGCGCGGGATTCCAACCGTATCGCAGCGCGACGGTACAGCTCGATCCACCCTAAGACTTCTTAACGATCGCGCTGGCGATAACCCCCGATTTCGTGTCCGGGGTTTGCAATATGTGACGCCGCATGTGTCGCGATGACGAACGCGACAGTGCGCGCCTCACGATCGGCCGGCGAGCGCGCGCTTCGGGCCCGGCCGATGAGAGAAACTCACGATGCGAATCACGATGGTACTGGCGACAGCGGTCGTGTTGGGCGCGATCGCGGCGCCTCTAAAGGCGCAGGACACGGCCGCCACGAAGCCTGGCGGGCTCAACAAGGTGGCGCACAACGTCAGCAAGACGATGAAAAAGGCCGGGCGGGACACGAAGGCCGAGGTGCACCGCGACGCCAGCAAGACCCACCAGACGCTCACGAAGGCGGGGAACGACACCAAAGCGCAGTTGAAGCGAACGACCGGCGTCACAACGCATTCTCCGGACGCCAACCACAAACCCGGCGGTGTGAACAAGCTGGCGCGTGACGTGAGTCACACGAGCAAGACGGTGGGCGCGAAAGCCAAGCACTCCGTGAAGAGCGCCTCCGGCGAGGTCCATCGGGACCTGACGAAGGCCGGCAAACACGCGAAGGAAGTGGTCAAGGATTCGGTGAAGAAGCCGTAGCGACGACTCGCGGGCGTTGCGGCGTGACTGTTTAGCTCGTCTCAGTGACGTCAGTCGCTCCGGGATAAGACAGTGACGCCGCACACCCCCCGCTCATCACCGTCCCTCGAACCCTGTCCGCACGAGCAGCGCCCGGGCACGAAGATCTGCCTGCACTGCCGGCACGACGCGCGGATGATCGCCAAGCAGCGCCGCCGCCGGGTAATGCTGCGCGGCAGCGCGTTCTCGGCGATTCTGCTCCTTCTCGGCTCCGTGGGAATCATCGGGGCGGTAACCTTCCGTCGATACACCGCGCCTCACCGAACGGAATCGCAGCCAAAGACTCAGGCAGCCGTCGTCGCCGCGGCGCCAGTCAAGGATTCGGTCGCAGCACCGGCGCCGGTCCAATCGGCGGTGACTCCTTCCGCTCCCGCGCCGGCGGCGCTCAAGCCTGTTCTTCCGGAAGGCACGACAACGCTTGCCGGCGGAATGACGGCGACGCGTCATGACAGTGTGGTCGTCCTGTCCTTCGACTTCGCCGGAGCACGCACCCGCATTCCGGAGCGCTTCGAACGCCTGGTTCGCACCACGCTTCCGTCGGTGTACGGCGTGCGCGCCGACTCGGCGGTCCGAGCAATGCCCGAAGGCGGAATCGCGCGACAAGGCGATCTGTTCACGGAGCTCACCGAGCGCGGCGTCAGAATCCCGCTGAGCACTGGCGGAGCGATCGCGCTTTACCCCATCTCGCGACCGGGCCACGACGGTCCGCTCGTGACGCAGTACCGCGTCACGGTCACGAAGAGCTGACGCTACTATCGGGATAGTTGACAAACGCGCCATCGGGCCGCATAGTACTATCACCCTAGTACTAAAGGCGGCCCGATGGGCGATTTCGTGCTTGGCGATCGTGAGCTCGATGTCATGGGCGTGTTGTGGGATCTGGGCTCGGGAACCGTCGCCGAGGTGCGCGACAAGCTTCCCGCCGATCTCGCCTACACGACGGTGTTGACGATCCTTCGCAATCTCGAGGCGAAAGAGCTCGTCCATCACACGGCAGAAGGCAAAGCGCACCGCTATCACCCGCGAGTAGCGCGTAAGACGGCCAGACGCAGCGCGCTGGCGCGCGTCGTCGACAAGCTCTTTCACGGCTCCCCAGAGCAATTGATCACGCAACTCGTCGAGGACGAGCAGCTCTCGGCTGAGGATCTGAGGCGACTCCGTGCACTCCTTTCGACGCAGGAGAAAAAGGGGAGGACCAAGCGATGATCGGTTCGTGGATGCTTTACGCCGTCGCGGTGAGTGCCTTGTTCACCGTCGCCGCGCACGCGCTGGAACGCGTCGTCGGCGCGCGTGGACGGCCGCGACGCATGCTGTGGGTCGTCGCGACGAGCCTCTCGCTCGCCTGGCCCGCCGTGACCGGCCTCCGTCGTCTTGCGGCTGATGATACGCTGCCGGTGACCGTGGTGCCGTTCACGATCACCGTTCCGTCGCCGACGACCATCGTTCCCGTAGTGACCACGCCGGCACGCGGCGAACAGATCGACCGCGCGCTCGCAGCGCTCTGGGTTGCGCTGAGTGCGCTGCTTCTGCTCAGGCTAGTCGGCGGGATCGCAACGCTGCGTCGTGCGCGGCGCGCGTGGCGCCACCAAGAGCTCGACGGAATGCCGGTGTGCGTCTCGCCGAACGTCGGACCGGCGGTCGTTGGACTGCGTTCGATGCATGTCGTGCTGCCCGAGTGGATCCTCGATCTCGACCTACCGCTTCGCGCGCTCGTCCTCCGGCACGAACAGGAGCATCGGACCGCGCGCGATCCGTATCTCTTGTTCGGCGTAGCGGCCGCCGTCTGTCTGATGCCGTGGAACCCGGTGCTCTGGTTTCAGGCGCGTCGTCTGCGATTGGCCATCGAGCTGGATTGTGACGCGCGCGTCCTGCGCGCGCATCCGACGCCGGAGCGATACGGGCTGTTGATGCTGACTATCGCCCAACGCCGAAGCATCGCGCCAACACTCTTCGCCCCAATGCTCGCCGAGCCGGCGACTCAAATCGAACGGAGGATTATCGAGATGCGAACCACGACGCGACGCATCGCGCGGTGGACGGTCGTCGGTGGAACGGTGCTCGCCGCGGGCGCGGTGACGCTCGCCGGCTCGCTGCGTGCCGCCGGGGCGACATCGCTGCGATCAGCCGGTGTAACGACAATGCAAGCCGTGAGGTCGATGGGCTCGGAGATCGCCGCGAACACGATTCCGGCGCGACGAGACGTTCAAAACCAGCAGGGGAATCCGGCGCCTCGCTACCCTGACATGCTTCGCTCCGCGGGTGTCGAAGGGTCGGTGGTCGTCGAAGTGTCGACCGACGCGAACGGGATTCCCGATACCTCGTCGATGCGCGTCGTGGCGTCGACGCACGACCTCTTCGCCGCGTCGGTCCGTCAGGCGCTCGCGAAGTGGCATCTCAGTCCGCGCGCCAACGTGCGACTGCCCTTCCTGTTCGTGATGAGTAACAAGTCGGCAACGGACATGGCTTCGGTGCCGGCGGGCACTGTTGTCATCACCGGCGTTCCGTTGAGTAATCCGGGCGTGCACGTCACGTCCGCGGTCGTCGTTACGGCAGTTCAACGAGACACGCCAAGGACGGTTTTCCGTGAGGCTCCGGTCGCTCGCCGAGACACGACCCGGGACCCGCTCATCATAGTCGACGGCGTGGTGCAAGGTCGCGTCGTCCGCGCCAATCCAACGCAAAACAATGCGCCAGATACTGTCGCGACGTTCACTCGCCGCCCCACGATGACTGAGGCGGAGCTCGAGCGGGCCAAAGTCCGCGCGGTTACGGCGAATGCACCGACAAGCGTCGACCCGCCGTACTTCGAGTTCCAAGTCGAGAAGCCGGCGGGTCCGCGTCCGGGAAACATGGCGCCGCGCTATCCCGACATGCTCCGCTCGGCGCACGTCGAAGGTGAAGTGCTCGCGCAATTCGTCGTCGACACGCTCGGCAGACCCGACATGGACACCTTCAAGGTCCTGAAGTCGACACACGAACTGTTCACTGAAGCCGTGAAGGGCTCGCTGCCCAACATGGCGTTCTCTCCGGCTCTGGTTGGCGGAAGGCCGGTCAAGCAGTTGATCCAGATGCCCTTCCAGTTCAACCTGACGAAGGACCCCAACTGAGGCTATCGCGGGAGTCGTCGGCCGGTAGACTACTCCCGCATGCAGTCACCAAATCTCGTCGCCGTCACGAACGTCCCCTCGCCGCTTCTCTACCTCGGCGTGCGGACGTTCGCGGACGAGGCGGCCGTGGATTACGCGATCGCGGTGCGTCAACACGAACAGTATCGCGACGCACTGCAGCGATGCGGCTGTCGGGTGATTTCGCTCGAGGTGAATCGCGATCACCCCGACTCGGTGTTCGTCGAAGACACCGCGTTGGTGCTCGATGAAGTGGCGATCATGATGTCGCCCGGGGCGACGTCGCGCCGCGACGAGCCGCGCGCGATCGAGGCCACGCTTCGAGAATATCGGACTGTGGTGTGCGTCGAGCCCCCGGCGACGATCGACGGCGGCGATATCGTTCGCAGTGGTGAGCGTCTATACGTAGGTGAGTCGCAGCGAACGAACCCGGCCGGCATCGCGGCGCTCACCGCCCTTTCGCGAACGTATGGGTACGAGGTCGCGAGTATTCCGGTGTTCGGATGCCTGCACCTCAAGAGCGCCTGCAGCGCTCTTCCCGACGGGCGCTTCCTCGTGAACGCGGATTGGATCGACGTGTCTCCGCTGCCGAGCGATCGGTTGCTTCACGTGCCCCACAGCGAACCATGGGCCGGAGACGTGCTCGTCATCGGCGAACGCATCATCGTCTCGGACGCCTTTCCGGAGACGATCGAGCTTCTCGAAGGACAGGGCTGGGAGGTCGTTCCGGTTGGCGTGTCCGAGTTTGCGAAGGTCGAAGGCGGCGTGACCTGTTTGAGTCTCGTCTTCGACGGACAGCCGCGCGCCTGAGTCGCTTACTTCCGCTTCTCCTTCGGCCGCGTCAGACGCTCGCCGAGCAAACCGAGCATGATCCCGAACGGGATGTTGAGCGCCGCCATCAGCACCGCTAGAAGCAAGCTGATGAACGAATAGGGCCGCGGTGCGCGGATGAGATTGATCGTCACCGCGGCGACGGCGGCGATGCAGCCGAGGGTGAATCCGAAACGACCCGCGGCTTCGATTCGCGCCTTGATCCGCGGGTCGTCTTCGGGTTTGCGACGAGGGAGATCCACGCCACAAAACTACACGAGATCAGCCCTTGGGCGACGTCCCCTTGACGACGGGGAGGTTTCGGCGGGACCAGTCCTGGTACGACCCGTCGTACAGCCTGGTCGGATAGCCGAGCGCGCGAGCAGCCAGGTACGTCATGCTCGCTCTGTATCCGACCCAGCAGTAGGTGACTACCGTGTCGCCGGGCTGCACGCGCGCCGCGTAGAGTTTGGCGAGCGCGGCACGATCGAGGAATTCTCCTTCATCAGGATTCTTGAACAATTGCTCCCACTCGAGCTGGCGCCCGCCGAGGAGATGACCCGCGCTCGGCATTCCGTGACGCTCGCCATCGCCGATGTACTCGCCGTCGGTCCGAGTATCGATCAGAGCGGTTCCGGGTTTTCCGAGACGTGGCTGAATCCACGCCGCGTCGACGACGAGCTCGGACCGCGGCTTCGGGGTGTATGCCCCCTTCGCGACCTTCGCGACCACCGCCGCGACGGGGCGCCCTTCCCGCTTCCACTTGGCGAGCCCGCCGTCGAGCACCGACGCATGGACGTTGCCCAGGTAATCGAGCGTGAAGAATGCTCGCGACGCCATCGGCGCCATGTGGCCGTAAATCACGACGCGCGATCCCGAGGAGACGCCGGCGTTCTCGAACAGCTCCTTGAGCTTGTCGACGGGTGGAAGCTCGGTGCCGAGACCATCGCGTTGCGCCGTGATGTCCATGTAGGACACGAACCGGGATCCCGGAATGTGGTCTCCTTTTGCGTCGGCCGTGTCGTGTCCGACGTACAGCACGACGAGCTTCGGGTCGGAAAGGTGTTTCGCGAGCCACGCGGTGGAGACGAGGACCGAATCGTCGTCGGCTTTCTGCGCGGCAACCTGGCATGGCGACGTTGCGAAGACGACGGCGGCCCCGATGAGCATCATGCGCAATCGAATCATGTGAAGCTTCCTTTCAAGTATGTTAGGTCGTCGGCCTACGCCTCGCCGGCGGCAAGCGCCAGCGCGACGGCATCCGCGTATTCTTTCCAGCGAGCCGCCTCGGCCCGAAGACGACGGCGACCGGCAGCGGTGATCTTGTAGTACTTCGCCTCGCGTCCCGTTTCGCTCACTCCCCAGTCCTCCTCGAGCAGTCCTTTGCGCTCGAGGCGATGCAAAGCCGGATAGAGAGCGCCTTCCTGCACGTTGAGCGCGTCCTTCGTGGTCTGGCGAATCCAGCGGCCGATTGCGTAGCCGTGCATTCGACCCTGGCTCACCGCTTTGAGAATCAACACGTCGAGCGTTCCAACGAACAGATCACTTCCGCCCATCGATAGGGTCTCCTGAGTCAGGGTCAGCTGGCACGAATCGTCGCGGCGGGGTCGATCGACGTCGCGCGGCGCGCCGGAAGGATGCAGGCGAGGAGTGCGACGACAATGAATACCGTTGCCACGCTGAGATACGTAGCCAGATCCGTGGCTTGGACGCCATACAGCAGTCGCGTCAGCGAGTGCGCGGTACTGCGTGCCGCCAACGCTCCGATCAGCACGCCGATCAGCGCCAAGCGCACACCCTGACGAACGACGAGTGCGAGGATCGTCTGCCGCTCGGCACCGAGAGCCATGCGGATCCCGAATTCCTGGGTGCGCTGAGTCACCGAATAAGCAATCACTCCGCCGAGTCCGGCGGCGGCGATGACCAGCGCGAGAATCGCGAACGCGGTCAAAAGCGCCGTCGTCAGTCGCGGCGACGCGATCACATCGCGGCGCGCGTCCTCGAGCGTCACGACGTCGGTCACCGGTTGGTTGGGATCGACAGCGTGAACGGTTTGCCGAATGAGATTCGTCGTCGCCGCCGCTCCCACACTGCTCCGCACGAGCACCCGCAGGTCGCGGACTCCAGTGAGTGCCAAGGGCAGGTAGATCTGTTCAGGAACGTCCGATGCCGGCCCAAACTGACGCACGTCCCCGGCGACGCCGATCACTGTTCCCCATCGTCTGCCGTTGAACGAGATCTGTTTCCCTACGGGATCGTTGGCGGCGAAATATTTTCGCGCCGTGGCGTGACTGATCATGACGACGGGAGCCGCGGTATCGCGGTCGGCGGCGGTGAACGCTCGGCCGGTAACTATTGGGACGCCGATCGCGCCGAAGTAGTCCGGCGTGACGATGCTGAGCTCTGCCTTGGGCAGACGCGAGCTGTCGGTGACTTCGGCGCCGCGGAGCACGAACGTCGAAAGATTCTGCGCATTCGAGCTGCTGGCGGGGAATTCGCTGGCCAACGCTACGGCGCGAACCGATCCGTTGCCGGACAAACGCTCCACGAGGTCGTCGGTGAAACGGTGGATTGCGGCTTGAGTCGAGTACTTGGTGAAATTCAGCTCCACCCGCGCGGTCACGACGTTCTGGGAATCGTAACCCGGACTGGTTGTGACCAATCGAGCAAAGCTCCGGATCATCAGCCCCGCGCCGATCAGGATCACGAAGGCGAGCGCCACTTCACCGACCACGAGCAGGCCGCGGAGCCGAACACGCGCGTTGCCGCTCGTCGTCGCCCCGCCGTCGCGAAGCCGCGATATGACGTCCTTGCCTTGGGCGAAGACGGGAATGATCCCGAATGCGATCCCGGCGACGGCGGCGATTGCAAATGTGAAAGCCGCGACGCGCCAGTCGAGAACGATCTCCTCGGCCCGCGAAGTGAACCGCGCCGTGTACCGCGCCAACGCACCGATCACTCCCGCCGCACCGACGAGACCGATAGCGCCGCCGGCGAGCGACAGCAGAATGCTTTCAGTTAGCAGCTGCCGAAGCAGTCGCCGCCGTCCGGCACCGAGCGCGGTGCGAATCGCGAGCTCTCGCTGACGGCCCAAGTGCCGCGCGAGCGTAAGATGCGCCACGTTGATGCACGCCACGAGCAAGACAAGGCCGGCGACGGCGAGCAATACGAGGAAGGCGGGAGCTGCGCTCTGCGTCATCGACGCGCGGAGCGGCGTGACCTTGATGGCGGCGTCCGCGACAGCAGGGTTGTAAGCCCCGGGATACGCTTTGTGCCAGCGCGCTTCGAGAGCGGCCGCCTCGCGCTGCGCGTCGGTTGGTCCCCTCCCCTGCGCAACGCGTCCGATGATGGAGACCATTCGCGCGTTGCGCCTGCTCTTCACGGGTGGTGCCGAGCGGAACGGACATGACGACACCGGCATCCACACGTCGTTCCGGTCCGGGTACGCAGGGATCGGAGGCAGCACGCCGATCACGAGGTGCTGCCGGTCGTTCATCGTGAAGGTCTGGCCGACGATGGATGAGTCTCCGCCGAGCGCACTCATCCAGAATCGATAGCTCAGCATGAGGACTGGCGCGGCACCATCAGCGTCTTCGCCGCGAATGAAAGCGCGGCCGAGCAGCGGCCGCACGCCGAGCAGGTCGAAGAAGTCCGCCGAGACGACGCCGGTCTGCACGCGCCGCGGTTCACCGTGGCCGAGCAGATCGAACGCCATCGAGTGGTACTCGGCGACTCCGTCGAGCGACGAGAGCGAAGCACGGAAGTCAGCGGTTTCCGTAGGTGAGAATCCGATGTCGCTAATTGCGAGCGAGCGGACCGGATGCTCCAGCGTGATCAGGCGATCGCCGTTCGCGTACGGCAGGCGTCGAAGCAGGACGCCGTTCACCATGCTGAAGATCGCGGTGTTGGCGCCGATGCCCAGCGCGAGCGTCACGAGCACGGCGGCGGTGAATCCCGGCGCGCGCCGGAGCGTGCGCACCGCGTATCTGACGTCCTGCGCCAACGACGTGAGGTGCTCCCGCCAATCCTTGCGTCGAACCGATCGGCGACGCTCGCTCCGCACGACTGCCTCGACGAGCGCCGGATCTCCGAAGACGGCGACCGCTTCGGCGCGGGCCTGCTCGGGGCTCATGCCGGTCGCAACGAGCTCGCGCGTGCGCATCTCGATGTGGAACGCAATCTCGCTCGCGACATCGCGGCGGACGCCGCGTTCACCAAAGCTTACCCGGAACACTCGCTTCACGCGGCCTCCTGGCAACCTGGCGTGAATCTGCGGCGTGATACCTAAGTGGTCAAGGTATAAGGCATAAGTCGGCTAGGGGTGTGATCGTCCGGCTTCATTTCACCGCGACCCGGCGCAAAATCCGTCAATTGGGGTCAGACCCCAAACCGGAACCCGTCGAAACCGGGCTCCGCGCGTCGAAACGGGGTCAGACCCCGTTCGAATCGTTGGGGTCAGACCCCATTTGGGCCCCATTTGGGGAAAAAAAACGGCGTGGTGCGCAGACGCGCACCACGCCGGTTTGATTAATCGGCTTCTGTTCTACTAGCGAGCGCGGAAGCCCTTGTCCTCGAGGACTTCGATCGGCTTGGTGTAGGTCTGGCCGTTCACCACCACCTTGGCCGTGTAAATCCCGGGCACGATTGCGTTACCCGCTCCGCCGCCACCGCCACGACCGACCGCGCCGCCGGTGCAGCCGGTGTCGGGTGGTCCGCCCTGTCCGCCGAAGCCACCGCCCCCACCTCCGCCGCCACCACCCCCACCACCGCCGCCAGCACCGAGCATTGGTGCGACGAGCGTCCACTGCACTTTATGGATGCCGGGCGTCTTCGGCCCGTCGGACGTGCAGAGCGTGCGCCCCATTGCGTCGACAATCGAGACCTTCACATCGGTCGCCGCGTTCTTGAGGTAGTAGCTGACCGCGGTTCCGCGCGGCGCGTTTTGTCCGACGAACACCTTCTGTCCGCCGATGTGCGGATTGTTCGTTAGGTCCGTGATGTAGTTGACAGCCGGCCGCGAATTGAAGACGGCCACGTCCTGCGCCTGCACTGCCGGCGTGAACTGCTCGAGTGCCGAGATGTCGTCGCCGATCATGATGCTGCGGCCGTGCGTCGCGACGATGACATCGCTCTCGCGCGGGTGGATGAAGATGTCGTCCGTGCGCACGGTCGGGTAATCGTTCATGAACTTCTCCCAATGCTTGCCGCCATTCAGGGAGACGTACAACCCGAACTCCGTGCCGACGAACAGCAGGTCCTTGTTCTTCGGATCCTCGCGGATCACCTGCACGTTTCCGTACGACGGCAGATCGTTGGTGATGCTCTGGAATGTTTTGCCGTAGTCGCGCGTCACGAACACGTACGGATGCAGATCGTCGCTACGATGTCCGTCGACCGAGACGTACGCCGTGCCCGCATCGAAGTGCGACGCGTCGACGCGCGAGATCCAGAACAGGTTCGCGTTGTTGTTCCCCGTGAGCGCACCCTGGGGCAGGCCCGGCAGATTCTTGCCGACTTCGGTGAACGTCAACCCACCGTCGCGGCTCAGCTGCAAATTGCCGTCGTCGGTTCCGGCCCAGACGACGCCGGGCATCACCGGCGACTCCGAGACGGCGATGATCGTGCCGTATTGCGAGAGGCCGTCATTCTTCGACAGCTGCGCCTTGTCGCCGCCGACGCCCATGACCGTCATGTTGCAGCGATCGAGCTGCTTGGAGAGATCGGCGCTCTGGACCCATGTCGAGCCCCGGTCGTACGACTTGAAGAGTCGGTTGCCGCCGAGGTAGACAATGTCCGGGTTGTGCGACGAGAGAATGAACGGCGTGTTCCAGTTGAAGCGATACGCCTCGCCGCCGTCGGCATTGATGACCGTCTTGCGAGCACCGCCGCCACGACCGCCGCCGCCACCACCACCGCCTCGTCCACCACCGGGCGCGCGGCCGTCGACACACGCGGCGTTGCTTCGTCCGCCGGCAGGACCGCCCGCGAGCTGCGCACCAGGACCCGAGCTCGGACGAATGCTCATCGTCTGGCCGGTGTTCAGGTCGTAGCGTTGGGTATTTCCGTCCTGCGACTCGCAGAAAATGATATTCGGATGGTCGACATTCACGCCGGTGTAGAAACCGTCGCCGCCGCAGATGCCGAACCAATCCATGTTGGTGATGCCGCCGCGGCCGCGCTTCGAGCTCGGGCCGCCCCAACTATTGTTGTCCTGAAGACCGGTGTAGACGTTGTACGGCCGCTCGTTGTCAGCAGTGACGACGTAGGCGAGACCGGTCGCCATCGTGGCGACGAAGTCCCAGGTCTTCCCTTGGTCCCAGCTGATGTCCAAGCCGCCGTCGTTGCCGATCATGAGGTGCTTGCTGTTGCGCGGATCGACCCAGATCGCGTGCTGGTCGACGTGCGCCGGTGAGTTGTTGCCACCGGCATCGTCGAGCGTGGCGAAGGTCTTTCCGGCGTCGAGCGACTTCGCGACCGGGAGACCAGCGACGTAGATCGTGTTCGGGTTCTGCGGATCGACACGCAGCTGACTGAAATACATCGGCCGCGCATTGCAGTTGCTCATGAGGGTAAACGAGCCGCCGCGATTGTCGGAGCGGAACACACCGCCGCGCGCCGCGTCGAGCTTCGGCGGCGCCGGTGGCGTCGTCACCGTCGTCTCGGCGGGTACGGCGCCGCGACCACCGCGCCCACGTCCGCCGGCGCCACCGCCGCCGGCATTCACGGGCACCGGTGCGCCGTTGTTGCACCAATCGAATCCGCCGCGGCCACCACCGCCGCCGCCGCCACCACCACCACCACCACCGGCGACGGTTTCCGTCGCTACCGGGTTAGCCCCGCCACGACCACGAAGATCAGTGCCGCTCTCACCGGCTTCGATCTGGACGTAGACGACGCTCGGGCTCGACGCCGCGACGGCGAGCGCGATGCGCCCATACGTGCCAGGTGGCAAGCCGCTCGTCAGTTTCGTCCAGGTCTTGCCTGCGTCGGTCGTCTTCCACACCGCGCTGCCCGGGCCACCGCCATTGAAGCAGCAGCTCGTGCGACGGCGCTGATAGCTCGCCGCATAGAGCACGTTGGAGTTGGACGGATCGATCGCAATGTCGGTGAAGCCGGTGTTCTCGTCGATGTACTTGATCTTGCTCCAGGTCTTGCCGCCGTCGGTCGTCTTGAAAACGCCGCGCTCTTCGTTCGGACCAAAGAGATGGCCGGGCGACGCGACGTAGACGACCTCAGGATTCTTCGGATCGATCACGATGCGCGCGATCGTCTGCGTTTCCTTGAGGCCGATGTGCGTGAAGGTCTTTCCGCCGTCCGTCGACTTGTAGATGCCGTCACCGAACGACGCCGTCTGGCGATTGTTCGGTTCACCGGTACCGACGTAGACGATATCGGGGTTGCTTGGGTGGATGGCGATGTCGCCGATCGACGCGGTGGTGTACGTCTGGAAGACCGGTTTGAACGAGACACCGTTGTCTTCCGACTTGAACACACCGCCGACGGCGTATCCGATGTAGATGACGTTGGGGTCGCTCAACGACACTTCGATGTCGTCGAGGCGGCCACCCATACTGGCCGGTCCGATGGAACGGAACCGGAAGCTCGAGAGCAGTGGGTTGGCCGACAGGTTGAAGCTTGCCTCGCTCCGCTGGCCGCGTCCCTGCGCCGCTAGCGGGATCGAGGCGGCGACGAGTGGGAGCGCGGCGATCGGCGCGATGTGCCGAAACGCGAATCGCATTGGGACATCATCCTCTTTTAAGGGCGCCCCAATTATGTCGGATGATTCGCGAGTTAGCGAGTCAGGCGCGCGGGCAAAAAACGTCCAACGTTGCACACCGCGCCCGCGTAAAGCGCGTGCGGTTGCGGCCCGAGCAGTGGGACGATGAGCCCGGTGTCGAAAGACAGCCACTTCGCGGGCAGGTAGGTCGGGCCGACGAGGAGCGCCGCGGTCCGTCCCTCTTCCTTATTGAATCCGAATGCCTCGAGCGTCCACCCGAGTCTGCCGTGGATCGGCCCGCCGAACGAAGCCGTCCACACCGCCGCGTGTTGAGGCCAGGCGCGGCGCCCCTCATATCCAAAATTGAGGTCCATCGCCACATCGCCGAACTGGTGGCTGGAGATCAAGAGCAGGCCGCTTTGGCGTTCGCCGCTCCCGAATTCCCGGTCGGCGCTCCCCGTGGGAAAGGTGATCGACGGCAGGATGGCAAAGTCGCCAATGATCGGTGCATCCTCGAGCAGGCGGAGTTTGACGCCGACGAACAGGTCGCCGGAACCGGTCCCCGTGGCGTTGTTCACGAAGCTCCCGCCCAGTGAGAATTGCGCGCGAGGAGCGATTCCGAACTTGAAGACGGTCGGCGTAGAAAAGACCGATGCGGAACGATCGAAATGATCGTGCTCGACACCGGTCTCGAACTCGAACCACCCGGTCGCCACGGTCCCCGCGTGCGTCGCGACGGTCGGACGCTCGGGTTGCACCGCGTGCGGGTCGCGAGGCTGAGCGGCGGCGAGTTGGGCGATCAACAACAGCCCGCCGTCGAGCGCCACGCGCATCAGGTAGCCGCGGTTGGCGGGCGACGCCACGGGTTCTCGGCGGTCTTCTCGAATGCTCCGACATCCTCGAAATACCGGCGGGCCATCGCCGCCGATGCGGGATTCGTGTACACCTCGGCAACCGGTTGTTCGATCACCTGAGCGAAAATGTCCGCGACGTCCTCGACGCTCTGCACGTGCGGCCCGGAATACTTCGGGGTATCGGCGGGCGAGCCGAGCGCATTTCGGCCGAACCAGGTTCCGACGACGCCAGGCATGACCAGCGTGACGTGAATGTCCGGGTGAGTGGTCAGTAACTCCATTCGCAAATTCGCCGTGAGGGAGTTCACGGCGGCTTTGGCGGCGTTGTACGCCGAGCGGAAGGTCGCGAGCGGCACCCGTCCGAGAAATGACGAGACGTTGATGACCTGCCCCCGGCCGCGCTGCTTGAAGTGCGCGACAGCGACCTGCATTCCATAGATGACGGACTTCACGTTGACGTCGATCATCGCGTCGAGGTCGTCGTCCGACAACTCTTGAACAGACCGTGTGATGCCGCGTCCGGCGTTGTTGATCCAGACGTCATAGCCGCCGAACGCGTCGATCGCCGCGCGCGACAGCCGCTCCATGTCGCTTCGACGGGTGACGTCGGTTTCGACGACCAATGTTCCCGCGGCGCCGAGTCGCTTCGCCTCTTCGGCAACGGCGTCGAGGCGCTCCCGCTGACGCGCCGCCAACACCAGCCGGTGTCCGTCGCGCGCGAGTCGATGCGCGACGCCCTCGCCGATGCCGGCGCTCCCGCCCGTGATCACGACCGTCTTTTGCGCCATCGCCGCTCATCCTCGCGTTGGTGAGGGCAAGATATCGACTTTCGAGGGCTCGCTGGAGAGGTTTCTAGCTGATAGGTCTCTGGTCCCTGGTCTCAGATTGAATAGCGCTCGCGCCGACATCTGCTCGAGGAATCCGTGTTTGTTCTTTTGAATCGTTCGTCAATCTCGCTCACAGTCGCTCTCGGACTTGCTTCGGTAAGTCAAGCGCAGGATCGACTACGCACAATGCCCGGGTACGAGCGTTATCAACGCATGGCGCCGCTCATTTCGACAGCGCTCGGCTCCGGCGGCCGCGGATTTGGCCGGGGTTCGACGGTGAGTTGGTCACCGGACAGCCGGACGGTGGAGTTCGACAGCGCAGGCAAGCGAATGCGGTTCGATGTCGGGACGAAAAAACTCGCCGAGGCGACAGCGGCGACGCCGCCCGCAACGGGTGGTGGTCGCGGGCGTGGCGGCTTCGGAGGAGCGCCCGAACGCGGACGACAGTTCGCGTCGGCCATGGCCCCGGCCGGCAATCACCTCGCGCTCTATCGCGATCGGAATATCTGGATCGGTGATTCCACGGGAGCGGAAGCCATCCAGGTCACGACCGACGGCAACACCCAATCGCGCGTGAAGTATGGAACAGCAAGCTGGGTCTACGGCGAGGAGTTGAGTCAGCGCACCGCGATGTGGTGGTCGCCCGACGGAAAGAAGCTGGCGTTCTACCGGTTCGACGAAAGCAAAGTGCCGGACTTCTATCTCACACCGGGACTCACGCGACTGCAAGACACCCTCGACATCGAAGCGTATCCCAAGTCGGGCGTCCCGAATCCAATCGTCGATGTGCTCGTGTACGACCTTGGCGGAAAAAAGACGACGCGCATCGACGTCCGCGACGGCAAGCCATTCGATAACTCGGTCGTCGGTCACTACGTCTACAACGTCGGCTGGTCGCCCGACGGGAAGGAACTCACCTTCCTCCGCGCCAATCGACGGCAAAACGTGCTCGAGATGGCGGCGTGCAACCCGGAGAGCGGATCGTGCCGCGTCGTGCTGCGCGAGGAGTGGCCGACGGGATGGATCGAAGACGACCCGGCGCCCACCATGATGTGGCTCAAGGACAACAACCGATTCATCTGGGAATCGGAGCGGAACGGGTTCCGCAACTACTACCTGTATGACTTCAAGGCCGGTCGCCTCCTGAACCCGATAACACAGGGTGAGTTCGAGGCGGGGGGCATCGTCCGCGTCGACGAGAGCGCGAATGCGCTCTACTACATGGCGCGCGATGGAGAGAACTACATGAAGCTCCAGCTCCATCGCGTGGGCCTCGACGGCAAGGGTGAGCGCAGGCTCACCGATCCCGCCTTTCTTCACACGGTGACGCTCTCACCCGATGCGAAGTACTTCGTCGACGTGGCGGAGACGCACGATCAGGCGCCGGCCACTCGCGTCATGGACGCGAACGGAAAAACGGTGGCCGAACTGTCGCGAACGGACCTCGCGCGGTTCAACGAGCTGGGACTGAAGAAGGTCGAGATGTACGCGTTCACCGCGGCAGACGGAAAGACGACCCTTCACGGAATGCTTTCCTATCCGTCGAACTTCGATCCGAGCAAGAAGTATCCCGTGCTTCTCACCGTTTACGGCGGCCCGGCGTCGGCCAGCAACACGGCGACGGAACGCTTCCAGGTTCCGAGCGCGCTGACCGAGTACGGATTCATCGTGCTCAACCTCGATTCACGCGCCACACCGGGGATGGGACGCCGTCAGCTCGACGCGCTCTACCTGAAGCTCGGACAAACCGAGATCGACGACATGGCCGAAGGCGTGAAGGCGCTCTGGAGCCGGCCGTACATCGACAAGAATCACGTCGGCATCTTCGGAACGTCGTACGGCGGCTACACGGCGGTCATGGAGCTCCTGCGTCACCCCGACGTGTTCGCCGCGGCATCATCCGCGTCGCCCCCGACGGATTGGCGGAACTACGATACGATCTACACCGAGCGGTACATGTGGATGCCCCAGGAGAACAAGGATGGCTACGACAAAGGGTCGGCGATGACATACGTCAACGATCTTCGCGGCCGACTGATGCTCTACTTCGGAACGGCGGACAACAACGTGCACCCGTCGAACGCGATGCAGCTGATTCAGGCATTGCAACGCGCGGGCAAGAGCTTCGACGTACAGGTCGGTCCGGATCAAGGGCACTCGGCGCTGAACTCGCAGCGCATGATGGAGTTCTTCATCGAGCATCTCGTGCTGGCCGGCGGCTCGCCGAAGACGAACTGAGGCTATCGCGTGTTCTCCGGAGAGCAGATCGCGGAACTTCTCGAGTCACTCGGCGTCACGCACGTCGTCACCGTGCCGGACAGCACGATTGGCCAGTGGCAGGGTGCGATCGAACAGCGCGGGGCGACCCAGCTGGTTCGGGTCTGTCGCGAGGGCGAAGCGTGGCAGGTCGCGGCTGGCCTCTACATGGGCGGCGCCAGTCCGCTGGTGATGATTCAGTGTACTGGCCTGTTCGAATCGGGCGACGCCATTCGCAACGCAATCCACGACTGGAAACTTCCGCTGTTCGCGATCATTGGATATCGCAGCTACCTGAACCAGGACACGCTACCCGGAGACACCTGCCTGGTGTTCACGGAGCCGACGCTCGACGCGTGGAAGATCGACTACAAGCTGATCACGGCGCCAAACCAGTTTCCGGTGATTGCGGAACACTTTGCCGCGACGCGCGCCGGCTGTACAGCTGGCGCGATCGTCGTCGCCGAGGGGAAGGCTTGAGATGATGCAGGCAAAGGAGGCGCTGGCCGTCGTCCACGAGCTGCGCGGCAAGGACGACGTAGTGATCACGACGATGACGCCGGCGCGCGATTGGATGACGATGCCGCAAGGCCCGCTCGATCTGGTGCTCGTGCCGTCGGCGATGAGCCACGCGACCTCTATGGGACTCGGGCTGGCCCTGGCCCAGCCCGAGCGCCGCGTGATCGTGTGCAACGGCGACGGGTCGATGGTGATGAACCTCGGCTCGCTGGTCTCGATCGCCGAAGCTCGCGCCGCGAATCTGACCGTGCTGGTGTTCGACAACGGAACCTATGAGGTCACCGGCTCTCAGCGAGTGCCCGGCGCCGGCAGCGTGAACTTCGTGCAGCTCGCGGACGGAGCGGGGTTCCGGGCGACGTTCCAGTTCTTTGATATCGAGACCTGGCGCCGCGGCGCGCGGAACGCGCTCTTCGCGCCGGGGCCGACGTTCATCTGGCTGCGTGTCGCGCCCCTGGTCGGATTGCCGGGGCCAAAGTCGCCGGGGCCGGCGGGGGCACGGGCGACGGCGTTCATGGGGGCGATCAGGGCGGAGTGAAGTTTCGGCTGTCCCGAGGTGGGCTCTCTATCGAGACGCCGTTGGAACTGAATGACGCAGAGAGCGCGGAGGATGCAGAGGACGCAGAGAAGCAGAGGAGTTCCATGCAGCGAATAGGCGCGTCGGACCACGAGCCGCGGTTTCTTGGGAACTGCCGCTCAAGAGGCCACAAGAGGCATCCCGAGCGTCAGTTCCAAAGAAAGAATCGTCCGGGCTCGTTGGGTGAAGTGGCTCAGACGCCGGTAGCGCTCCCTCTGCGTCCTCTGCTCCTCTGCGCTCTCTGCGTCATTCGGTTCCAACGGCGTCCCGATAGAGCGACTATTCGGATCGAATCGACCTAACCGGATCAGCATTCGCCGCGCGGCGGGCAGGACCGAACGATGCAACAGCCGCAACAACGGCGATGGCCATCATTGCGCCGCCAAGTGCAACCGGGTCGACGGCGCGAACTCCGTAGAGAACGCTACTCAACCCGATCCCGATCAGAATCGCCACGGCGAGTCCGATCGCGGTTCCGGCGGCGACGCGGCGACCGTTTTCCCAGAGAACCATTGTGATAATGCGTGTTCGGGTGGCGCCGAGGGCCGCACGTATGCCGATCTCGCGCGTTCGCCTCGAGACGGAGTATGACGCCACCCCGTAGATGCCGGCGGCGGCGAGCACCAGCGCGAGCGCGCCGAAGGCCCCGAGGAACATCGCGCCGAGCCGCACCGGGATCAGCGTGATCGCCATGTCGTCGACCATGCGAACAACCGGAGGCGGCGGTAGTTGCGGGGCGACGTCGCGCACCAGTGCCCAGATCGCCCGTCGCATCGTCGCGACGTCCGTCGTCGTGCGCATTTGCAGCGTCATCTCGGCGCGATGGCCCGCTTGGGCGAACGGAAGGTAAACGGTCGCCTTGGGCGATTCGCCAGGCATCACGTAATTGGCGTCGCGCGCGATTCCGACGACTCGATAGAGCCGCCCGTCGCCCCACTCGAATCGTTTGCCGAGGGGATCGCCGTTCGGCCACAAGCGCCGCGCGGCCGTCTCATTGATCACGGCAACTGGGGTGGACGTGCTGTCGTCGGCGTCCGCGAATTCGCGACCGCGAAGAATCGGCGTTTGAAGCGTCGCGAAGAACCTTGGTCCAACCACGTTGAAATAGACCATCGACCCGGCTCGCCGATCGCGCACGACCGTTCCTTCCGGAATAGCGCGCGATTCCATATTGCTTCCGGTGAGCGGCACCACGGCCGCCAGCGTCACCGAGCTCACCGAGGGCATGGCGGACGTTTCGCGAATGATCCGCGCGAACATCGCCGGGGGATTGGCCGCGGGACCAAGGAGCGCCAGATCGATGTCGACGTCCACGACGCCTTCGGCGCGGAAGCCCGGATCCACCGTTCGCGAGCTCGCCAAGCTCCGCAAAAAGAGCGACGCGACCGCGAGCAGGACCACGCAGAGCGCTGCCTGGCCGACGACGAGCGCACCGCGGCGTCTGATTCTGCGAACGCGAGAGTCGGAGCCTTTGAGCATTGCGATGACATCGGTCGACGCAGCGCGGAGCGCCGGGGCAAGACCAAAGACGAGCGTCGTCAGGATACACAGCACGGACGTAAACGCCACGACGCGGACGTCGGGCTGGAGAAACGTGTTGTCGAGACCAGCCTCGGGAGGCAAAAGCGACGGGAGTGCTCTCGTGAGCGCGCGC
>DATMHK010000251.1:0-5838 GCA_035554995.1 Gemmatimonadaceae bacterium
TTCTCCAACGCGGCGAAGATCGACAGATGCTCCTGATGATCCTGTTTTCGCGAGCCGAAAATGCCGAGGATCAGCCGTTGCTCGTCGGTGAAGAGCGTTTGCATCACGTCGAGCAGCTGCGCGATCACCGCGTTGCCCGACGCCGTCGCGATCTGGCGGTGGAACGCCATGTTCACGGAGTTCAACACCGAGTCGTTATCGAGATTCTCGCCGGCCATCGTGAGCAGCCGGCGCATTTCCGCGAAGTGTTCGTCCGTCGCGTTGCGGCTGGCGAGCGCCGCCGATTGCATCTCGATCGGCGCGCGCGCCTGAATGAGGTCGAGCAGCAGCTTCTTCGTCACCTTGGGGCCGTAGTCGCTCGCCATGACGAGCACGTCCTGCGTCCGCGTGACGTACACGCCGGACCCGTGACGAATCTCGACGACCCCGATCGCCTCGAGCTTCTTCAGCGCTTCGCGAACCGTCGGATGACCGACGCCGAAGCGCCGCGCCATCTCCATGATCGTGGGCAGTCGTTCGCCCATCGTATAGTCGCCTGAATTGATCGACGTGCGAATCTCGCCGGCGAGCCGGTCGACCAAGCTTTCGCGCGCCACTGGCTTGAGGACGTTCTTCATTACATCACCTCGATGGTGTACTGCTGACGACCAGGCTCACGCTCTTCAGATCAGCCGAGCTGCCGCCGACCATGAGTTGAAATGTGCCCGGCTCGACCACCCGCTTCATGTTGCTGCCGTGATAGGAAAGATGGTCGGGTCCGACGTCGAATGAGACGGTGCGCGTCTCGCCCGGAGCGAGCGACAGGCGCTGAAAGCCGCGCAGCTCCTTTACCGGCCGGGTCGCGCTGCTCGTCTCGTCCCGGATGTACAGCTGGACGACCTCGTCGCCGCCGCGGCTTCCAGTGTTCCGCACGTCCACCGAGACGCGCGTGCGTCCGTTTGCCGGGATCCGGTTCGCCGACAAACGAAGGTTCGAATACGCAAAGGTGGTATAGGACAGACCAAAGCCGAAGGGAAACAGCGGAGCGATCGTGTCGAGGACGTAGCCGCGCCGCGCCGATGGTTTGTAATTGTAAAACACCGGGAGCTGCCCGACGTCGCGTGCCACGGTCACCGGGAGCTTGCCACCGGGGTTCACGTCGCCGAAGAGCACTTTCGCGACGGCGGTGCCGGTCTCCTGTCCGAGATACCAGCCCTCGATGATCGCCGGAATCCTGATGAGGTTCGGAATCGACGCCGGCCGGCCGTTGATCAGCACCAGCACCACGGGCTTCCCCGTCGCCGCGATGCGCAACGCGAGCGCTTCCTGCTCGCCCGGCAGGCCGATCGACGCACGGTCGCCGAGATGATTGTTCTCGTAGGCCTCGCGCGCCGTCTGCTCGTTGTCGCCGAGCACGAGCACGACGAGATCACTGCGCTGCGCGAGCGTGACGGCGTCCGCCATGCGACTTGCATTGGACGCCGAGTCCGTGGGAACGACGCGATCGGCGCCGTTGCGGTACTTGGATCGCGCGCCTCCCATGTGCGGCTGCGGCTCGGGCGTGAAGACCGAGTCTTCGGTGATGCGCACGCCTTCCGCGTACTCGACGGTGGCGCTCTCCGCCACACGCGACCGGATTCCATCGAGAATGCTCACCGCGTGCAGCGGCACACCGGCGTAACCGCCGAGCAACACCTCGCCCGCGTGCGGGCCAATGACAGCGATGCGACCGTGTGCGCCCACGCGCAGCGGCAACAAGCCACCCTCGTTGCGGAGCAGGATCATTGCCTGTTGCGCCGCCTCGAGCGCCAACGCGCGTGTGCCTTCGGCGCCGGAGATCCGTTCGGCGGCGGCCACGTCGACCAACGGATTCTCGAACAGGCCGAGCATGAATTTTGGGCGAAGCAGTCGCCGAACCGCGGCGTCGATCGCTTGCATCGAGACCTTCTTGGTCTTCACCTGGTCGACGAGTGTCGCGTACGTCGCCGGATCGGGCAGCTCGATGTCCACCGTTGCGTCGAGGGCGCGACGTGCCGCCTCGGCGGGATCGGAGGCGACGTGATGGCGGTCGATCAATTGCTGGATGGCAAACCAGTCGGACACGACGGTTCCGTCGAACCCCCACTCCGTTCGCAGAACGTCGTGCAGCATCCAGCGATTTACGTGCGACGGGATGCCGTCGACCTCGTTGTACGACGCCATCACGCTCTTCGCACCCGCTTCCTTGATCGCGATCTCGAAGGGATAGAGGAACATGTCGCGCAACGTTCGCTCACCGAGGGAAGCCGGCCCGACATTGGTTCCCGACTCGGGCTGTCCATGCCCGGTCATGTGCTTGAGCGTCGCGAACACGTGGCCGGGCGCGATGGTCGGTCCTGTTCCCGTCCCCTGAAAGCCGCGGACCGCCGCCACGCCCATGCGCGCTACAAGGAAGGGATCCTCGCCGTATGTCTCCTCGAATCTTCCCCAGCGCGGCTCGCGGGCGATGTCGACCACCGGCGCCAGCACCTGATGCACGCCACGCGCACGTGCCTCGGCGGCAGTCGCCGTGAACACGCGCTGTACGAGGTCCGTGTTCCACGTGCTCGCCAGCGCGATCGCTTGCGGAAAGCTCGTGGCACCGGCGGCCTCGAGGCCGTGCAGCGCCTCCTCATTGAACAGAATCGGAATGCCGAGTCGAGTGCTGTCGCGCACCCAACGTTGAATCGCGTTGACAAACTCTGCTTCGCCGCGCGCGTCGTGGCCGTCTTGCGGACGCTCGATGCGACCGATCCCCACGCGAAACCATTGCGGCGCGCGGGCCGGATTGAAATGACCGCTGCTATCGGTGATCAGCTTCTTCTGGTCCCAGAGACACATCATCTGGGCCACTTTCTCCTCGAGCGTCATGCGCGAGAGCAGGTCCGTAATGCGGCGCTCTATCGGCACGCTCGCGTCGCGATACGCCGGCCGCTGCGCGACTACGGCGGAGGGCAACAGAGCGAGTGCCGCGATGGTCGCGGTGCACCGGATCGAGGCCAAGCGGATTCGTTCAGGGCACACTGGCCGGTCTCCCACGTGCACCCGCGGCAATGGCAGCGTGCAAAACGGTGTCGAACGCGGGTTTCGGCATGCCGCGACGATCGAACAGCAGCGGATGGTTCGTGCGTCCACGCACTGGAAAGTTGTTGAGCCAGGAATCGCCGTCGGCGACGCCCCAGAACGTCATTCGTGAGATCACGTCGCGATGCGCGAGGTACACACGGACGATGTCTCCGTAGCGGCGAGCCAACGTAAGCTGCACAGAGTCCGGCAGGCCCGCGCGGTAAGGATCGGGAGCGCCCGTTCGCTGCAACTCCTGCTCGACCACCTCCGTGCGCTGCCCCCGGTTGCTCGGCAACGGGTCGACATCGAGCTCCGTGACCATCAAGCGCAGACCGGTTGACGCCAGTTCCACGATCGCCGAATCGATCGCTCCCGTCGTCGGCCAGTCGAGCTTCTGGTGTTCCTGCATCCCGATCGCGGTGATCGGCACGCCTTGCTCACGGAGCGATCGAACGAGCCGCACGATTCCCGCGCGCTTCGCGGGCGCTTCGACGGAGAAATCGTTGTAGTGAAGCTCCGCGCCGGGGTCTGCTTGATGTGCAAACTGGAAAGCCATGGCGATGTACTCCGGCCCGATGATGCGCAGCCATGGTGATTGCCGCAGCGATCCGTTCTCCGCCACTGCTTCGTTGACGACATCCCAGCCACGAATACGACCCTTGTATCGACCGACCACGGCGAAAATGTGCGACCGCATGCGGGCAATGAGGGTGTCCCGTGATGCCGGTTTGCCCGCGCTATCCTCGAACACCCAACGCGGTGTCTGATTGTGCCACACCAGGGTATGGCCGATCACCGTCATGCCATGTCGCTCGCCGAAGGCCACGTACCGATCGGCGGCATCGAAGGCGAACTCTCCCGGCCGCGGCTCGATCGATTCCCACTTCATCACGTTCTCGGGCGAGATCGTGTCGAAGTGGCGGGCGATCACGGTGTCGCCCGCGACATCGCGGCCGCTTGACTGGCGGTCGTTGATCGCGGCGCCGACGACAAAGACGCCGGCAAATGCGTCCTTGAGCGTCGTGGGCGCGGACACGGGCGGGGGCGGCGAACCGGGGCGACCGCAGCCCAACCCGGCCGCGAGCAGAACTACTCCGACGCACTGCCCGACCCCCAGTCCGCGCCCGCGCCGGGGTGTCCGGCACGGTCCTGAGAATTCCATTGTTCCTTCAGCCAGGCGTCAGTACCCCGGGTTCTGCGGATACTTCGCGCCGACAACCACACCGTCGATCTGCGACTGCGGTATCGGTCGGAGGAGGTGCCGTGCCGCGACGTTCGCCGCGCCGTGCGGATTGTACTTCTTCACGCGGTTCAGGAAGTAATCGACGCCCGGACGGGTGATGTCGTACCAGCGGGTGAATTCGCCGGCGAGCTCGCGCTCACGTTCGTCCATGACGTAATCGAGCGTCATCTGGCTGGCCGTCACGTTGTAGTCGGCCTTGTGGTTCGTGGCCGCCGCGCGAACGTGCAACACGTTGATCATTTGCGCTGCCTTCGCCTGATCACCGAGTCCGACGGCCGCCTCGGCCGCGATGAGATAGACCTCGGCGAGCCGGAAGATGACCTGAACCTTGCCACCCTCCTGGGCCGTGAGGTTCGCGCGTTGGTTGTCCTGGAACTTCTTCATCGACGGATAGCGCTGCCAATTGAAGTAGCCGTCGTTGGCGTTGTTGCGATCGCCGCAGTATCCGGCCGGAGAGAAATCCGCCGCCGGGTTGTTGATTTGCTGCGACGGGCACGGCGTGAGGATCTGGTACGCCTTGCTCTGACGGAACGCCGTCGTGACGCCGAAAGGCAGATAGACGGCGGCCGTATCGCCGATGTTCTCGACGGCGCCGCTCGTGCACGCCGGACAGTTCGTCGTCGCGTTTTTCACGTTGTTCTGCGTCGCGATCCACGTTGTCTGGAACGTCCCGTCGAAGCGCGTGTCGAGGGTGTCGTTCAGGGCCGGGTCGCCCTTGTACTTGTTCCAGACGCTCAACTCGTAGGGCGTCGGCATCATGCGGCGGAACGGTCGGCCGTTGTTCAAATCACGCGGCGTGCCGACCCAAAGGCCGTTGTTGTCATACTGGCCGAGGTAAACGAGGTGCAGATAGTTGTACTCGTTGTCGGCGTCCACATGCGTCGCGTCGTAGATGCCGTTCGGACCGAACTGCACGGTGAAGATGAATTCCTTCTTATTGCCGTTGTATCCGGCGTTCTCGCAGTAGCCCGTTCTGCCCGGATCGGCGGTACGACGCACGCACCACAGATCCGCGAACACCGGCTCGAGCGAATACGTGCCGGAGGCGATGACCGAGTCCGCGTCGGCCGCCGCCTTCTGGAAGTCACCCTGCTTGCCGGGAGAGAACGCGAGATAGGCGCGGGTGAGATAGACCAGGGAGCGCAGCGTCTGCGCCGCACCCTTGGTCGCGCGGCCGAAATCGGCCTGCGTGCGTGGAAGCAGCGCGCTGGCGGTGTCGAGATCCGCGATGATGAGAGTGTAGACGTCCTTCGCCGGGTCGCGTACGGCACTCGCGTCGACGCCCTGTTTCTCATGCACGTTCAGCGTCACGTCGCCGAACTGACGAACCAGGGTGAAGTAGTTCAGCGCGCGAAGGAAGTGCGCCTCGCCCAACAAGCTGTTCTTCGTCGCCTGCGGAATTCCCGTCGCCGCCGGTCCGCGATCGATTGCCGCGTTGAGCGTATTGATCGCTTGATAGGCCGGGTTCCATGTGTTGGCCAACGGCGCGACCGTCGAATTGAATCCGCCGCCGTACGAATCGAAATCCTTGT
>DATMHK010000252.1:0-29726 GCA_035554995.1 Gemmatimonadaceae bacterium
GATTCGCAGTATTCCGCCGGCGATTTCCATTGCGCCTCGGGCGGTGCACTCGAGTTCCCCGTGGAACCAGACGCTCGACGTCGACGTCCTCCCCCCATCACCCGCTTCGCAAGCATCGCCGGGCCGTAATCTCGCGCATACTGACCCAGCCGAGCGAGTGCGGACGGCTGAGAGGAACGCTGAATGACTACGGCATCCGGCCGGAACGCCCATGACGCCCAAGCGTCACAGAACTGATGCACCTTCGGACTGGATTCGCCCGCCAGGAACACGACGCGTGGCCGCGGCGCGTCGATGGCCGGCGACGCGTCGGGAAGCGTCGTTGGAACGTCATGAACGACCACCGGCCCGCCCCGCGAGCGTGTCGCGAGCACATCGAGTGACGCGAGGGCGCGAGCCTTGGCGAGCAACGCGTCGATGAAGAACTTCGCCGCCCAGTTTGGAAAGGCGAGCGTGATATAGTCGCCCCAGACAGGATCCGATCCGGCGATGCCGCCGCGAATGCCCGGATCGTTCGACGTTATCGACTGTGCCTGCTTGACGAGATCGATCGCCTTGCACGCCGCGCTGACGAGCGTCGGATCAGCGTCGAGCTCGTGCAGCTTGAGCCAGATGAGCGCCATTTGGGCATTGCCCGTCAGGCACGCATAACGCGCGGCCGGTTTCCAATTCGCGTCGAGTTTTCCCGGCAGCCAACGCGAGATCTCCAGTCGCCGCGCGATGGCGTGAGCGGCTCGCCTCGCGACGTCGAGACCGGCCTCGTGCCCAATCGTGTCGGCGATGAAGAGGATACCCCAGATCGTGTATGCGATCGTGTGCGTCACGGCTCGCCGCAGACGTTGATCTTCCTCGCCAAAACCGCAGTCGTCGATCCACCCCGTCGCCGGATCGACATGTCGGAGAACCCACGCGAGATGGCGGCGTGCCGCGTCGAGATGACCCTCTTCTCCAACGTGGGCGCCGAATTCCGCGAGCCAACACGCCGCGTGTGCCATGTACGTGTACGTGCGACCCGAACCATAGAGATGGACACGCCAAGCGCCGTCAGCGTCCTGCGTCTCCGACAGCCAATCAGCGGCGCGTCGCGCCGCTTCGAGTGTCGGTTCATCCCCCTCGGCGCGATGCCAGGCGGTGAGTCCGTTGAGGATCTGCGCCGTGTTGAAGATCGACGGCTGCTCACGATTGTCGGCGATCTCGAGACCCGGGAACGCACCCGACGGCAGTTGAACGCTCAGCAAAAACTCCACGCACCGACGTGCCCGTTCGCGGAATCCGGCGAACCTGCCCGCCGGTTCTGCATCGAGCGCAAGAAACGTCGGAATGATGTATCCGGTCGTCTCGGGGTAGGAGGACGACCAACCGCGGCCGAGAGTGTATCGTCCGGCCACCCCGCCGTCGCCAGTCGCATCCTGCGCGCGCGACAGCCACGCGGCGGCTTCGCGCAAATGGTCGGTGTCTCGCCGCTCGAGCAACTCGCCACGTCGCCGCCCGATCAGGTTGTGATACACCAGCGACGCCGCCGATGGACGCCATACCCGTGCATCACGCGCGATCCGCAATGCGGCACGCGGTTGGAAGGAGGCGACGTTACGCGGCAATCGGGGGGGGACAGTCATCCGGCATCTGCGAGGAGGCGTCGGTAAAGTTCGGTCGTGCAATCAACGTAGCGCTCGGCGGAGAATTCGTCGCGCGCGGTGCGCGCGGCGGACAAGCGCAAGCGGTCGCGCAATTGTGCATCGGCCACGACGCGCCGCAGCGCCGTCGAAAACTGGTCTACGTCGTTGGGAGGGCAGAGGAGTCCGTTTTGGCCATCCGTGATCAACTCGGGTACCCCGCCGACGGCTGAGGCGATCGGGCAACACCCGCAGGCCATGGCTTCCAACAGCGCGTTCGGGAAGCTCTCCGACTCCGAGCTTAGTACAAAAATGTCGATTTGGCGCATCCAATCGGCCACGCGAGACGATGCCGGCTCGAAGCGAACGGCATCCCCGAGTCCGAGCTCGCGTGCTTGTGCCCGCAACGACTCCAGCATCGGACCGCTGCCGACGATGAGCAGCTTCGCCGAATATGCGTTTCGATCGAGCGCGGCGAACGCGGCAATCAACGTATCGAGGCGCTTTTCCGGTCTGAGCGCGCAGACGGCACCGACGACGACGTCGCTCCGAGGCGCGGACCGGAGATCGTTCATTCCGGGGTTGAAGATGCTCGTCTCGACGCCATTGTAGCACAGATTCATGCGATCATCCGGCACATCCCACCGCGCGGCCAAGTCGCGGCGAACCGCGTTGGAGTTGACGATGATTGCATCGGCCATGCGGTCGGTCATCGCCATGATCCGGTGGTGGCCGACCATGTGTCGATACCACAAGTGCGACTTGACGACCGCTGACGTTCGGCAGGCCCACGCGACCGGAATCGCGAAGATGTCCATTGGCGCGTCGAAGCTGTGGACCACACGAATGTGATGGCGCCGAATATACCGGGCCAACCTCAAGGTCCCGGAGGCCCAGGTGGGCGAAAGCAAGCCGCGCACCGGAAGATGGAGGATGGGTACTCCAGCTGCGCGAATCTCGGCATGGCGGATACCCTCCGGCCGAAAGCAACCCACATGGGGTTCGAATCGTCCTCGGTCGAGGCCTTTGGCTATCTTGGTCAGGTCGGCCTCGCAACCGCCGATTCCGAGCTCGCGAACCATCAGCAATACAGGTACGGGACGCTCGACGGCATCGGCCGCACGAGGTCCGTGGTCCGAGGGAGCTATCTCCGGCTCAGCCGTCGTGCTCGATACGGCTGCTGGCCTTTCCGACGATATCTGTCGCACGCTTGAGTAGACGACCGATGATAGTGGAAGCATCCACGCAGGAATCCGCCCACTTTCCCGCCGCCCGATGGCCGGAATGGCATTGCCCTGAGCATGGCGGGGCATTGACCGTCCAGCCCGAGGGAAACGAGAGTGGGCTGGCATGTGCCGCCGGTCACGTGATCCCCTGCGTGCGCGGAATCCCGCGATTCGTATCCGGCGAAACTTACGCTGACTTGTTCGGCGCGCAGTGGAACCGCTTCCCGAAAACGCAGCTCGATTCGTACACGGGCAAGCCGATCACACGTGATCGCGTGCGACGCTGCCTCGGCGAAACGCTGTGGCGCTCGCTCGCCGGCCAGCAGGTTCTCGAATGTGGATGCGGCGCCGGCCGGTTCACGGAGATCTTGTTGGCCGAAGGCGCCCACGTGACGTCGATCGATCTGAGCTCGGCGGTGGACGCGAACGCGCGGAATTTCCCGATTGGTCCGCGCCACCGAATTGCTCAAGCGGACATCATGAAGTTGCCGTTCGCCCGAGAATCCTTCGATATCGTGTTCTGCCTCGGGGTCATCCAGCATACCCCGAGCTCGGAGGCGACGATCGAGGCGTTATCGCGATTCGTCGCGCCGGGCGGATGGTTGATCATCGATCACTACACGTACACGGTGGGATGGTACACGAAGACGGCGCCGCTCTTCAGGGCGTGGCTCAAGCGCCTGCCCGCCGAGCGTGCGGCGCGAATCACCGAGCGTCTCGTGGACGTTCTCCTTCCGTGGCACAAGCGAGTCGCGAACGTTCCGATCGCTCGGTCGATCGTGCATCGGCTTTCGCCGGTTCTCTCGTTCTACGTCTTGTATCCAGAGCTCGATGATCGACTTCAGCACGAATGGGCGCTGCTCGACACCCACGATTCGTTGACGGACTGGTATAAGCACTTTCGCACGGTGGGACAGATTCGGGGCACGCTGGAGCAACTTGGATTTGCCGACGTCTGGTGTGAGCGAGGGGGCAACGGCGTCGAGGCGAGAGGGCGTCGCCCGACATCGACCTGACGGCGGCAGACGACACGCGAGTCATGCATCTCCGCGAACGGCTCTACGATTGGTCCGGCAAGCTGCAGCACCGCATCACGCCAGGATTGCCGTACTCGCAGACCGTCTTCGAGCAACGGCTCTTCACGCACGTAGCTCGGTCGCGGTCGTGGCTCGATCTCGGATGTGGGCATCGCGTTCTCCCGGAATGGCGCGGCGAATCGGAGGAACGACTCGTCGCCCAGTCGCCGTTCGTCGTTGGGCTGGACGCCGACGCGCAGGCGCTCCAACGCCATCGTTCGATTCGGAACCTGTGTTTGGGCGATATCACCCGTCTTCCGTTTCGCGACGGAAGCTTCGACCTGGTCACCGCGAACATGGTGGTCGAGCATCTGCCCGAACCCGGTCATCAATTCGCCGAAGTGGCTCGCGTTCTCGCTCCCGGGGGCACGTTCGTGTTTCATACTCCGAACGCGCGCTCCTACGTCATCGCGCTTGCCAGGATGGTACCGGAGCCGGTGAAGAAGATCCTGGTCAGGATCATGGAGGGACGGGAGGCGGTGGATGTCTACCCGACCTTCTACCGGGCGAATGAAGCGACGACTATCTCCGCCGTCGCGAAGCGATCGGGGCTCGACCTCGCTGAATTGGAGTTCGTTCCATCCACGCCGGCGTTCCATGTCGTTCCGCCACTACTGATCCCGGAGCTCCTCTGGATTCGCCAGCTGCAACGTCGGCCGGCATTGGCCCGGTATCGTCATACGCTCATTTGCGCCCTTAGGCGTCCGGCATGAGCGTCGCCGGCAAATCATTGCGACCCGTCTACACGAGCGGCGACGGTCCCGCCGCCGCGACGAAGCATATGCTCCTCGTGAGCTACTTCTTTCCGCCGGTCAACGTCGTCGGGTCGATGCGCTGGCTTCGCATCGCGCAGTACGCCGCCGAGCGTGGTTGGTCGTTCGACGTCGTGATGGTGCATCCCACGGGCGACTCGTCGGTCGATCCGGCGAGCACAATGGCGGTCGACCTGGAGAAGCTCGCCGAGCTTCCGCGCGGCGTGAACATCTATCAAGTCTCCGATCGCACGTCTTGGCTTTATGAAGCACAACGATCGATCTGGCAAATGCTCCGCCCAATCATTCGCTGGCGCACTGACCCTTCGACCGACGGCCGCCCGACACGGCCGTCCGGCCCGCAGCAGAAGAGCGAGCGGGCGGGGGCAGCCGAGGGGGAAGGGGAAGGGGAAGGGGAAGGGGAAGGTCGGAGCCCGCGTCGTGCCGCATACCTCACCCGACTGCATTACGGAGAGTTCCGGCGTTGGGCGCGAGACGCCGCGCGCGCCGCCGCGCACATCGTCCGTGAGCGACGGCCGGATATCATCGCGAGCTCGGGTCCGCCGCATTCGGCGCACGAAGCCGCGCGTCAAATCGCCGACCGCACCGGCATCCCGTGGGTGATGGATATGCGAGACCCCTGGGGCGCGCCCGAAAACACACCGGCGGATTTCGCCGGCCCGGCCTGGGCTCGCGTCACCGGAATGCTGGAGGGGCGATGTGTAGAGGCGGCGAAGCTCGTCGTGCTCAACACTGAGGCTGCGAGGCGCGAGCTCGCGTCGCGGTATCCGGATCGTGCCGATCGATTCATCACCGTGATGAATGGGGCCGATCCGTTGCGAACCGAGCTCCCGGTCACGCGATCGACCCGCTTTACGATTGCATACGCCGGCAACATTTATGTCGGGCGTGATCCAACGGTGTTCTTCGCGGCCCTCGCACGCGTCATCCGCGACCTCTCGCTGACGCCGGAACAGATCGGCGCCGATTTTTTGGGAGGCGGTGACTATGCGCGAGACATCGTGCTGTCGGCTGCTCGCGAAGCGGGAATCGCGCCGTTTGTATCGCATACGCCGCGTCAATCGCACCGCGAAGCGCTCGCCTTTCTTTCTCGCGCGCCGATGCTGCTCAATCTTCCTCAACATCACCATCTCGCGATCCCCGCCAAGGTCTTCGAGTACGTGCAGATGCCGTCGTGGCTGATGGTTTTGGCGGAGTCGGGGAGCGCGACAGAATTGCTCCTTCGCGATTCGACGGCCGACGTCCTCGATCCCCGTGACGTGGATGGCATCGCCGAGCGCCTTCGTTGTCGGTTCTTGCAGCACGCTCGGGGCGAGCGGCCTTCACCGGTCAACGCGAGTGGACGGTTCGACCGCGATCGTCAGTCACAGATTCTGCTCGATGCGCTTGCGCCGTTTGCGTGACGAACTCGAACCCACCGGTCCATGTGTGGAATCGTAGGTATTTGTAGCTCTTCGGACGAAGATCTTCGAGGCATGCTCGAGCCGATGGCGGCGTCGATCGTGCATCGGGGACCCGACGACGACGGGTTCCACTACGATCGTGGCGCGGCGATCGGCATGCGTCGCTTGAGCATCATCGATCTCTCCGGCGGTCATCAGCCGTTGAGCGACGAGTCGGGCGAGCGGTGGATCGTGTTCAATGGCGAGATCTACAATTTTCAATCGGTGCGGCCCCCGCTCGAGGACGCGGGACACGTCTTTCGGACGCACAGCGATACCGAAACGATCGTCCATGCGTTCGAGCAGTATGGTCCCGACTGCGTCCATCATCTCAACGGCATGTTCGGTTTCGCCATCTGGGATTCGCGCGAACGCAAACTGTTCATCGCGCGCGACCGCATGGGGGTAAAGCCCCTCTACTACGCGTGGGACGGACGTCGCCTCGTCTTCGGCTCGGAGATCAAGGCGCTTCTCGCCTCGGGTTTCGTCGCACGAGAGCTCGATGACGAAGCGCTCTGGCACTATCTGACATTCGGCTACGTGCCGGCGCCCCTCACCATGTGGCGCAACGTACGGAAGCTTCCGCCGGGACACCGGCTGACGTTCGAGCCGGCGACGGCCGCGCTGTGTGTCGAACGGTATTGGGACATTCCCTATGGCAAGCCCGGCCCCGCTCTGAGCGCAGACGACGAGGTTCGTCAATTCACTGATCTTTTCCTCGACTCGGTGCGCCTTCGCCTCATCGCCGACGTACCGGTCGGCATCTTCCTCAGCGGCGGTCTCGACTCGAGCGCTGTCGCGGCGGCGGTGAATGAGGTCCACAACACGCCGCTCAAGACATTTTCGATCGCGTTTCACGAAGGCGGCCGGTACGACGAGACGCCGTTCGCCCGCAAAGTCGCCGAGAAACTCGGCACCGACCATCACGAGATTCGCATCGGGCGGCAGGAGTACATGGACTTCCTGCCCGAGTTGGTCTACTACACGGACGAACCGCTCGCCGACCGCGCCTGCATTCCGCTGTACTACGTCTCGCGCTTGGCGGCCCAGCACGTGAAAGTGGTGCTGTCCGGTGAAGGAGCCGACGAGGTCCTGGCCGGCTACGATTTTGAAAACGTCGTGGCCGGTTGGGAACGTCGGCAGCGGTTTCTGAGAGTCCCGAGTCTCCTGCGCTCGACCCTGCCTGCCGCCGCCTTCCACGCGGCGGGCCGCCGCGACCTCGCGGATCGAATCCATCGTCGCAACCTGCCGCTTCCCGATCACAATATCGCGACGGCACCGTACATGACTCGTTTCTTCTCGAGCGCGGAGAAACGCGAGTTGTGGCCGAACGCACCGGAAAGCGCACGAGACTCGGATGACCTGGTGCGCGACTATTACCGCCGCGCTCCGACTCGCGACCCGCTGAACCAGACGCTGTACGCGTACTGCCAGGACTGGTTGGTGGAAGACCTCTTGATGAAGGCGGACAAGATGACGATGGCGAACTCGATCGAGTTGCGAGTGCCGTTTCTGGATTTTCGGCTCGTCGAATGGCTCGCGTCGCGTCCGTCCACCGCGAAGGTGCGCCGCGACGCGAGCGGGAAACTCGTCACGAAGTACCTGTTGCGACGGTTCGCCGAAGGTCGCGTTCCCCCCGAGGTCATTCAACGCAGCAAGGAAGGCTTTCCGAACCCGGTGCGAGACTGGGTGGCCGGCTCCTTCGGCGAAGAGATGGGCCGTGCGCTCAAAAAGCCGTCGAGCTGGGTCGGCTCGCACTTCAACCCGAATGTCGTGGACCGAGTGATCGCCGAACGACATCGCACGGCGCAGCACGGCGATCGCCTTTGGATTCTCTACCTGCTCGAGCTCTGGGCTCAACGATGGCTGTGACATCGCGTCCGACAGCGGAGAGCAGCGAGTCCACGCCGGAGCTGACCGCATGGCAGGCGATGCGGGCGCGCGCCGCGGCGCGGTCATATCAGCAGCTCGCACGCAGCGATCTGCTCTCCGAGATCGTCGGCTCGGCGTTGTTGCTCCGATCGAGGATGCCGGGCCGCGGCGATGATGCGCGGCTCACCGATCTTCTCGTCGCGGGCCGCCGCCTGCGGAGTCGCCCGCTCCGTTCCGTGGCGCGACGATTTCTCGAACCGTGGCTCGAGTCCCACCGCGTCGAGATCTTCCGCGCGCGCCAACTCGGCTGGAACTACTATCGCAATGATTTCGGCGGACTGTCCTCGCCGGGACTGACGTGCAGTCTCGTGCTAAAGGCCCCCGGCCCCAACGGCGAGAAGGGAGTTCTGTACTCGTCGTTCGAGTACAACTGGATGCGACTGGTCGCCAATTACGACGCGAAGCGCTTCTTCGAGGACTACTTTCTGGTCGGCGCGTCGTCGTGGTCTCCGCCAGACTACGCGGCCTTCGGCAGTTTGGCCGGTCTCTCGCCCGATCCGGTGTTCATCGGGATATCGAACACCGCGGACATCGAGCATTATCGGTTGTTCGAACCCTACGTTCGGGCCGTGCCGCTGCTTGCGTCGGACTGGATCATGCCCGAGCACTTCGCGCCGAAGCCGGTCGCCGATCGAACGATCGACATTCTGATGGTTGCGAACTGGCTGCGCTTCAAGCGCCACTGGCTGCTCTTCGAGGCGCTTCGCCACATGGATCGACGTCTCCGCGTGGTACTGATTGGGCGAAACGGCGAAGGACGCACCGAGCGGTCGATCCGCGAGGAGCTTCGAGCCTTCGGTGTGAAACAAGATGTGGAGCTGATCACCGACGTGGGGATAGACGAGGTGTACGCCCATCAGTGCAACGCCAAAGTTGCGGCGATCTTCAGTCGACGCGAGGGCTCGTGCGTCGCCGTGGCGGAGTGTCTCTTCGCCGATACGCCGGTGGCGATGATGCGAGACGCGCACGTCGGGTCGAAGGCGTACATCAACGATGCGACCGGCGTAATCACCGCGCGCGGGCGCATTGATCGTGATCTGTCGCGGCTGCTCGAGCGTCCAGCGGGGCTGACGCCGCGCCGTTGGGCGTTGGAGCACATCACCTGCTACGAGTCGTCGCGCCGGTTGAACGAACAGCTACGCGAGTACTCCCGCGGGGCCGGCCTACCGTGGACCAACGACATTGCGCCGCTGCAATGGAAATCCATTCCGCGGTATGCGCGGATCGAAGATGAACGTCGCCTAGAACCCGCCGTCCGACAGCTACGCACAGAATACGGCATTCCGCTTGTGTGACCGGGAGAAAGCCTGTGAGCGTGGCGAGCGTGCAACACCCGAACGGCGATGGTTAAATGCTCGACGAGGTGTTGAGCATGGCAAACCGTTACGGCTAAAGCTCTTAGCACGTGGTTTGGGTCGAGACTCAGCCGCGCATGCGTGGTGCAGATGAGAAGGCACCAGAGGCGCGTGCCGCGGGTGACGGTTGTCCGCCCACGTGCGTCTGCCGATATTGACTTGACCCTCGACCTTCGACGAACGGCGCGGTTCTTTAAGTGACGTTGCCTCAAGGAGTTCCTGGTATAGCAGGGCGTCGCGGCCCGATGCCCCCGCGTGCCGGATCGCCCAACGGGCGGATTCGGGCGATCGGGCTGCGATCGAGTCAGTCGTTGACCGAGCCGGATCCCGGGTTTTTCGGCGTCGTCTTGGCGGCGTATATCGCCGTAACGATTTCGCGGATTCACGAGGTCATTCCCGTCCTGACGCGGTTATACCTCGGGAAGGTGTCTGCCGCGGCGCTGCTCGTTGCGGCGTTCACGATACCCGGCAGCGAATTTCAGCGCGTCTTCAAGACTCCGGTTGCGAAATACGTCGTCATCCTCACCGTAATCGCCATCGCGTCGGTTCCGGGTTCCGCGTGGCCCCGCCAGAGCTTTTCGTTCTTCCAGGATTGGTGGCCGCAGGTCATGCTGATGTTCGTCTGCGTCTGTGCGGGATTCGCCAACAAGCGAACAGCGGATCTGTGTCTTGTGACGCTCACGTTGAGCGCCGGCTTCGCCGCGTTGATGACGATGGCGACGGGTCACGTTGACAGCGGCGGTCGCGCATTCATCGGGAACCACTACGCCGCGACGTACGACGCGAATATGTCGGCGGCCCTTTTCGTCTGCGCGTTGCCGTACGCGGCAATGCTAGCGATCAGGACGGGATGGACTCGCTGGGCGGGCATCGCGGTGATCCCTGTTTTGATTGCCGCCACGCTGGCGACCGCATCTCGTGGCGGAGTCCTCGCGCTCGGCGTTCTCGCCATCACGACGATCGTCTTCGCGCCGAAGCAGCACCGTGGCAAATACATCGTGCTGCTGGTGCTGGCGATGGCCATCGCTCCGTTTCTGCCGCATTCGGGTCTTGCTCAACGATGGGCGGAGTTCATGCAGCCCGGCGGCGACTACAACATGACGTCGCGGGACGGGCGCATCGAGGTCTGGAAGCGCGGCATCGGCTTCATGCTCACTCATCCGATCCTCGGCGTCGGTGTTCGAAGCTACGAAATCGCGGGAGGTGCCACAGCCCATTCATGGGTCAACGCTCACAACGCGTTCATCCAGGTGGGGGCGGAGCTGGGCGTCGGCGGACTCGTCGTTTTTGTCATGACCGTTGCGGCCGCACTCCGCCTCGCGCTCCACGCCCGCCGCCGGCTCACCGGCGACAACCTGACGCCTGACGAAGAAATGGCGAGAAATCTTTTCACCGCGGCGTTCAGCTCGTTGGTCGCGGTCCTCGCGTCGGCAATGTTTTTGTCCATGGCGTATGACGGCATCACGCTTTTCGCACTCGCAGTACCGACGGGACTGGCGCTCAGCTTCCGAAGCGCGGGGAGGCAGTCGCCGGCCGGCACGCGTGCGCCATCCGCGCGTGGTAACGCGACGGGCTGGCGCACCAACCGTGTGGTGCGACGCGTGAATGCTGTTCAATAGCTTCATCTTCATTTTCGTTTTTCTCCCGATCGCGTACGCGGTTTTTTGGATGCTGCCCACCAGCCGGACGAGATACGTCTGGCTGACGCTCACCGGGTACGTTTTTTACGGCTATTGGGATCCGCGATTCTGTCTCCTCATGGCGTTTTCGACGCTCGTGAGCTACTCGGCGGGCCTCGGATTCCTACGCTGGACTGATCCACGACATCGGAAACTGTGTCTGGTCGTCCCCATCACCGTCGATCTCGCCCTGCTCGGTTTCTTCAAGTACGCCAACTTCGGGCTGCAGACCGCACAGGCGGTGTCGCACGTGTTCGGCGTCGACGTGCGTGTTCCGCATCTCGACATCGTGCTGCCGATCGGAATCTCGTTTTACACCTTCCACACGATCACGTACATCGTCGACTCGTATCGAGGGGTCATCACGCCGACTCGAAATTTCTTCGAGTTCTCGACGTACGTGTCGCTCTTTTCGCAGCTCGTCGCCGGGCCGATCGTGCGCTTCCGGCAGATCGAAGAGGATCTGGAGAACATCGCCGCACACGACCGTCGCCGATGGCTTCAACGTGGTATCTCCTTCTTCATCGTCGGTCTCGTCGAGAAAGTCCTCGTCGCTGATTCGCTCGCCGCTTTCGTCGACCCCGCGCTGGCCAACTACGCGGCGCTTTCGACGCTCGGCACGTGGATGGCGATGCTCGGCTACACCTTCCAACTGTACTTCGACTTCTCGGGGTACAGCACGATGGCGGTCGGCCTCGGATACCTGTTCGGCATTCGCATTCCGCAGAATTTCAACTCGCCATACAAGGCCACCGATCCGTCCGATTTCTGGCGCCGATGGCATATCTCGCTCTCGAGCGTGCTCCGCGACTATCTGTATATCCCGCTCGGGGGAAATCGTCACGGCGAGTGGCGAACCTACCGCAACCTGATGCTCACGATGCTGCTCGGCGGACTGTGGCACGGCGCGTCGTGGACGTTCGTGGTTTGGGGGGCATATCACGGAGCGCTGCTGTCGGTGTACCGGCTCTATGGCAGGGCGTGGGACGCGTTACCGGCGTCGTTGCGGCGCGCCGGCATGTTCGTGCTCGCGGTCGTCGGATGGGTGTTCTTCCGGTCAGCGAGCTTTCACATGGCGGCGGGCGTCCTTCGTGCGATGTTCGTCCCCACCGCGGGCTCGCTTGTTCAGCAACCGATACTCGCGGCGATAGCACTGACGATTGCCGGCACGTGGGCCATGGCGGGACCGAACGCATTCGAGCTTCGGCACGAGTATCGGTTTTCCGGACGGATGGTGCTTACCTGGGGTCTCGCGGCGTCGCTGGCGATTATCATAGGCCTGCGATCATCCCCTTTTCTCTACTTTCAGTTCTGACGCGACGATGGCTACTTCTTCGCCCGTCGCGAGACCGCAGTACCACCAGCAGCCGCTGACAGAGACGCCGCCGACCGCGCCTCGGCCGTCCAGGCTGCGACGTTGGTCGAGTTGGGCGATGTTGGGGTTGGCGTTTTGTCTGACGCTCGAGCTGGCATGTCGAGTGGAAGACTGGGTGATGTACCGGATGCCACTCCTCTCCCGCTTCAGCACCCTCAACGACCTTGTCGTTCACGACTCCACGGGCTGGCACGGTCGGCCGAATGCCCAGTTCGAGAAGTGGCGCATGAATTCGTTCGGGATCCGCGGGCCGGAAACGGCGCTCCAGGCCGCCCCCGGAACCTTCCGGGTCATGACTGTCGGCGCATCCGAGACGTTTGGTTTGCGCGAAACGGAGAACCACGAATATCCGCGACAGCTTGAGGATTCTCTAAATGTAGTACTGGCACGAGGACAATGCCCAAACGCGCCGATGCGCCGATTCGAGGTCCTGAACGCTGCGTTCGCCGGGATGGGACTGCCGACGATCGACCAGGACCTTCGGAACCGCCTCTGGCGTTTGCACCCGGCGATCATCGTCGTGTACGCCAACCCCGAAGCGTATCTCGATGATGACAGGCCGGTGGCCGCTCCGCCCGACACCAGCACACAGGCGGCTCATCGGAACGCGGGTCACAACCTTCCGCTGAGCCGCGGGCTCATGCCGAGGGCCGTCGGACGCGTTCGTGAGCAACTGAAGCAAGCGACCCCCGGCTTCATAAGAACATTTCTCCGCGTCCGCCAAACTCGCGCCATGCTCGCGCAACATCCGAAGGGTTGGCGCTTTGATTCCATCCCCGCGGATCGAATTGCCGCGTACGAGGCTGACCTGCGAGTTGCCCTGGGAACGATCCGGCAAGTCGGTGCGATGCCGCTTCTCGTGACCCACGGAAATGAATTCATGGGACGGCGAGACCCGGACAAAGAGATGCTCATCGCCTGGGAAAAGTTCTATCCACGGGCCACCGCGCCGGTTATCGTCGCCTTCGACTCGCTGGCTCGCGAGGTAACGCTTCGTGTTGGCGCCGACTCCGGCGTCACGACGATCGACGCGGCCCGCGTTCTGTCCGCCGCTCCGGTGAGCATCTTCGCGGATTTTGTGCATTTCACCGATGCCGGGTCGGCCGTCATGGCCGATGTCATCCGCCCTGGCGTGCTGCACGCGGCCGGACTCGCGTCCTGTGCCCCCACCGACGCACCCAACGCCGCGTCGCGAGACTCGCGCTGATGTGCGGCATCGCTGGAGCGGTTGGACGCTCGACGAATGCGGGCCTCGTGACCCCGATGCTCGACGCGCTTTCCCGGCGGGGTCCCGACAGTGAGGGCCTCACCGAGTGGAACGGCGCCGTTTTTGGCCACCGCAGGCTGGCGATCTTCGATTTGAGCGCGGCGGGCCACCAACCGATGCTGTCGCCGGATCGGTCGGTCGGCATCGTCTTCAACGGCGCGATCTACAACTTCCGCGAACTCCGCCAGAATCTCGCCGCGACCGGCCGGTCATTCGTGAGCGACACCGACACGGAGGTATTGGTTCAGGGGTATGCCGCGTGGGGCATCGACGGGCTCGTCGCGCGGCTTCGTGGGATGTTCGCCTTCGCAATTTGGGACGAGCGTGCGCAGACGTTGTACCTCGTTCGCGACCGACTCGGCGTCAAGCCGCTCCTCTACGCACGATCCGGCGATCGCATCGTCTTCGCATCTACGGCGCGCGCCCTCCGGCAGGCCGGACTGGCCCCGGACCTTGACCCTGAGGCCGTGGGGGAATTCCTCCAGCTCGGGTTCGTGACCGAGCGCCGTTCGATCTATTCGGGAGTCGAAAAGCTTCCACCCGCATCGATCGCCGAATGGTCGGAACGGGGTTTCGCCATTCGCCGCTATTGGGAGCCGCCGGCGCAGGCGACGGCTCCGCGCGTTTCTTTTGAGGACGCCGTCGCCGAAACGGAGCGGCACCTGTTGCGGGCAGTCGAGCTGCGCCTTCACGCAGACGTACCGGTCGCGGCCCTGCTCAGCGGCGGCGTGGATTCGAGTCTGATCTGCTGGGCGATCGCGCAACTTGGCGGAGATGTCACGGCGTTTACCGCGGGGACGCCGGGCCACGCTGTCGACGAGACGGACGACGCCATCGCGACGGCGCGCTTGCTGGGGATTCGCCACCAGGTGTTGCCGCTCTCAGACGCGGACGACGTCGGCGTGCCGCAATTGGTGGCGGCTTACGCCGAGCCCTTTGCCGTAGCGTCGGCGCTGGGAATGCTCCGTTTATCTCGTGCCATCGCCGAGACGCCTGCGCGGGTCGTACTGACCGGTGACGGTGGCGACGATGTATTTCTCGGCTATCCTCGACACCGGCTGCTTTTACGGACGCAGGCGGTTGCCCGACGGCTGCCATCGTCAACCACCGCCCTGTGGCGCGGCGCCCGCCGGCTCATGCCGCGGCGCGGCGCGTTCAAACGCTTGACACATCTCGTGGACTACACGACGGGGGGATTGGGCGGTTTCGTGAACGCCAACCCGGGTCTGGAGGATTTCGCGCGCCACGGACTGCTCGGCGAACGGCTCGAACGGGTGGCCTTCGATCGACGACCGGCCGACTGGTCGATGCGCTCGGCCAGAAACGCCTTGGCAGACTATCTCGCTTACGACCGCGACGCGCAGTTCGTCTCCGAATATCTGGTCAAGGTCGACGGTTCCACTATGCATTATGCCCTCGAGGCGCGCGCTCCGTTCTTGGACCACGTGTTTTGGGAGTATGCGTCGTCGTTGCCATTCGAGATCCGGCTCCGGAGAGGCGTATTGAAAGCGGTTCTTCGCGAGATTGCCAAACGTCGCATCGGAACACGCGTGGCCCACGGGGCGAAGCGCGGATTCAGCATTCCCGTCGAGTCTTGGATGGCGAATCGTTGGCACAGCCGCGTGGTGGAGGCGCTGAGCGATTCGCTCATAGTGTCCGACGACTGGGTGCGGCCGGCCGCCCTGCGGGGGGAGCTTGAGGCCGCGGCCGAACGCGGACACGCCTCGCGGCGACTTTGGTATCTCTGGGTTCTCGAGGAGTGGCTCCGCAACGAGCGCGCGTCCACTACGGCGAACATCTCGAACGCACGCTCGGGCATGGACCAGCCCATGGCGCGCCCCCGTGAGGCGACATGGCAATGACTCGTCCCCGGGCCGGCGATCTCTATACCGAGCGGAAGCTCTCCGCTGGCTACCCCGACCTCGAGCGGCTTGCATTCGAGCAATTCGTCGCCAGCCAGCGGGCCAGGCCGGACGACGCGCCGCGCGTGGACTGGCTCCTCAGGCTTCTCGGGCGCCTCATCACGCTCGACGGACGGCAGACCGTGTGTGTGATCGGCTGCGGCCCGGTTCCGCAGCCCATTCGCATCATGCGCGGGCTGGGCTACAGCGTGACCGGCGTCGAGCCCGTGCCGCTCTTTGTAAAGGCCGCCGGTGAGTATCTCGACGATCCCACGGCGGTTCTCGAGGGCGCAGCCGAGTCGATTCCACTCCCGTCGGCGTCGCAGGATTTGGTGATCTTCGACAACGTGCTGGAACACGTCGAATCGCCGCTGGTCAGCTTGACGGAAATCTTTCGCGTGCTCAAGCCGGGCGGTATCACGTATCTCACGACGACCAACCGCCACCGTGTTTCGCTGACGGGCGCCAACGCGGAGTACAACGTGCCCTTCTTCAACTGGTACCCGCGGTTGCTCAAGGAGAGCTACATCTTCCGGCATCTCCACTACGAGCCGCGCCTCGCGAACTACACGGAACGGCCAGCGGTGCACTGGTTCAGCTTTGCGGACCTGTGTGCCGTCGGACGACTCGCCGGCTTCGCGCAGTTTTATTCGCTGCTCGACTTACGAACGCGTGCCGACGCGCGATCGTCGGGCAATCCGCTCAAACGCTGGCTGCTCGGAGGTTGGCCTCTCGGCGTGGTCCAACGCAGTCCGCTCCTTCGATCGATTGCCCTGACTCAGATTGGCGGCGAGATCGTCATGCTGAAACGGGGCGCATGACGGTCGGCGGCTCAGTGGCGTCCTCCGCACCCGACGCCAAGCCGCGGCGCTTTGGCCGCCCGCCTGCAGTGGCGCGGGAGCAAGGGACGCGGCTCCGCGTATGTATCGTCGCTCCATCGCTCGACATTCTCGGTGGACAAGCGGTGGTCGCGCAGCGATTGATGGAGCGGTTGCGCGCCGATCCATCGCTCGACGTCACGTTCGTTCCGCACAACCCGCGTCTTCCGGGACCGCTGCGCGCGTTGCAGCGGGTGAAGTACGTGCGTACCATCGTCACGTCCATCGAGTACCTGTGGCTTTTGCTGCGCCGGCTTCGGGACCAGGACGTGGTTCACGTATTCTCGGCGTCGTACTGGTCCTTTATTCTCGCGCCGACCCCGGCGGTCCTCATCGCGCGATTGTACGGCAAGCGCGTCATTCTCAACTATCGAAGCGGCGAGGCGCTCGACCATCTCACGACCTGGCCGAGAACGAGCCTGCCCGTGCTCCGACGCGCCGATCTGATTGTCGTGCCCTCGGGATACCTCGTCGACGTCTTCGCCAAGTTCGGCCTGAACGCGACGCCGATCTCCAACTTCGTCGACGTCGAACGGTTTCCCTATCGGCGACGCCAAAGTCCCCGGCCGATCTTCTTCGCCAATCGAAATTTCGCGGCTCACTACAACGTCGGCTGCGTGCTCCGCGCTTTTGCCGTCATTCAATCGAAGGCGCCGACGGCACGATTGATCGTCGCCGGCGACGGCCCGCAGCGTGCGGCGCTGCACGAGCTTGCCCGAGAACTGCGACTGACGAACGTGGACTTCCTCGGCCAGGTCGCGCCTCAGCGCATGCCGGCGTTATACGAGGACGCCGACATCTACCTGAACACGCCGAACGTCGACAACATGCCGAACTCGGTCGTCGAGGCGTTCGCGGCGGGGCTTCCCGTCGTTACGACGCGCGCAGGCGGGATTCCGTACATCGTTCGGCACGAAAGCAACGGGTTGCTCACCGATTGCGACGACGCCGAGGCGATTGCCGCCGCGGCGCTGCGTCTCTTGTCCGAACCCGGCCTCGCCGTCCGCCTCGCGGATCAGGCGCGAACGGATGTAGAGGCGAGCTACACCTGGCAAGCTGTCCACGAACAGTGGCGCGCGGTGTATGGAATGGGACCTTCGACGGGCGCCGCCGGGGACGTGGCTCGTGGCTGACAGCTCGCGCGCCTTCCGGCTCGTGAAGAAACTGCGTGGACGAAGCGCCACCGAGTTCGGCGTCCGCGGTTTTCAGCTCGCCAGTGCGTGGCTCGAGCGCACGGGCCTGTCCTCCGACGCGGGAGCGCTGGACGATCGCAGCGTATGGAAGCGCGTTTCCCAGGATGTGCGGTCGCGGATCCCCGTCGGCAACGCCGACGCGCTTCTCGCTGATTTTCGACATTCGCCGAATCGGTTTTTCGCCGGTTTCGAGAATCGCGAGGCGACGATCCGGGAGCTCCGGCGACGCTGGCCCAACAAAATCGAGCGCATCGTCGCGGCGGCTGACGCCGTTTGCGAGGGTCGATTCGATCTTCTCGGCTACAAGGATCTTCATTATCGGCCCATCGATTGGCACTTCGAGCCGCTCGCTGCGAAGCGCGCCCCGACGATTCACTGGAGTCGAATCGATTATCTCGACACGTCCTTGGTCGGCGACCACAAGCTGATCTGGGAGCTCAACCGTCACCAGTATTTCATAACGCTCGGACGCGCGTACTGGCTCACGGGCGATGAACGCTATTCGGGCGAGATCGTTCGCCAGATCGAATCGTGGATGGACGACAATCGGCCCAAGATTGGTGTGAATTGGGCGAGTAGTCTCGAGCTCGCGTACCGCTCGCTGTCATGGCTCTGGGCGCTGCACTTCATTCGCGAGTCCGAGTCGCTTCGACCGGCCACGTTTGCGCGCGTGCTTGCCTTTCTCGATCGCAAGGCGCGTCACATCGCGCGACACCTGTCCACCTACTTCAGTCCGAACACGCATCTCACGGGTGAGGCCCTCGGTTTGCTGGTTCTCGGGAGTTGTCTGCCGCAACTCGACCTCGCCCCGAGTTGGCGCGCGACTGGCCGACGAATTCTCGATGAGCAGTTATACCGGCAAGTGCGGAATGACGGATCCTATGTCGAACAATCACCGCACTACCATCGGTACACAGTGGAGATCTACCTGCACGCCCTCGCACTGAGCCGGACCGATGGAGGCGCTACGTGGGGAGCGGCCTTCGACGAGCGTCTTCAGAGCGCGCTCGATCACGCGATGTTTCTTACCATGCCCGACGGCTCCTTCCCTTTGATCGGTGATGATGACGGGGGCCAGCTGCTGCCGTTGAATGAGTCCCCGCTCAATGACTTCCGGCCGGCCTTGTCCACGGCGGCGGCGGCATTCCAGCGCGGCGACTATATGAGCATCGCCGGCAATGTCGCGGAACAGACTCTTTGGCTGCTCGGGCCGAAGGCGCTCTCAACTCTGGATACGATCGCGCGTGTTCCGCCGAAAGCCACCTCGCGCTGTTTCGGCGACGGCGGGTTCTGCGTGATGCGCGATGACTGGTCACGCGAGTCGAATTATCTGCTTGTGGACGCCGGACCGCACGGCTTTTTGACCGGAGGCCACGCCCATGCGGACGCGCTGAGCTTCGTCCTCGCCGTCGGCGGCAGCCAACTCCTCATCGATCCGGGGACTTTCGTCTACAGCGCACTGGGGCCGGAGCGAAACGCTTTTCGTTCCACCGCCGCCCATAATACCGCCACGATCGACGATCGCTCTTCGTCCGAGCCCGGACCTGGCCCGTTCCGGTGGAGTCATTCCGCGAACTCGGTCATTCAGCGATGGAAAGCCGAGAGCCGATTCGATCTCGTCACGGCGTCGCACGACGGATTCATGCGGCTAGTCTCTCCGGTGCGGCATGAACGGACCGTGCTGTACGCGCGCCGGCGCTACTGGATCATCCGGGATCGACTCATCGGTGACGACCGGCACGTCGCTCGCTTGCATTTTCACTGCGCGCCCGGGGTGGAAGCGTCGATCAACGAGAGCGGTACCGTTAGTCTCCGGGCCTCGGGCGCTCGCGTCGGCGCCGACCTCGTCACTTTCGCCGACAACGGCGCGTTCAGTGTTCACGACGATTATGTATCGCCGGAGTATGGACAGAGAATTGCCGCGAGCACGTGCGTCTACGAGTACGCGATGCGCGGGTCCAGTGAGCTGCTGACCTTTATCCTGCCCTCGACGACCGCATCGCCGCGGGTGCGGACCATCGGGTCGGGAGTGTACGAGATACTTGCCGCTGATTTCAGCGACACGCATCGGGTCGAGCCGTTCTCGGCCGGCGGGCGATGGAGCTGGATGACCACGGACGACAATGGCCGCGCCGAGGAGATCGTTCTAGACGGCGCGGCGGCGCAGGCTGGAGCCGCAGGCGCGCAGGCCCGGGGCAGCGAACCGGACGAGCTTTCGAGTGCCGGTGCCGGTGCCGGTGGCCGGGGCGGGGGAGCATAGCGCGATGTGCGGAATCTGCGGTATCGCTCGCTCGTCGCGAGCCAACCAGACGATCGCGGTCGAGACGATCACGCAAATGCGGGATGTTCTTGTGCACCGCGGCCCAGACGCCGCGGGCCTGTTCATCGAGGACGGAATTGCTCTCGGTCACCGCCGACTGAGCATCGTAGACGTTGCTAAGGGCCAGCAGCCGATGGCTAGCGACGACGGCAATCTGCAGCTCATCTACAATGGCGAGGTTTACAACCATCCGGTCCTCGCTGCCGAGCTGCAGTCTGCCGGCGTCCGCTATCGCACGCATTGCGACACCGAAACGGTGCTACGCATCTTCGAGCGCGATGGTGTCGACGCTCCACGCGCTCTGCGAGGCATGTTCGCCTTCGCAATATGGAACCGCTCGCGCCGCGAGTTGTTTCTTGCCCGTGATCGCCTGGGCGTGAAGCCGCTTTACTACACGCTCACTCCGGACGGATCGCTGTACTTCGCGTCCGAGATCAAGGCCATTCTTGCGACAGGAGCGGTACGCGCCGAGCTCAATGTCCGCGCGCTCCCGGACTACCTGGCGAACCACGCCACGTCCGCCGATGAAACGCTCTTTGCCGGGATCCAGCGCCTGCTGCCTGGCCACACGTTGGTGTGGCGCGACGGCGCGATTCGCATCGACCGATACTGGGATTTGAGCTTTTCGCCGGGCGAGCCGTCGCCGGTGGCCGACGATGCCGCGCTGGTCGCCGAATATCGCGAGCGGCTGCGCGACGCGGTGCGCATGCGCCTGATGGCCGACGTGCCACTGGGATGCTTCTTGTCCGGTGGCATCGACTCGGCAGCGATCGCCGCGCTGATGACGGAGCTGACGGGGGGAGGCGTCAAGACGTTCTCGGTGGCCTTCGCGGAACGCGAGGCGAACGAGCTATCCTACGCGCGAATGGTCGCGTCGCGATTCAAAACGGACCATCACGAAGTGGTCGTCGACCCGCGCGAGTTCTTCGCCGAGCTTCCCACTCTCGTTTGGCATGAAGACGAACCGATCGCGCATCCCTCGAGCGTGCCGCTGTATTTCGTGTCGCGTCTCGCCGCGGAACACGTGAAGGTCGTGCTCACGGGCGAGGGGAGCGACGAAACCCTCGCCGGCTACGGCCGATATCGCACGACGATCTACAACCTGGCGGCGGGCCGCGCCTGGGAGCGGCTCGGGGGCGGCCATCTGCGGTTTGCGACTCGCGCGCTCATCGATTCACTGCCGTCGCGCGGTGCCGCTCGGCGACGGCTCGCGAAAACCTTCTTGTATCTGCCCGCCGACCTGCCGTCGCTGTACTTCGACAACTTCGCCGTGTTCGGTCGGGATCGGCAGCAACATCTGCTGTCGCGGGAGCTCGGTGGCGGTCTCGCCGGAATCGATCCGTACGCCACGATTCGCGAATACATGTCGCGGACCGATGCCAAAACGATTCTCGACCAGCTCCTGTACGCGGACACCAAGACGTATTTGCACGAGCTCTTGATGAAGCAGGACCAGATGAGCATGGCCGCGTCAATCGAGAGCCGCGTGCCTTTCCTGGACCATCCGCTCATGGAATTCGCCGCCAGACTCCCTCAACGCATGAAGCTCCGCGGTCTGACGACGAAGTACGTCCTGCGTCAAGCCATGCGCGGGACGTTGCCGGACGCCATCCTCAGCCGTCGCAAGATGGGTTTCCCGGTGCCGGTCGGCCGGTGGCTGGCGGGCGACCACCGTCGTGTGCTGGACGAATTCCTGTTGGGGAGCCGCGCGCTGGGTCGCGGGCTGTTCCGGCGGGAGTACATCCAGCAGCTCGTCGACGAGCATACCCGCGGGGAAGGCGGCCATGCCGAACGACTCTGGGCGCTCGTCAATGCGGAGATCTGGCAGCGGCTGTTTCTCGACGGTGAATCCGCCGAGGACGTTGTCGCTGCAATCGGCCCGCGATCCGACGTCCGCGCGCGGACGTCGGACACGGGGTTCCACGGTGTCACGTCTTTACCTCTTACCAAATCTGGAACATGACCACTGCGCTCAGCGTCTTCGGCCTGGGCTATGTCGGATGCGTTTCGTCGGCGTGCTTCGCCAAGGAAGGCCATCGCGTGATCGGCGTGGACGTCAGTCGCGCCAAGGTCGACATGATCAATGGCGGCCGGCCGACCATCGTCGAGAGCGGAATCGGCGAGCTCGTGGCCGAAATGGTTGCCGCGGGTCGGCTATCGGCGACGACGAGCGCCGCCGATGCCGTACGCGATTCGGATGTGTCGCTGGTGTGCGTTGGAACACCGAGTCGAACCAACGGCAGCATCGATCTGCGTTACGTCGAGCGCGTGTGCGAGGAGATCGGCGCGGCGATCAAGACCAAATCGACGAGGCATACGGTCGTTATCCGCAGCACCGTGCTGCCCGGAACCGTTCAGCGGGTCGTCATCCCCGCACTCGAATCGGCCTCGGGCAAGCGTGCCGGCACGGACTTCGGAGTGTGCATGAATCCGGAGTTTCTCCGCGAAGGCACGTCGATTCGGGATTTCTACGAACCCCCGTTCACGCTGATCGGAACGGACGATCGATCGTCGGCCGAGGCCGTGTCCGCGCTGTACGCCGGGCTCGAGGCGCCTGTCCACGTAACGTCGACCGGCGTCGCGGAGATGATCAAGTACACGTGCAACTGTTTCCACGGACTCAAGGTCGGCTTTGCGAACGAGATCGGCAACATCTGCAAAGTGTTCGGCGTGGACAGCCACGAAGTGATGCGGATCTTCTGTCTCGATACCAAGCTCAATCTCTCACCCGCCTATCTGCGCCCCGGCTTCGCCTTCGGCGGTTCCTGCCTGCCCAAGGACCTGCGCGCGATCACGTATCATGCGCGGACGAATGACGTCCAGACCCCGATCCTCAGCGCCACCCTCGACAGCAACCAGCGCCAGATCGAGCGCGCGTACGAGATGGTGCGCGCGGCCGGGAGCCGGAACGTCGGCGTGCTCGGGTTGGCGTTCAAAGCCGGAACCGACGATCTCCGTGAGTCGCCGATGGTCAGCGTCGTCGAGATGTTGATCGGAAAGGGCACCAACCTCGCGATCTACGATCGTGACGTATCCGAAGCGCGTCTCATGGGAAGCAATCGCGAGTACATCGAGCGTGAGATCCCCCACATCTGGTCACTGATGCGGGGCAGCGTCGAGGAGGTCATCGAATCGTCGGAGGTCATCGTCATCGGCAACGGCTCCGGTGAATTCCGACGCATTGAACCAAAGCTTCGCTCCGGCCAGATCGTGATTGATCTCGTGCGCGCCTTTGGAGATCGGATGAGCAACGGCGACGGCTATCGCGGAATCTGCTGGTAGCGATCGTTGGCCGAGTCGCCCTCCCGCATGAAGATCCTCTGGGTCAACTCGAACTTCATGCACCCCACCAATAAGGGTGGATCGATTCGCACGCTCGAGATGCTGCGCCATTTGCACGAGCGCCACGAGATTCACTACGCGGCCATCGAGCAACCTCGGTACGCTGAAGGCCCGGCGCGTGCCGGCGAGTACAGCACGCGTTCGTATTCCGTTCGCGAGGACATTCCGGAACGCGGCTCAGCGGCGTTCGCGTGGCAGGTGGCCCGGGGGCTCGTGTCGTCCCTTCCGCTCAGCATGAAGCGCTTCGAGAGCCGGCGTCTCGGCCGGTTGTTGGACGATTTGATGCGCCGCGAGCGCTTTGACCGAATCGTGTGCGATCACCTGACGCCGGCGAGCTATCTGCCAAATCTCTCCGATGCGTTTCTCTTCCAGCACAACGTCGAAACGATCATCTGGCGGCGACACGTAAGCCACGCGCACGATCCCGTGCGCCGGCGGTATTTCGCGATCCAGGCAGACAAGATGTTCCGATTCGAGCGCCGGGTTTGCCGCACCGTGCGACACATCGTCGCCGTGTCGGCGATCGACGCCAAGAACATGCGCGACGAATTCGACGTCGATCACATCTCGGAGATTCCAACCGGTGTGAACATCGAGGCCCACGCGCCGCCGGCCAGTGTAACGCCGTTCGCCGACATCGCGTTCGTCGGATCGATGGACTGGCTCGCCAACATCGACGGGGTCACCTGGTTCGTGCGAGAGGTCCTGCCATTGATCAGACGCCGGAAAAAAGACTGCTCGTTCGGAATCATCGGCCGGTCGCCGCCTCCCGCTATCCAGGAGTTGGCCGCCAATGACTCGCGGGTTTTCGTGACAGGGACCGTGACCGACGTGCGGCCGTATCTGTGGGGATCGGCGGTGTCGGTCGTACCGCTGAGGATCGGCGGCGGCACGCGACTCAAGATTTATGAATCGATGGCGTCCCGCGTTCCGGTGGTGTCGACTCGCGTCGGAGCGGAAGGATTGGAGCTGCAGCCGCCGGACACAGGGCGCCTCGCCGACACACCGGATGAGTTGGCGGCGGCGTGCGTCGAGCTATTAGAAGATGCGAACGAACGTACCCGGGTCGCCGAAAACGCGTGGCAGATGGTGAACGAGAGATTCTCGTGGCGTCAGGTCGCCCGCCGTTTTGAGGAAATCCTCGAGCAGCATTGAAAATGCCGCTCGTGGTCAGCTCCGTCTGTCGAGCAGCAGGCCGCGCAGTTTTCCGTAGGGGTCGCCCGGCAGCGACTTGGCCGCCTTCTTGATCGACCAATAGGCCGATTGCCTGAGACGGGGCAGGACGCGGCCCCGGGCGATGTCGGCGCTCGTCGAAACGGGCATCCCACGCCAGACACCATAACGCCCGAGCAGCAGGCAGCCATCCACCTCTCCCACGCGTGTTGTGGGCTCGGAGGTGAACAGGATTTTCACGCCGGCTGCCGCGGCGCTGGAGCCCACCAGTCGCGAGTAGAACCCGCCGGGGACAGATGCCGTCGTCACCGGCGAGCCAAGAATCTGCTCCAAGGCGTCGACGCTGTCACCCCACTCGTGCTGTAACTCCGTGCGACTACAATCGGAGATCCGTTTTGGGTGCGAGCACGAATGACTGCCGATGACGTGGCCGCGCGCGAGGAGATCTCGCAATTGGCTGGCGCTCACGAAGCCGGTCGTCCCGATTCGGTCTGTCGTGATGTAAAAAAGACCACGCCAGCCGCGCTCCTCGAGCAACGGGGCCGCGTTGGAGTGGGCGGTCACTCCGCCGTCGTCGAATGTCAAGAAGACGGGGAGGCCAGTGGGCGAGCCACCGCGGACCGTACCCGACGCGTCCACGGTGCTCGGCGCGAGCGCTATTCCGGCGAGGTGCTGTGCGAACTCGCCGCGGTCGAGCTTGTAGATGTCCGCGCCTGGCCCGTCGAAACCGCTCGACGCGACATCGCCGTTCGTCACAACGTCGTGGTACATGAGCGAGACTGCTCGGCCGCCGCGGCTGAGAATCATAGATGGATCGGCCCGTCACCATCGCCACGGGTCAGGTGAATCCGGCCGACATGCGCGCTCCACGGATCGAGCAACGCCGCGAGCTTCTTCGAGGCGGCGAAGATGAAATTGGACGGACCTGTCCGAAAGCCACACCCGGCGAGTGCGGCGGCCCATGCCGCGTGCGATTGGTTCGAGACGATCAAATCGACCCCGCGTTCCTGGAGCGCCGCGGCCGCGGCGGCGATCACCGCCCCGGCATCCGCCGGCCGCGCGAAGCAGTCGGCGATCGTACCGACCCGCATATCGCCAAAGTATTTGTGCCCGCGCATCTGCGTGTCCAGCAACACAGCCCATCCAATGTCGCCCACGCGAATCTTGATGAAGCGTTCACTGTCGGCGGGGTAGAGAACGTTCAGCGTGCGGGCATCGCGAGCGCCGACGAGAGCGTAGTCGGCATGCGCCTCGGCCCAGAGTGCGTCTGCCCATGTTGAGAATTCTCGAATGACCTCGTGGCCATTCGTGCGCGGCAGCGAGCGTTGAAGGAGCAACATGCCGACAGCGCCGGCGCCGGTGAACGCGGCCGCGTCGGCAAGAAACCGCCTGAACGCGGTGCGGCGCAGCGGCAGAATGTTCCGAAGAAAGCGCCCGGCATGAACGACGCGGAAGTAGAACGGGACGGACTCCATCTTCCAGCCAATGCCGGCCAGCATCCGGGGAAGGGGGCGGTCCAATCCTCCCATTCCGAGCGCGTACATGACGGGTTGTCGGCGCAACGCGTCGACGAGCAGCTGCGACCCGACCAGGGCATACGCCTTATCGACGATGCCTTCGGACAGCGGCAAGTGGTAATAGCCGACGCTCCGCACCTGGCCGCCGACTGAAAAATCCTGCGTCTTGATGATGTAGCCGCCGTGAATCGCATCTCCCCCGACGGCCACGAACAGTTCCTGGAAGATTCGACGATCGTCCTTCTTGGGGAGCCAGGCGGGCACGGAGTCCTCGGGGAATTCGAACTCGAGTTCCCCTCCAGCCCGCAACCGGCGATTGAAGTCTCGCACGTGTCTAACGTGTTCGCCTGTATAGGGTTGGATGACTATTGCCATCGGCGTAGATTTCACGGGTCTATGAAAATTCACCACGTCGGAATTGTCGTCGACAGCATTGACGCACACCGGCCGCGCTATTGCCGCTTTTTCGGGCTCGAGCCGGTTTCGGAAGTAGTGACCGACGAGACGCAGCGTGTCAACGTCCAGTTCCTCGCGTCCGGCTCAGATGAGACGAGCCTGGAGTTGATCGAGCCACTTCCCGGAGAATCGCCGGTGCGTCGTTCGCTCGAGAAGGGCACCACCCTGAACCATATCTGTTTCGAGGTCCGTGACATCGAAGCGTCCGTCGACCAGGCGATTGCCGACGGTGCTGTCTGTGTCCGCCGGCCTGTCGCCGCGACTGCCTTCGACGGTCGCCGCATTGCTTTCGTTTTTTATCGGGGAATCGGTCTCGTTGAATTCGTGGAGGCCCCGGCGGCATGACGCAGTTGCGTGTCGCGCTTCTTGCCAGCTGCACTGTCGAAGTCCTCGAGCGACCCCTCGGCGCCGCGCTACGCGAACGCGGATTCGAGCCGTCGTTTTGGATCAGCGGCTTCGCCCAGTACCAGCAGGACGTTCTGAATCCAGCCTCGGGACTCTATGCGCACGAGCCGAACGTCGTGCTCGTGTATCTCGATGCTGAAGATCTTTTCCGCGACCTCATCAAGAATCCGTTTGCCCAGCTCGCGGAGGCAAGAAAAGAAACCGCCGGACGCATAGCGAGTGAGGTAGCCGCCCTTGTCGACACTGTCTCCCAACGGCTGCCCGGCGCGACGATCGTGTTGAACACCACGGCCGTCTCCCCGCTCAACGCGCTGACGGGCCTCGAGTTCAATTCGGAATACGGGATTCAGGATGCCGTCGGTGAATACAATCGCGCCATCGCTGCCTTCGCCCGCACTCGACCGGAGGTCGTGATTCTCGATGCGGCGTCGCTGGCGGCCGCGGTCGGATTCTCTCGTTGGCGCGACGACAGGTTGTGGTATCTTGCCCGGTTGCGCTTGAGCCGTCACGCGCTGGACGCGCTTGCGTCGGGCTATGCGTCGATCCTCGCCGCCCGACTCGGCAAGATCAAGAAGTGCATCGCCTTGGATCTCGACAACACGCTGTGGGGAGGGATCATCGGGGAGGATGGTTACGAAGGCATCAAGCTCGGCGAAGACGGGATCGGCCTGGCATTCGCCGAGTTTCAGGACGAGCTGCTCAATCTTTATCGAAAGGGCGTTCTGCTCGCGGTTTGCAGCAAGAACAATTCGGAAGATGCGCTGCAAGTGATCCGGAATCATCCCGGCATGCGTCTTCGCGATGAGCATTTCGCGGCCCTGCGTATCAACTGGGAGGACAAGGCCTCGAACTTGAGGGCGCTCGCCGAGGAGCTCAATATCGGCTTGGACGCATTCGTCTTCATCGACGACAACCCCGTTGAGCGTAGTTGGGTCAAGCAGTCGGCACCGGAAGTCGTGGTGCCCGAATGGCCGACCGATCCGGTCGACTACAAGACCGCGCTGGTCCAGTTGGAGGGTCGCTGGTTCCCGAAGCTCGGAATCACCGCCGAAGACCGAAAACGCGGCGAGGTATACCAGGCGCAGGCCGCCCGCCGGCAGCTCGCATCATCCGAGACGTCGATCGAGGAATTCTATCGGGCGCTCGAGATGCGCGTGCGAATTGGCCGAGCAGACGCGTTCACTATTCCCCGAATCGCGCAACTGACGCAAAAGACGAATCAATTCAATCTCACGACCCGCCGGTATAGCGAGGCCGAGATCCGCGCCGCGACCGACGACGATCAGACCGAGATCTTTTGGCTCGAGCTGAACGATCGGTTTGGGCCAAGCGGCGTGGTCGGCGTTCTCATCCTCAAGGAGGGGGAGGGAACGTCTGGCGAATGGCATATCGACACGTTCCTCCTGAGTTGCCGCGTCATGGGTCGCACGGTCGAAAACGCGTTTCTTGCTGCCGCCGCTCGGGAAACGAACGCATCCCGGCTGGTCGGTGAGTTTACGCCAACGGCGAAGAACGCTCCCGTTAAAGATCTCTATCAGCGCCTCGGGTTCACGCACTCACACGACGTTGGAGATCGACGCGTTTGGTTGTTGGACGAGCCGGGAAGGCTCGAGATGCCTTCCTGGTTTCAAGTAACGATCGATCGGCCCGCGGCTGCGGCCGCGAGCGACCAGTAACAGCGGCGGCCGCCGATCGTCTCCCCACGGCAAACCCACATCGACATCTAAGCGAACCCTCATGCTCGACACACGACTCGTCGACACCCTGAGCCGAGTATTCAACGTTGATCCGTCGACGATCACCGCCGAAACGAATCCGGCGACGCTGCCCGCTTGGGACTCGGTTGGCCACATCAACCTGATCCTCGAGCTCGAAGACGTGTTCGACATCCGATTCGCCAGCGAGGAGATCCCAACGCTGAACTCGGCCGAACGCCTTCAGGCCGCGATCAGCAGCCGTCGCTGACGAAGAGGAAGCACTCTCGGTGCGGTGGAGGCGGCGTTACGGTATGACCCCCGCGATGGCGCTCGAGAGCAGTGAGATGTCCGCGCCTGGATCGCGTCCGTCACCGGCCTTGCCTTTGTAAGGACTCGACGGCAAAAGGCCGAGGTCATTCAGCGCCGCGTTCGTTGCATAGGCAGCGTGATCGCCTCCCACCAACCCGATTCCGTCGAGCTTTTTCGGATAGAAATTCGACGCCGGATACGATCCCTCAGGGGCGAGGGCAATGACGTTGTTCGTCAGTATGCTGCCCGGCCCGCCCACCTTGTTCCACGCTGCCACGCCGAGGCCGACCCCCGCCGCGAACAACTGGTAATCGCCGCCGCCAAGCACGTTGTCGCGAACGATATGGTTGGAAAGGGCCGTCGCGTCCCACATGAGCGACGCATTCGTCGGGCTGAAGCCGGTGTTGTGCTCGATGGTGATGTTCGGGATGTCACCGGTGATTTGAAAGATGCGTCCATTGCTGCCGACCGCGGGATTGTCGAGGCCGATGATGACGTTGTTGCGGATCGTGACGGTCTGCATGCCCTGCGAGGTCGCATCGTAGCTCTTCGTGAGCGAGAAGCCGCCGGCGACATTGCGGATCAGGTTATTGCGGATCGTGACGTCCTCGGTGATGCACCACGAGCAGCCGACCTGCGCGGTGGCCGACCAGAGAACGAAGGCCCAGCCAGGTTGCGCGGCGACCGGACTGTTCTCGAGCACATTGCCTTCGATGAGAATGCGGCGCCCGACTTTGAATTCGATCAGGTTCTTCGTGAGCCACGTGCTTTTCCAGGCCAGCGGCTTGGAGATGTAG
>DATMHK010000253.1:0-11167 GCA_035554995.1 Gemmatimonadaceae bacterium
CGAATGCCGAACTCGCGCGTTCGCCCGATCACCGCGTACGCCATCACGCTGTACACGCCGAGCGCCGCGAGGATCACCGCGAGAACGGCGAAAGACGCCATCAGGATCATCGCCAGGTGCTGCCGCGCGATCGTCGCGTCCAGCACTTCTCGCATCGTGCGTGGGAAGATGAGCGGAAGCTTCGGGTCGAGCTCGTGGAGAATCGCCTTGATGCCCGGGATGAGCGCGGACCCGTCGTTCGTCGCCCGCACGACAAACTCGCCGCCATAGGGATTCCACAGCCGTTCCGACATGTACACGGTTGGAACGACGTCCCCCAAGACGGTCTGACGCGTGTCGCCGACAACGCCGGCCACCTCGAAGGGGCCGCTGTCGTCGCCGGGCGTGCCGTTGCCGAGGCGAACGCGCGAACCGATCGCACCGCCGGCCGGCCAGAAGCGCCGTGCGACGCTCTCGCTGATGACCACGACCTTCGGCGCCCCGGGCCGATCGGCGGGCGTGAAAACGCGTCCCGCGCGTAACGCAGTGCCGCTTGCGGCGAAGTAGTCATCCGACGCCGTCGCGAATTGGACGTTGGGCACCGCGTTGGCGTCGACCTGCCGCCCTTCCACGCGGAATCCGATACCCATCATTCCGCCATTCCACGGCGCCACCGCGGTGTAACCGACGGTCCGCACGCCGGGCAGTGCACGAACGCGATCGACCAGCGTCGACAGGAGCGCGGCGCGCGACGCGGTGTCCGGGTATCGCACGCTCGGGACATTGACGCGAAACGTCAACGTGCGCTCGTCGACGGCGTAGCCGAGCGGTATGCGTGTCAACGCCGAGAATGTTCGCAGGAGCAATCCCGCCCCGACGAGAAGAATGACGGCGACGGCGAACTGCCCGGCGACCAGCACTCGGCGCCCGTGTACGCCGGTTGCACCCACCGTCGCGCCACGACTGCCGCCGTCGCCCAATGCCTCGCGCAGATCGACTCGCGTGGCGGCGATCGCCGGCGCGACGCCCACGGCCAAGCCGCACAGAATCGCGATCGTCGCCGCGAAGGCAAGGCTGATCGTGTCGAGGTGAATCGCACCGAGATTCGGCAGCGTTGAGCCGGCAAGTCCGACGAACACCCGCGTCATCGCGATGGCGAGCGCGATTCCCGCCGCGCCGCCGCCGAGTCCGTAAAGCGCGCTCTCGGTCAGCATCTGGCGCACGAGGCGCGACCGCCCGGCGCCGAGCGCCGCGCGCACGCCGAGCTCGCGTCGCCGGGCAGCTCCGCGCGAGAGGAACAATCCGGCGATGTTCGCGCAGGTGATGACGAGCACGAGCAGCGCGCCGGCCATGACGAGAAGCAGCACGGTCTTCGCGTTGCCGACCATGGCGCTATGAAGCGGCACCGGACGAAAGACGCCGCCGTTTCGGATATCCGGGTATTGCGCGCGAACGCGCTGGCCGATGGTGGCCAGCTCGGCGTTCATGCTCGCTTCGGTGACGCCCTGACGCGTTCTAACGATCGCTCGCCAGGCGCGGGAGCGCACGTTTCGCGGCGACGACCGCAGAATATTTGCCCACGGTAGCGGAAGGATCGCTTCCGCATTGAACGTCGGACCCACAAACGACTCCGGCAGCACGCCGACGATCGTGATGTCGTTGTTGTTGAGCTGAACGCGGCGGCCAACGATTCCCGAGTCACCGCCGAACGCGCGCTGCCACAGCTGATGCGTGATGATGATCGATCGCGCGCCCGTCGGCCCAAAATCTTCGGCGACGAACTGGCGCCCGAGCAGGGGACGCACGCCGAGCACGTCGAAGAAGTTGAATGCGACCTGCACCGTGCCCCACGGCTCGGCGGTCCGGCTGTCGGTGAAGGTCATGCCGCCGTAGTTGCCGAACTCGGTGACACCGGCGAGCGAGCGCGCATCAGCGGCGATCGCCGTGATCTCGACGGCCGACAGCTTGTCGTTATCGCCGTCGACGGATGACGGTGATGTGTACATGCGGTAGAGCTGCTCCGGCGCGCGGTAGGGAAGGGGCGCGATCAGCACGCGCTTCACGACCGAGAACACCGTGGTGTTCGCGCCGATGCCGAGGGCGAGCGTCGTCCCGACGACCAGCGCGAACGCCGGCGTGCGTCGCATCGTGCGCCAGGCAATCGCCAGATCGGCGCGGAGGTCGCTCATAATGCTGGCGCGGTTGAAGCCTGCTTCCGATGCCATGTCCGTTTCCTCGCAGTAGCGGCGGGTCGCCTCGAGGTCGCCGAACTCGGCGACGGCTCTGGCGTGCGCCACGTCGGGTGCGACGCCTTGTCGCACGAGATCACTCGCCCGCATGTCGATGTCGAAGCGCAGCTCTTCGTCCACCTCGGCGCGGATCCGGGCCTCGGATCGCGGAAGACGAAGGAACCGACGAATGCCCCTGGGGCGACGCACGATGTCGCTCCTACTTGGCGTCGAGCACGGAGAACAATGCGGCGACGTACGCGCGCAACTCGCTCGACTGATCCTTCAACTGCTTTCGTCCGGTCGTCGTCAGCTCGTAGAACTTGGCGCGACGATTGGTCTCCGACACGCCCCACCACGAGCGGACGAGGCGCTTCTTCTCGAGCCGGTGCAGCGCCTGATATAGCGCGGCGCTCTCCAGCCCGATCGCCCCGTCTGTCCGGTTGCGTACGAACTGCGAGATCGCGTAGCCGTGCATCGGTTCCCAGGCGAGGGTGCGCAGCACGAGGATGTCCACCGTGCCGGGCATGAGATCGAGTGCCGACGTCGTCATCATATCGCTCCAGTAAGCGTCTTACATATCACCAAGTGACTAGTCTGGCCATAGGGGCACCCTCTGTCAAGCGGGAATGTGATGCGAGTCGCAGAATCGTGGCGCGTGACGTGCTTAGTTCACGCGCCTGATGAACAATCGCACACTCATTCTCGGTGCCGTGCTTGCGGTCGGGTCTGTCGCGCCGTTGCGCGCCCAGACGCGACTCTCCATTGGCGGCGGCGCCGGCGTTGTCGGCTCGACGGAGTCGTCGCTCTCCGACGGCAGCCGCGGCCGCGTGATCATGGCGCAACTCCTCCGTGGCGGCCTGCCATTCGTGGCGGTCGGAGGGGAATTCAACCGTTGGAGCCGCGATTCGCTCAGCGCCAATTTCGTCACCGGGGTCGTCCAGGCGCACATTCCGCTCACCGGCTTCCTGCTCAAGGCCGGAATCGGCTACGGCAGCGGCAATCCCGATGGACTTGGCAAGATCAATGGACCGGCGCTGGAGCTCGGCGCGGGGTACGACTTCACCATTCCCGCCGCGCCGATCGCGATCACGCTCTTTGGCAACGGGCTGCTGGCTCACGCGTCGTCCCGAAGCCTGCAGACGGTCGTGGCCGGCGTAGCCCTTACGCTGCGCTAGCGTCCGAAGTCACTCGTCGCGCAACGCGACCACCGGATCCACGCGCGTCGCGCGCAACGCCGGTACGAGCGACGCCAACAACGCGACGCCAATGAGCAGCCCCGCGACAATCCCGAACGTCGCCGGATCCGTCGCCCCCACCTGGTACAGCTGACTCGCCAGGAAGCGCGTGAGCGCGAACGCGGCAACGAGCCCGATCACTACCCCGAGCACCGCCAGCCACATCCCCTGACCCACGACGAGTCGCAACACGCGTCCACGCTCCGCGCCCAGCGCCATCCTGATCCCCAGCTCGCGCGACCGCTGCGCCACCGAGTAGCTCATCACGCCGTAGATGCCGATCGACGCGAGCAGCAGTGCGATGCCCGAGAACAGCCCGAGCAGGATCATCGACAGTTTTCGCTGGCCGACCGAGGCGTCGATCATCTTCTCCATGGTGTTGACTTGCGCGATCGGCATTCCAGCATCGACGCGGTGTACTGCGTTTCGCACCGCCGCAACTATTCCGTTCGGATCGCCCTTCGTGCTCACGGCCGCGCTCAGGAATCGACCACCCGCCTGCGCGACTGGCAGGTAGTACTGGATGCGTGGATCGGCGTCGAGCCCTTCGTGCGCCGCATGGCCGACGACGCCGACGATCGTCATCCACGTCGAGTCCGGCGCTTTCGTTTGACCACCACCGAATGTCATGCGCTTCCCGATCGGATCGGTATTCGGGAAGTACTTCTTTACGAACTGTTCGTCGATCAGGGCGACGAGCGGCGCGCCCTGACGATCTTGATCGGTGATCAACCGGCCGCGCTTGAGGGGAATGCGCAATGCTTCGAAGAATCGCGGCGACACGACGCGGACGTCGCCCCACGGTCCGTTCTGTCCTTCGGGAACCGTGACGCCTTCGACCGTGAGCGTCGACGTAGACCATCCACCACCGAAGGGCATGACCGACGTCAGGCCCGCCGCGCGCACTCCGGGAATGGCGTTCAGCTGCGGCAGCAACTGGCTCGTGAACAGAATCTGCGACGTGTCGCTCTGATATTTCACTGCCGGCAGGGCGATGTTGAACGTCAACACATTCTTCGGCTCGAAACCCGGATCGACGCCCGAAAGTTTCGCCACGCTTCGAATCAGCAACCCCGCTCCAACGAGCAGAGTCAGCGACAGCGCCACCTCGGCTACGACGAGCGCGCGTCGTACGGCGCGACCGGCCATGTCCGACGTTCCGCTCCGGCTTCCGTCCTTGAGCGTTTCCTGAAGATTGGTCCGCGAAGTTTGTAGCGCCGGCGCGAGACCGAACAGGAGTCCGGTGAGCACCGAGACGCCGAGCGTGAACAGCATCACGCGCGCGTCGACCGTTATCTCCGACGCTCGCGGCAGGTTCGGATTGAGGGCGACGAGCGACTTGACGCTCCACCGAGCCAGCAACAGCCCGATCACGCCTCCGGCAAGCGCGAGCATCACGCTCTCCGTGAGCAGTTGGCGAATCAGCGACATTCGGTCCGCGCCGAGCGCCGAGCGAATTGCGATTTCCTTGATCCGAACCGCCGCTCGCGCGAGCAGCAGGTTTGCCACGTTCGCGCACGCGATCAGGAGAACGAAGCCCACGGCGCCGAGAAGAACGAGGAGCACGGGACGAATGCGGCCCGTCGCCAGCTCATTCAGCGTCTTGAGCTTGAGCGACCACGTCGGCGGATAGCTGTTCGGGTTCGCCTTCTTGATATTGTCGGCGAACAGCTTGAGCTCGGCCTGCGCCTTGGTCGCGGTCACTCCAGGCTTCAGCCGCGCGATCGCTTGCAGATATTCGCTATTACGAGTCCATTGCGCCGGCAACAGAGCCAGTGGCATGTACACGTCGGAGTTCTGCCCGAAGAACGCCTTGAACGACGGCGGCATCACGCCGATGACCTGAAACTGCTCGCCATTCAGCTCGATGGACTTGCCGACGGCGCCGGGGGAGGCGGCAAATAATCGCGTCCACAGTCCGTGACTGATCACCACGACGTGTTCTTTTCCGGGAACGTCGTCATCCGGTTGAAGCGTTCGGCCGAACAGTGGTGCAACGCCGAGCGCGCGGAACCAGTCGCCCGAGACTCGCGAGCCGGGCACCCGCTCGGGGTCTCCCGTCCCCGTGAGGTTTGCGCCGAAGCCGGTCTCCACTGCCACCGCCGAAAAGCTGGTAAGCTGGTCGTGATACTCCTTGAAGCGCCGCGCCGAGATTGGCGCCTCGAGTTTCAGCGACGGATAGTCATGAATGATCGAGACCAGCTCGCCCGGCGTGCGATAGGGCAGAGCACGCAGCAGGACCGCGTTGACGACCGTGAAGATCGCCGTGTTCGCCCCGATCCCGAGCGCTAGCGTGAGAACGACGATCGACGTGAAGACCGGGCTCTTTCGGAGCCGTCGGAGGCTGTATCCGATGTCGCGGAAGAGACTGTCCATGGGTGGTCTCACCGTCGAGGGGGCATGAGGGCACGAACCTATCTCGGTCGGACACTGCCCGCGACCATTTCGTTCGAATCGATTTCCGAGCGAAACCGGCGCTGCCGCGGGTGCGTAGGTCGCTCATTCGCTAGCGACCAACCGACTTGATCGCGTCCCTCGTCGTCCTCGTTGCCTTTCAGCTCGACGCCGCGCGCCCGCTCGCCTCCGCGCCCGACGTCGCGAGTCTGGTCGCGCGTGCACGCGCCGCGCGTTTGCAGCAGGACGCGCAACTCGCGAGCTACGAGGTTATCGCACGGCAGCGGTTGTCTTCATCGATCGGGCTCGCGAGTGGGATCACCGGGACCGGGATTGCCGCCGCGGTCAAAGGCGCGTCCGTCGCCGCACTCGGCGCGATCGGTGCGCTTCGCCTCGCCGCGCGGTACGAATCCGTGGCGCGACTCGGCTGGGACCACGAGCGCGGCGCCTGGGCCGAGCTGCTCGGCGCGCGGAGCGTCGTGCCGATGCTCGGCATGGTCAATCCGCAGCCGGAGCGCGGAAGCGACGTCGCGCTCATCCTCCCATTCTATCCAGGGCGCGATCGTCTTTGGCCTACCACTGAGGTTACGAACGGCCTCCCGAAGTTCAAAGACTGGATCGAGCACCCGCTCGCCGACGGCGCCGACAGCGTCTACCGATTCTCGCTCGGCGATTCGCTCAGCATTCGTCTTCCCGACAGCCGGGTCATCCATCTGCGCGAGATTCGCGTGCAGGCGCGGCGGCCGTCGTCGCGGTTGATCGTGGGGTCGCTCTGGGTGGACATCGCGACGGGCAACCTCGTGCGCGCGGCGTACCGCCCGTCCGTGCCGATCGACCTCTGGCCGTTCATGGAGCGTGAGATCCACAATGAAGACGACAGGACGATCGTCAAACGCTTCGGACCGTTCACCGGAACGATTCGCGAGATCATCGTCGATCACGGATTGTACGAGGGGAAGTTCTGGTTGCCGAAGACTCGCATCGCCAACGGCGAAGGGACGGCGCGCGGCGGACGCATCACGCTCACCATCGAGCAGACCTTCGAGTACAAGTCGGTGACATCTTTGCCCGAGGGACAAGTCCGTGTGGATTCGCAACCGACGTTCGACGTCGATCCACGAACCGGCCGCGTTCGACAATCCGAGCGGTGGCGGACAATTCGGTGGTCGCGTGAGTGCCGGCCGCCTGGCGACTCGTCGGCCAAATACTCCTCCGATTCACTCGCGCGCGCCGACAACCTCGGCGTCGTCGTGGCGGACGGCGTTCCCTTCCGCGTGCTCCAGCCGTGCACCAAAGCGCAGCTGCTTTCAATCTTCCCCGGGTCGATCTACGCGCCGGGTGAAGAGCTCTTTCCCAACACCGACTTCGAGGCCCTGCGGCGCGACGCCGAGTCGGCGCTGGCGATCGACAAGCAAGCGGCGTGGAGTCCGCAGAAGCCGAACATCCACTTCGGCATCGACGCCGGGATGTTGCGCTACAACAAGATCGAGGGGTTGTCGCCTGGAATCGGTGTCGATCGCGAGCTGGGACAGGGATACAACGCGGGTGGTCTCGCTCGCATTGGCCTCGCCGATCATCAGCCGCTGGCCGAGGCCTATTTGCAGCGCGGCAACGTCTCGACGTCAGTTCGCGGCACCGCGTACCGTCGATTGGACGTTGCGAACGACTGGGGCAACCCGTTGGGTTTGGGCGCGAGCATCAGTGCTGCCGCGTTTGGGCGCGACGACGGGATCTACTATCGCACCGCCGGCGCGGAGCTCACCGGCGTGCGTCGCAGCGCGAACGACCGACTCATCATGTCGTGGCGATTGTTCGAGGAGCAGCAGACAACCGCACGCGTCTCGACGCAGCGATCGTTCGCGAACGTGGCGAACGCGTCACCGTTCGACTCGAACATCGTCGCGAACGAGGGTTGGGTCGGCGGCGCGGCGGGTGGCGTCGCCTACGCGTGGGGACTCGACCCGCGCGGCTTTGTCGTGACGGGTAACACGCGCGTCGAGACGGCGCGTTGGCGCGACCACTACGCGCGTGGGATGACCGAGCTCAATGTGGCGCACGGTTTCGGCGAGACCGGACAACTGAGAATCACCGGTGCCTCCGGCTATTCCGTGGGCGACGTTCCCCTGCAGCGATTCTGGTATCTCGGCGGACCGTACACCGTGCATGCGTATCGCGCGGGAGCCGTTGCCGGCGACGCGTTCTGGATGGGACGCGCGCAGATTGCTTCGGGTCATCCCGTGTTCCGCCCTGTTCTTTTTGGCGACATCGGCTGGGCGGGGCAGCGTGAGCAATTCAGCGGCTCCAGCCCCGTCTCGTCAGCGGGCGTGGGGTTCGCGGCGCTCGACGGATTCGTTCGCTTCGACGTCTCGCGCGCGATCTCGCCGGGTCGCCAGTGGCGGCTCGATCTCTACTTCGAGATTCGCTAGGATCGCGACCACGCTGGATCCCAGACCGTGGACGATTTTGAACGATCAGATACGGGATAACTCGGAAACTGAACGGACAACAAACAGGAAGTTCTTTTTTTTGCGTTTGGGTCGCGATCTGTCGCGCCCAGGCAGGCTCCTGTAGGTGTTCCGTTCAATCCTAGTTGGCCCGTATCCAATCGTACCAACTTTCCATGGTCTCGGATGCGGCATGGTCGCGGTCTGTTGCGAAGCTCAATTCGCTGAAGTCATGATTGACGAGGTCCCATGTCCCACGCTTCGTCAGCCGTCTTCGCGATCACGGTCTTCGCCGCGCCGGTCGTCGCGCTCGGTGTTGTTGCGGCCAGGACCGGCGGCGCGCCACACCGCGCCGTGGCTCGCGCGGCGAGCTTCGGGGCGACCGCGGCTTCGGTGCTCGTGGCGCTCTCCCTGCTGATCGATCTTCCGCCTGATCCGAACGTCACGCCGTTGGCGACAATTGTCGCGCTGTCGCTGGTACCCGCGACCCCATGGGTTCTCCTCCGCGAAGCGGAGCCTCGCGAGAGCTTTCTCGTCGGATCGATGCTTGTGTCCGGCGCGCTCATCGCCGTCGTGGCGCTTCTCGGTCTCGTCACGAGCCTTGGCTCCGGGCCGGGCAGCCTCTTCGTCCTGCTTCCTGCCGGATCGTACGTCGCACTCGAGCTGAAGGTCTACCGAGCAGTCCAGAGAATGCTCGAGGAGCGCGAGTCGGACCGCGCCTCGAGAGCCGCTGCCTTGCGCGCTCGCCAGCCGATCGTTGCATCACCGAACGACGCCCTGCTTCGCGTGCGCTTCGAGGAATGCGGCGCGATCAGCGCCGGCTCGCCGTATCAGTCGTGCAAGCTGGGCCTCGACGGCGAATGGGCCCCGTCGTTGCCCCCCGACGGCTGGATTCGCATCAGCGCGTTCAGCCCCGACCGGCGGTTCACGGGCCTCGCGCATTGGGATACGCGCGACAAGTCGCCCGGCTTTCGTATCTTCACGATCGACTGTATCGAGCGGAACTACGATCTCTCGGACCGCTACGACGGCTTCTGCCAGTCCCTCGCCTGGAGCGACGACAAGTTCGTTCCGCTCGTCTGGCACGCCCAGCGTTAGTGTAGCGCTCAAACCGATACCGAGATGCTTCAAGCAGGGCTTCTCCCCATATCGTACATTGAGCGATCCGATCACGCCGAGCACTCGATGGTCAATGTGTCAATCGAAGGCGACCGCGTCCGCTTCGCGATCGAGGGCTGGGACAAGTTCTGGTCGCTCAAGAGCCAGCTCGAGATTCCCTTGATGCACATCGTGTCCGCTCGCGTCGATCCTGAGCCGGCACGCGGGTGGTGGCACGGCTTGCGGCTGCCTGGGACGAACCTGCCCGGCGTCATCACGGCTGGGACGTTCTATCAGTTGGAGGGAGCGGTCTTCTTCGACGTCCACGATCCCGAACGCACAATCGTCGTCGAGCTCGAGCACGAGCACTATAAGCGGCTCGTCCTCGAGGTCGAGGATCCGGAGGCCGTCGTCGCCCGCCTTCGCGCCGCGGTCGTCGCCCTTCGCAGCTAGCGGGTCGTGACTCGGATCGTCGTCCCGGACGATTTTCCGCCGGCGATCTCGGGCACCGCCGCCGAGCAGGCACTGCGCGCGCTGGGTGACGTGACTATCTGTACCGAACGCGGCGCCGACAGCGAGGCAGAGCTGATTCGTCGCATCCGCGACGCCGCCGTCGTGCTCAATATTCGCGGCTATACGAAGTTCACCGCCGCTGTCATCGATGCCTGCGAGCGTCTCCGGCTCATCTCGATTTGGGGTACGGGGACCGACAACATCGACTTCAACGCGACCCGCGCTCGCGGCATCACGGTGACGAATACGCCGGGCGTCAATGCGCACGCCGTTGCCGAGCACACGATTGCGTTGATGCTCGCCGTCGCTCGCCGCATCGCGTCGATGGATACCGGCGTTCGCGCCGGCGAATGGCCGCGCGGCCTCCTCGTTCAGCTCGAGGGCAAGACGCTCGGCGTCATCGGCCTCGGCGCGATCGGAAGCCGCGTCGCGACGCTTGCCTCCGCATTCGGGATGACGGTGCTCGCGTCTACACTCGGCGAAGACGGCGGGCGCTCACGGCTCGTTGGCGCAAGACACGTCCCGCTCGAAACGCTGCTTCGTGAGTCGGACTTCGTGAGCCTGCACCTGCGCCTGAGCGAAAAGACGGCGCGCCATCTCGATCGCGACCGTCTGGCGCTCATGAAGCCATCGGCCTTTCTCATCAACACCGCGCGCGCCGGTCTCGTCGATCGCGACGCGCTGCTCGACGCGCTCAGGCACGAGCAAATCGCCGGCGCGGGCCTCGACGTCTTTCACGAGGAACCGATTCGCTCCGACGACCCGCTACTTCAGCTGACAAACGTGGTGCTGACCCCGCACAATGCCGGATCGACGGCCGAGGTCATCGACCGCGGGTTACAGCAGGCCGTCGAAAACATCCGGGCGTTCTTGTCACCTGGTGCGACAACGGCGAACAGGGCGTAGCTCGGCCAACTCCCGTGTGGCTCTCACGGCTTCAACAATTGGATACGGGACAAACCGACAGGATTGGACGGAGAACCGAACGGGAGAACTGCTTTTTGAATGTGCTGGGCGAATGAGACTATCTCATCGACAACATCCAAAGAGCGGTTTCCTGTAGCTCTTCCTGTTCATTCCTGTTCAGTGTCCCGTATCCAATTGTACAAACTGTCCACCGTCTGAGGATGCGAGCGCGGTCGCGACCCGTGCCGTGGCGGGCGACAACACCTCTGGCGTGGGTTTTTATCGACTTATGCGTCGTCTAGGTACATAGCCTTCTCCGCGATGCCCGATCGGATAACCGAAGCCGAGCTGGAACGGATCTACGACG
>DATMHK010000254.1:0-22920 GCA_035554995.1 Gemmatimonadaceae bacterium
TCGGCAATGGGACGATGTCCTGGTATCCCAGGCAGTGCGTCCAGAGCCGGTGCGGGCGTGAGCAGAAGCTTGCTCCGTCGCGCGGGCAAGTCCTCGATCACGTTGCGTTCGAGGTCGACGACTTCGATGCGCTGTTCGCGAAGCTGCGGCGGGACGCAGTGAAGATCCTCGAAATGCCGCACGCCTTCGGTGACACGAGGGCATTCATGATCGAGGACCCCGACGGTCTTGCGATCGAGCTAGTCGCGTCCCGCCCACCCACTCGGAGCGAACGATGAATCCCAACCGCGCCATTCGTCGCAGCGTCTCTCGCGCCGCGATCGCGACGTGCTTGACATTCGTGCCGGTCCTGGCCGGCGCGCAGGCCGCGCGCGACCCCGGACTTGCGCGTCTCGAAGCCGAGATTCAACGCCTCTCGACGATCAGCGGCGGAAAAGTCGGTGTCGGCATCGTTCATCTCGAAAGCGGCCGCGAGCTATTCGTCAACCGCGACGAGCCATTTCCGATGGCGAGCACGTTCAAGGTGCCCGTCGCCGTCCAGGTGCTCACGCTCGTCGACAGCGGCAAGGTGCGCCTCGACAGCATGATCACGCTGGCGCCGAGCGATTTGCACCCCGGGAGCGGGACACTCACCCAGTTGTTCAATCAGCCGGGCGTCTCACTCTCCGTTCGCAACGTGATGGAGCTGATGTTACTCATCAGCGACAACAGCGCGGCAGACCTCATGCTTCGCACGGCCGGCCGCGCTCCCGCCGTCAACGCGCGCCTCGCCACACTCGGCGTCAAAGGCATCTCGGTGGATCGACCGACGGTCGCGCTGATCGCCGACGCTCTTGGGGTGAAGAATCTCCCGCCGGAAAACGAGTTGACGCCGCAACGTTTTCGCGAGCTGATGCGCGCCGTGACTCCCGAAGACCGCAAGGCTGCCGCGGAATCGTTCAGTCACGACCGGCGCGATACATCCACACCGGAGGGCATGGCGCGGCTGCTCGAGAAGATCTGGAAGCGACAGGCGCTGAGCAGCGCCAGCACCGACCTCCTCCTCGACATCATGCGACGCTGCCAAACGGGTCCGGAGCGCATCAAGGGTATGCTCCCGCCCGGAGTGGTGGTGATGCACAAGACCGGAACGCTCAACAACGGCATTACCGACGACGTCGGCATCATCACCCTCCCGAACGACGCCGGTCATCTGGTGCTGACCGTGTTCGTGAAAGAGGCGAAGGTGGACGAAGCCACGCAGGAGCGGACGATCGCGCAGATCGCCCGCGCCGCGTACGACTACTTCACATTCAACGTCGGCGGAAAGAGCGCGAACTGAACGCGTCTCGCTCGTCGTCGGCGCTCGTCATGGGCGCTGCGGACGAAGCTCCCAGAGGACGTTCACGATCACCCAGCGGCCGTTCCATCGCGCGAGCTGGAGGTAGTCCACCCAGTCGCTCGCGTCGACACGTGCGGTGGCGGCGCCCTCGAACACGTCGAGGATCCGGACGTCCTTGCGACGGTTCGCCACCGGCGTCGCCTTCCCGCCCCCGTTGCGTGTGCCGTTGATCAGCGTGAGCGCGCTCATGCTCGAGAAGGTGCTTCGCCCCCGGGCCGGGTCGGTGGTTACGATCCGCTTGGCGAGCTCCGGGTGCAGTGCCTTCTCCATTCGCTGAGCGTCGCCGTCGTACCACCCTTCGATGTAATTGAGGGCCGCCTCGCGTATACCGGCCGAATCTGCCGCCGATGGAGCGGATTGCGCTGGGGCGATTCGTGCGACGGCCGCAATCATCACGAGCATCGCGCCGGCGCGGCGCAGCCAGGCCAACGTCTTCATGCTCCTTCCTCGGGTTTGAGTACACACCGAACATCTCGACCCCGCCGCCGCCGGCCAAGCGTGGTGGGATCGCTCCGCCGTACGGCGGGACGAATCAGCCCGAGCGCTCGAGGAGTGCGCGAAGGCGGGCGCCGTGCGCGCGACTCGACGTGAGCCGGGCTCCATCGCGCATCGTGATGACGTACTCGCCGTGGACATGGGGTTCGACCTGCGAGACGCAGTCGACGTTGACGATCGCCGAACGGTGGACGCGTACGAAGCGCTCGGGGTCGAGCTCCCTCTCCAACGCCGTCATGGTTCGCCGAATGAGGTGGGCTCGGCCGTCCACGTGCAACCGAACGTAATTGGCGGCCGCATCGGCCCACTCGATATCGTTGGCGCGCACGAAGTACATGCGCGAACCAGTGCGAAGCAGGAAGCGGGCGGGATACCGCCGCTGGTCACTCAGCCCGGCGAGGGCCTCCTTCAGCTCGGCCGACATGTCGCTGGGCGGCCGCGCACCTCGCTCACTGATGCGAGCGCGCGCGGTGTCGAGGACGCGATCGAAGCGCGCCCGATCGAAGGGTTTGAGCAGGTAGTCGAGCGCCCGCACTTCGAAGGCCTTCACCGCATAGTCGCTAAAGGCGGTGACGAACACGATCGCCGGCGACGAATGACGCGGCTGCGTCGCCGAGTCATCGGGCGCTCCCGCATACGTGGCCTCCTCGAGCGCTGAGATGACCTCGAAGCCGTCGAGCTCCGGCATCTTCACGTCGAGAAAGACAAGATCCGGCCGCTCCCGCACGATGAGCTCCACCGCCTCGGCGCCATTGGTCGCCTCGCCCACGATCTCGTATTCCGTGCGCCCCACGAGCATCGACCGAACGCGCTGCCGGGCAAGCGGCTCATCGTCGGCAACGACGATGCGGAGAGGCGCGCTCATGTCAACGCCTGTTGGCCGCGTGCGCCAGTGCGCAGCGGCAGCACCATGTTGACCTCGACCCCATCGAGCGAGCCACGCGTCATGAGCAGACTTTGATCGGAGCCGTAGAGCTGCTGAAGACGGAGCCGTGTGTTGGTCAGCCCAATGCCTTCTTCGGTTTCGTCCGGCGCGCCTGGACCGTCGTCTTCCACGGTGAGGCGGAGACTGCGGCGCGCGCGATCGGCGCCTGCCGTGATCCGAATCCGGCCCGCGCCGGCTCGACGCGCGATGCCATGCTCGATCGCGTTCTCGACGAGCGGCTGCAGAATGAAATGCGGCACGAACGCGTGGCGTGCGCCGGGATCGACGTTCAGCTCCACCTGAAGCCGGTCGTGAAAGCGCGCCTGCATGATCGCGAGATACTGCTCGAGCAACGCGAGCTCGTCGTCGAGGCGAATTTCTTGCGCGCCGGAGTGGTCGAGCGAAGCGCGCAGGAGCTCACCGAGCTGGACGACCATCCGGTCCGCTGCTTGGGGGTCGGTGTGGATGAGCGTCGAGATGCCGTTCAGTGTATTAAAGAGAAAGTGCGGTCGGAGCTGTCCCTGTAACGCCTCGAGCCGCGCTTCGGTGAGTCGTGTGCGCAACTCGGCGGCGAGCTGCTCGCGCTCCTGGAGGCGGCGCGTCACCAGGTATGCATGAACGGCCCCGATGACTGCCCAAAAGATCATCAGCTCGATAAAGAAGTTTGCCGCGAGCGCGCTCGTGAAGGCCTGACCGAGCGTCATGTTTCGTGTGCCGAAAGCGATGCGCTGCAGCGGGACGAAGAGGGCATACTTCAGCACGACGCACACGATGCTGACGGCGAGCGTGACCGGAACCGCTCGGCGCCAGTGTGCGGCGTCCAGCGGATAGCGCCGCGCCAGCCACAGGAACGCCGGCGTGAAGATGGCGCATGTGTACCAGTCGAGCATCAACCGAGGCACGAGCGAGCCCCAAGGGACGGGCGTGCCGCGCTGTGTCATGAAGAGCGCCGTCTGTGCAACCGACAGCAACCCGAGTACGGTCCAGACGACGAAAACGGTCCAGCCGAAGCGGCGGCGCATTCGCGGGAAGGTAAGCCGCGAGGAGACGACGGGTCAGCGTCGAGGGACGACTTTGCCGTGGCTGGGGACGAATGCCGTGGGTCGTCCCACGCGTAGCCTCATGCCGATCGCAATGCGCCGAGTGGATCGACCCCACTCGCTCGGCGGGCGGGCACCCACACCGCGACGAGTGCGATGACGGCGAGCAGCAGCGGCACTCCGAAGAAGACGAGCGGGTCCCGCGCCTCCACGCCGAACAACAGCGTACTCATATAGCGCGACAACGCGTACGCCGCGGCGACGCCGAGCACCACGCCGACCAGGGCGAGCCGCATGCCCTGCACCACGACCATCCATCGCACAGCCGACGGTTGCGCGCCGAGCGCCATGCGGACGCCGATCTCGCGCGTCCGTTGCTGAACCGCGTACGCCATCACGCCGTAGATACCGATCGCGGCGAGAACGAGCGCCGCGAGGGCAAAGGTCGTCATGAGCAGCGTGTTGAATCGCTCGCGCGACGTCGACCGCGAGACGATCTGGTCCATCGTCCGCACATCGGCCGTGGGGAGACCTGTCGCCTGGCGAATCTGCGCCTGAATCGCTTGGGCAACCTGCATCGGTGGTACACGGGTGCGAACGACCCAGGACATGGTTCCGATGCTCGCGTTCAGCTTCGTCACCGCGTCGGGGACTTGCCCCTGTGGCACGAACATCTTGGGTCCGGGATCCTGATTCAGCCCGTTGTCTCGGCTGTCCGCCACTACTCCTATGATTTCGCGGTCCGGCTCGGACGCGAACTCGCGCATGCCCCCTCGCCCGATAGCGAGGTGCTGTCCGATCGGCGTCTCGTTCTTGAAGTATTCCTTCGCCATCGACTCGTTGATGACGACGACCGGTGTCGCGCCGCCGTTGTCGAGGTACGTGAACGCACGCCCTTGGAGCACCTTGATCTTGAACACGTCGAAGTAGTCGGGTGACAAGGTCGTCCAGGCGCCGCCGCCGTGAAACGGTCCATTCTCGAGCGGTCGGCCGATGATCCGGAACCCCAAGCCGAAGCCGCCCTGCAGCGGAAGACAACACGCGGCGCTCGCCTGCTCGACGCCGGGCAGCGTCCTGATTCGCTCGGTTGCGGCGCGAATCGCCTGGTCGATCGACGCCGAGCTTTGAAAGCGCGGACCGGTGAACGACGTCTGCATCGTCAGCACGTTGGTCGCGTCGAACCCCGGGTTCACCGACCGAATTGCCATCGACGTGCGAATGAGGAGCGCCGACGCGATCACCAGTGTCAGAGCGAGGCCAACCTCCACCACGACGAGGACCGAGCGAACGTTCAGACCACGGCCGCCACCCGACGCACCCGTCCCGTCACGGAGCGTTCCACTCAAGTCTTGTCGCGCCGCGTGAAGTGCCGGCATTACGCCGAACAAGAGGCCCGTACCGACCGACACCGCGGCGGTGAACGCGAGGAGGCGCCAATCGATTTGAACGTCGGCGCCTCCGGCGCCGACTCTCGGAAGATTCGCGGTGTTGATGGAGAGCAGCCAGTGGATGCCGGCGAGGCCGAGGGCTAACCCGAGCGCTCCGCCGATCACGCCGATCAATACGCTTTCGGTCATCAACTGCCGAATAATGCGCCCCTGATTGGCGCCCATCGCCGCACGAATTGCCATCTCGCGCCGTCGAACAGTCGAGCGGACCAGCAACAGGTTGGCAACATTCGCGCACGCGATCAACAAGACGCCGGCGACGGCGGCGAGCAGGATGAACATCAGCGTTCTCGCATTGCGCACGAACACCTTTTGCACCGGCTCGACGCTGAATGCGCCTCTCGGACCGAGCGCGTTCGGATATTTCTCCTTGAACGCGACCGCGGACTGGGCCAACCGCGCCTGTGCTTGCGCGAGCGTCACGCCGGGCTTGATGCGCGCCGCGGAGCGGAAGTAATGCGCCTGGTCGCCCGTGTTGGGATCGATCCGGAACGCCGTCCATACGTCGGACGCGTCGAGGAACTCGGTCGGGTCGAACTCCTTGTCGAGCACTCCGATGACCTGATAGGGCTCGTCGCTCAACAGGATCGTCTTTCCTATAACGCTCGGGTCGGAGGCAAAGCGGCGTGTCCACCAGCCGTACGAGAGCACGGCGACCTTTGGACCGTTCGGCCGAGCCTCTTCGGTCGTGAACGTGCGGCCGAGGATCGTCCGCGCTCCCCACAATCGGAAGAAATTCTCCGTGACGTTCCCCGAGGTCAGCTGCTCGGGAGTGTCACCGGCAGTGTAGTTGACGATGACGTTGCGGAACGCGGCGGGATCTTGAATGACGTCGGTCTGCCGCGACCAGAAGACGAACTTGGTCGGCGACGCTCCCGCGCCCGAACCTTGGGGCGACGTGTTCATGAAGAACACGATCCGATCGGGGTCGGGGTACGGGAATGGTTTGAGGAGTACGGTGTTGACGACCGAGAACACCGCCGTGGTCGCGCCGATGCCGAGCGCGAGCGCCGCGAGCGCCGCGAAGCTGAACGCGCGCTGCTGGCCGAGCATGCGCAGCGAGTACTTGAGGTCTTGAACGAAGCGTTCCATAGAGGATCCCGTCGCGCGAGGTGAGGCCGAGCCCATGAGACTCTAGCCCCGCGAGCGGACGCCGGCAACGCGCCAATCGTATGGAATTGTGCAGGGTCGTTGGGGACGAGCCTAAGTCGTCATCGCCCCCCACCCCCAGGCTCACGCCTGCTGGCGCGCCCTCATCGAGGCGGCGGCGATCCACTCGCCCACCAGATGCGCGGTCGACGACGCTCGGCCATGCGGACCCTCGGCGCGCCAGCACCAGTGGTCCTGGTCGGCGGCCTCCGCGACGTAGACGCATTCGCGGACGGGGTTCGCGGTCTGCAACGTCACCGCGCCGCGACGACCACCGCCGACGACGCTGCTCCACTCGATCACCATCAGTCGGCCGTCGGTGACGGTGCCACTCCGGGCCGGCATCCACGAGAAGCTGACGCCGAGGTCGTCGACGCGAGCGACGGCGCGATGCGGCTGTGTCTGCACTTCGAGCACTCTCTGTGGGCTGCCTTCGTGATCGTCAACGCGCCGCTCGAGCTCCGCCACGAGGAGGTCGAGCTCCCGGCGCAGAGCGCCGTGCGCCCGCGGCTGCCCGAGATATGGCATCGGTGGATCCGGCCAGCGCGGAGCTGGTTCCGGCACACCCAGCGGAGGGCCCTCCGGTGCCGACTTCACGCGACCGCCTGCATCGGTAATGGCTTCGAGCACGACGTTGGCAATGCCAGCGACGCCGAGCGTCGCGAGGTCGCGGTGTCGTACTCGCGACATCCATGTCGGGACCGCCTCTCCGTCGAGCGAGACCGCGATGATGGATTTTGGGTTGCGACGCGCCCGCTCATGAAGTACCTGGGCGTCGACGGCGGTGATCGCGTCCTGCCGCCATAGTCTTTGCGTGAGGACGAGCGCGACGCGCGAGACCTCTTCGTCGAGTGGAGAAGCTCCGGTCGTGGGCGCCGTCACCGGTGCACCGGTCCACACCGGGGCGTCCGGCAGTCGTGAGGTCAGCAGCGCCATGAGGTCGGCGACGAGTAGCGTATCGTAGACGACGGCGGAGATCGCGAGATCGTGTTCGTATGTTGCGCGCATCGTCACATTCGGCGAATCGAAGGGTGTCGGAACAGCGCCTGCTTGCTCTTCGTGGTTCGTCGCTGCGTGACTCTTCATTTCATTCGTGCGTGGTTCACCGAAAGCTGTCGATTCCGCGTTTCATTGTTGAGGAGACCCCAGCGATGCCAGGCATTGACGAGCGTCGCCGGCCCCTGGAGCAACACGTATCTGGCGCCGGCACGAGTGCGCTCGACGGCCTCGCGTTCGCGGAACGTGTCGTACAGCTGCGCTTCGGCCGTGACCAGCTCGTCGTCGCCCAGCGTCGCGATCCATCGTGCGTTGATACGGTCGGGAATCACCATCATCGGTACCTCCATCAGGTTTTGTGGCGGAACGTGATGCGGCCGCGATTGAGATCGTACGGCGACATCGCAACGGTCACATGATCACCGGCGAGAATACGAATGCGGAATTTCCGCATCTTTCCCGCGGCGGTGGCCAGCAAGACGTGCCCGTTGGTCAGCGTGACGCGAAAGGTCGCGCTGGGCAGAACCTCGGCAACTACACCCTCGACTTCGATTGCTTCTTCTTTCATTGAATTCCGGCAAAAGGTGAACGGCGCGAAATGCCTGGCGAATCGCCGAAGGAATCAGCTGCGCTTGCGCGCCCGCGCCGCCTTGTCACGGACCCGTTGAGCAGCTTTCGATTTGCGCTGCCGGGCTTCGCTCGGTTTGACGTAGTGTCGGCGCCGTCGCATCTCTTGCATCAACCCCGACTTTTGTACCTGGCGCTTGAAGGACTTGAGCGCCCATTCGATCCGATCGGTTTCGTTCAGTAGGATTTCAGGCATATGCCCTCATGATTGGTCGAACCGCAGGCTGAAACGAAGCGCGCCGTGCGATCGGGCCTGTGTGAGGCTCGATCGCACGGCGCCAAACCGCTTACCGGTCGACTGCTCGTGGTTTCGTCGCGACGAACCGCTGGTCGCCTCAACGCGCCAACTTCGTCACGTTCTCGGCGGCTGGTCCCTTGGTGCCCTTCACGACATCGAATTCGACGCGGTCACCCTCGGCCAACGACTTGAAGCCGTCGCCCTGGATCGCCGAGTGATGGACGAAACAGTCCTGTCCAGTTTCGGGCGTGATGAAGCCGAAGCCTTTCGAGTCATTGAACCACTTGACGGTGCCAGTCGTACGCATGTCCAACTCCATTTGATGTGCGCTGTGTTCGGGGTCCGGAGATGCCGCACTGACGGACACAACGTTCTTGGGCGACGTAACGCAAAAAGGGCCTGCTGCAATTCGGCAGGCCCCAGAAGCACTCGGAACTTGTCCACGCGCTCGGCGCGTGTGTCGCTTCAAATAATTTTAACGGGTTCAACCTGCTTAGGCAACCGCCCATAGCTCGGCGACTCGGCGACTCGGCGAGCCTAGCTGACGGTTGAGCTTGAACATTACTTCTCAGCGATCAACCGGGAGGCACGATGACGGGATGCCTGAGACGATCCGGCCGTACAATCCTCCTCGCAATCGCGGTCTTCGCGATGGCTGCGACTACGGTGAGGGCACAGTCGCCGATCGTCATCCGCAACGTGACGACGGTCGATGTGCAGACCGGCAGCCTGCGCCCAGCCCAAACCGTCATCATCGAAGGCACTCGGACGAAAACCATGGGCGAGGCGGCTCAACTCGCGACGCCCAAGGGCGCGAGAATAGTTGACGGTACCGGCAAGTTCCTTATCCCCGGCCTGTGGGATATGCATGTCCATGCAACCGGTCCCGGGGTCGACCGACTCTTCCTCCCCGTCCTCGTCGCCAACGGCGTCACCGGCGTGCGCGAGATGTTCGGGACGTTTCGCTGGTATGCGGACGCTCGCGCGATGGCGAAACGCGGCGAGATCGTGATGCCGCGTCTCGTCGGCTCCGGACACATTCTCGATGGCAAGCCGCAGATCTGGCAATCGGTGGAGGTGGCGGACGCCGCTCAGGCGCGCCACGCCGTGGACTCCCTGGCGCGAGGCGGAGCCGCCTTTATCAAAGTTTACTCACGCCTCACGCCCGACGAATTCCGGGCAATAGCGGACGAAGCCAAGAAGCACAACCTCTCGTTCGCAGGACATGTGCCGACGCTCGTGTCGGTGGACGAAGCGCTATCGCTCGGCATGGCGAGCATCGAGCACTTGCAGATGTTCACGACGGCATGCTCCTCGCAAGAGGAAGCATTTCGCTCGGCACTGCTCGACGCCGTCGCATCACCCAAGGGTTGGGATTCATCGGGAGTGATTTCGCGGCTCCAGCTTCCAATGCTGAGGCAGACCTTCGACCGCGAGCGATGCACCGCCCTCGCCAAGCGCGTCGCGGCGAGCAATACATGGATGGTGCCGACCGTCGTCGTGTTGCATTCGACGACACATCTCGACGACCCATCGCTCCGCAACGATCCGCGGCTTCAATACATCCCGGAGTTCTTCAAGACCGGATGGAATCCGGCGAACGACTTCCGGTTCCGAGCCGTGACGCCGGAGGGGTGGGCAGCCCGCAAGCGCATCTTCGACGAGCAACTGAGTATCCTCCGAATCTTACACGATGCTGGCGCCAAGTTTCTCGCGGGGACGGACCTGTCCAATCCGTATCTCTATCCGGGTTTCAGTCTGTACGACGAGCTGACGTATCTCACCAAGAATGGCTTCTCGAATCTCGAAGCACTTCAAACAGCAACTATTAACCCGGCACGGTTCCTCAACGCCACGGATTCGCTGGGGACGATCGCCGAGGGAACGGTGGCGGATCTCGTCCTGCTCGACGCGAATCCGCTTGTCGACATCGCGAATGTTGCTCGCGTTCATGCGGTGATCGCGAATGGCGTGTTGATCGACGCGGCGCGGCGGCAGCAGATCTTGAAAAACGCGGTGTTTATGGCGAGCAGGCGACCGAGCGGCCGCCCGGAGTGACCCGCCTATAGTCAACTCGTCTTTTTCAAGGCGCTCGCACGCGGGGAGTATTGGGCATTCGCAGAATAGGACCTCAGCCCACGAGCCGAGGTTTTGTTGGCTTGGCTCGCGGCGTCTTTCGTATCGCCGCGGGCGCGCTCGTGGCGCTTGCGCTAACCGTAGGCGCGCTGGATTGGCTTGCTCGCCGGTTCGACCGCGAGCTGCGCCGCAGTGGCGAGGTGGTGCGCGTCGCGCGACAGGCGTATGAGATGGCGCTCGATCGCGAAGCAGCCATTCGCGGCTATCTCCTGACACGCGACTCGTCGTCGCTTGTCCCCGAGCTCGTCGCGCGGGTGCCGCTGGCGATCGCAGTCGACTCGCTGGCCGTGTTGACCGCGAACGATCCGGCACAGTCGGAGCGCACCGCAACAGTCCGCGCCGCGATCAACCGATGGGCGAATGTCTTTGCGTTCCCCACCCTACGCGAGCCTGACCGCGCCCGACGGAAGCAGGCGGACCTGGTCGGCAACACGCTCTTCGAGACGGTGCGGTGGTCATTCATGAACCTTCTCGCGGCCGAAGAGGCGGTGTACAGCGCGCAACAGCGGCGACAGGAATGGATGCGCGTGTTCGCCGACGCCGCGATCGCGTTCGAGCTGATGGTGCTGCTCGCGGTGTTGGTGCGCGTACGCCGTCGAACCATCGCCCAGGCGAACGCGCTGGCCAACCATCAGGCGCGTGCCCGGGCAGTCATTGAGCACGCGCCCGACGTCCTCCTCCTCGTGGATGGCGAGGGTACGGTACGCTATCACAGCCCGTCCGCAGAGCAGCTGATGGGCCGCTCCGCCACGGAAATCGCCGGCGCGAATCTCAAAGACGGCGTGCACGCCACCGACCGCGAGGCGCTCGAGCGGGCCTTCGCCGAGATGGCGGCCGATCACGGCCGGCCGCGCTCCTTCGTCTGCCGCGTGCGCCACGCCGAGGGCTCGTGGCGGATCATCGAAGCCCGTGGGACGAATCTGCTGCACGACCCGGCGGTGCAAGCCATCGTGATCAACGCGCGCGACGTGAGCGACCGGGTTCAAGCCGAGGAGAAGGCGCGCGAAGCGCAACTGGAGGTCTTAGCGCGGCTCGCCGCGGCCGGCGAAGCGCGCGACGACGACACCGGGCAGCACACCCGGCGTGTCGGTGAGCTGGCAGCGCGCATTGCCGAGGCGCTTGGCCTCTCATGCGACGAGGTCGAGCTGATCCGCTTGGCGGCGCCACTCCACGATGTGGGTAAGATTGGTATTCCCGACTCGATCCTGCGCAAGCCACGCGCGCTCACCGCCGACGAATTCGCGATCATGCAGACGCACACGCTGATCGGCGCCGAGATGCTGGCCGACGGCGCGACGCGGCATATAAGGATGGCCGAGACGATTGCCCGCAGTCACCACGAATGGTGGAACGGCGGGGGGTACCCGGACGGACTAGTGGGCGAGGCGATTCCGCTTCCGGCGCGCATCGTCGCCGTGGCCGACGTGTTCGACGCCCTCACCCACGCTCGGCCGTATCGTGGCGCCTGGAAGCGCGACCGGGTGATCGCCGAGCTCCGGCGGAAGACTGGGACGCACTTCGAGCCGCGCGTGGTCGAGGCATTTCTCGAGGTCGTACTGGCCGAGCGCGCTCGGAAGATCGTCGTGAGCGCGGCCTGAGGGAGCGCCGCGCTCATTCTCAGCGCGGTCCGACGATCAAACGTTGCGTCACCGCCGTAACCGTCGAGTGATCGGCCAACGTTGCCTGGACCCACCATAAATACGTACGGCCGGGCGCGAGACGAACGCTGTCGGGCAGCGCGAGCGTGGTGTCGTGCGTCTCAGTCGCGTAAAGCTCCGCGCCTGTGGTGTCCACAACGACGAGCTGGTATCGCTCGGCGCGCGCGGTCGGCCGCCAGGCGAAGTGCCTCGCTTTGGGCGGCGAGACGAGGCCAACCGGCGCGACGAGTGAGATCGGCGAATCGCCGCTGCGCGCCACGTCGACGTCTTTACCGCGCTCTCGAATCATCCACAGCGCCGACGTCCCGACGACGAGAATCAGTGATGCCGCCACCGCAAAGCGCTGCCACGACGCGCGTCGTGGACGCGCCGCGCGCGCCACGGCCCACACGAGCTCCAGCTCGCGCCGTCCCTCCGCGGTCGACAACATCATGTCCAGCGTCCGCAGCCGCTCCCCCTCGCTGCCTTCGTGCTCGACGAGCCGGCGCAGCCGCTCCGCTTGCACGTCGTCGAGCGTTCGCGCGTCGTCGCTCGGCGGCAGTCCGCGCTCGTATGCTTCCCGCAGCCGCTCGTCATTCATGGTTCAATCCTCCACTGGTCGCGCTCCCTACCGGCCCGATCCCCCAGGATTCGAGAATCTGCCGCAGATCGGCGAGTCCGCGATACAGCAGGTTACGTGTTTTGGGTTCGCTCCAACCGAGCAACTCGGCGATCTCGTACCGATCGTAACCGGCGAGATGCATGCGCACGACGGCCCGACGATGTTCGGCAAGGAGCGCGAGCGCTCGATGTACCGTAGATGCGACTTCGTCCTCGTCCAGCGCGGCGTCCGCCCGCTGGGGCGACACAGGGGCGGGCGCGTCCTCGACAGATTCGTCGTCGAACGACCACGCCTCGTGGCGCCGCGCGCGCCGGCGGCGAATGAGGTCGATCGACGCCGAGATGGCCGCACGATAGATGTAGGACGCTTTGGCGCGCCGAATCAGCTCGGCGGTGCCGAGCGACTTCCACATTCGAACGCGGATCTCTTGCACGACTTCGTCGATCTCGTCGCCGTGCAGTCCGTGTCGGCGCGCCGAGCGTCGGATGAAAGCGTCGAATCGGCTCACGATGTGCTCGAGCGCGCGCGAGGCCTCGCCGTCGGGTTCGCGCGGCGCGTTGCCGGACGCTGCCGCGCGGACCGCGCGCGGCTCAGCATCAACGAGACGGAGACGTTGTGGTTCGCTTGTCATTGTGGTGGCCCAGTCGGGGTCGCCCGCACCGACGTGCCAGGGGCTGGTGCAGAGAGTGTGGCGGCGGCGCGCGTGGAGCGCCAGGGGCTCGTCGCGGTGTGCGTGCCGTCGGCGGCGAGACCCGTTACCCGCCATCGGATATCACGGGCTCTGACCCGCTCCGCCAACCAGGGCGGCGCCTCGTATCGCCGCGCGATGCCGGGCACGAGCGCGCTCCAAAGCTGAGCGCCGTCGCCGGATTCAAAGTCTACTCTATAGAAATCAGAGACCGCGGCGCCGGAGGGCATCCATCGCGCGGTGATCGGCACGCCCGCCGCCAGCGTGTCGCCTTCGGCTGGTCCGAGCAACCGGAGTCCGCCGGCGGTGGCCACCGGCGTTCGCGCTCCATCACCGGCCACGACATACCGGAGCACCGGTAGCGGAAAACCCGCTACGGCGCCGCTGTGCACGACACCGGTTCCCGCGCCCGCTCCGCTCAGGTCCGAATCATTCTCGCGATCGTCCGTCGCCTCGATCCGCAGCAACACCCGGTACATGCCGTCGATGTTCGACGGAAGCACGCGAAGGTTCGGTCCAGGCAGCGTGACGCGGCCGTCGGGCGGCAGGAACACGTTGAACCGGTCGAGCTGCGTGAACCGGCGCTGCGAGCCGCGCTCTTCGGAGGGCAGCGAACCTTCGGTGAGGAGGTCGTGCGCCGCCGGCGGTTCCTCGCCAGGCAGCACGACCTCCCACCGGCCGACGAGACGACCGGTCCCCGTGTACGTGATGCGGGCGGTGATAGGAGACGGTGATTCACCCGGTGCGATGAACGGGAGCGCATCGTCACCACCGAATTGAAGGCGTACGTCGGTGAGCGAGAACGGCACACGTGCCCCGCCGCCGGTGAGACGACAAGTCACCGCGACATACTCGTCCGGTGCGCCGACCAAGCCTTCGAATCGGCGCACGTAGAAAAAGGTCGATGTGGCGCCGCGTACCGCGGCCTGGTATGCCGCGCGCACCACCGACGCGGGGATCGACATCACGTCCGTGAACGCGCCGCCCGAGAGCTGTGAAAGATCGTAGCGCGCCGGCAGCCGACCGTAGATCGTCGCCGGATCGCAGCGGGATCCGATTCCCCCACCCGCGGCCGCGGCGAGCAGCTCGCCGCACCAATAGGCCTCGGCCGGCCGCTTGTTGCGCAGGCCGCCGTACGACAGAAACACCGTCGTCGGCGACATGTCGGCCACGCTCACGCCCGTTGGATTGACGCGGACCTGACCCGCGACCGACGCCGCCGGGGTGACGAACGAGGCGATGAGCAACGCGCGGCGCATTAGAATATCCTCACGTTGAGTCCCGTGGCGAGTGTCCACTGTTGGCGCAGCGACATGTCGAGGGGCGCGGGCGGCAGGAACACGGCAACCGGCGGCGCGAGGCGCGTCGTGGTGCGGCCAAAGCGCAGGAACGCCTGGCCGCGATCGGGCGCGCCGGCAGTGGTGCGCAACCGAATTGCCTGCGACAGCTCGAGCCGCTCTTCCGTATCGAGAGATGCCGACCCGGTCGGGGGTTTCGTGCGCACCAACGCGAGCGCGGCCACCAGTCCCGTACCGGCGGGCGTGGTGAACGAGGAGTTGAGCCTCACCCGCCGGGCGCGGGTCGTTTCGCCACGCTCCTTCGAGGTGCGGACCTCGTCGCCCAACGCGAGCGATACGTCGCCGCGCGCCCCGAGATTCGTCCCGATGGACAATTCGTTCACGCCGGCGCTGAAGTCGGCGCTCTCGCGTTCCGGCTGCCGGTTGTCCTGCGCGCTTCGGTTGGTATGCACCGTCACGCGCACCCGGGCTGCCTGCCACGCGGCGGCGGCGTCAGCGTTCGTACTCACCTGATCGGGTAGATCGACGGGACGGAACTGTCCGTTCTGCGGCCTACCGTCCGCGAATTGGTGGATCTGGCTGTACTGCGTCGTCAGCGTGGGAAGCCAGGCACTGCCGGTCGTTGCGTGGAACAGCGCGGCGAGTGGCACAGCCACGTTGCCCGTCGTCGCGTGATCGTCCGTCGTGAGGATGGAGGGAACGCGCGCCAGGTTGTCGTGTCCCCAGCTCCGCGAGACCTGTCCGGCAATCGGGCCCAGTGAGAAGTTGGCGTCGGCGGCGTCGTGTAGGCGATCAGCCGCGACCTGTGCGGCGACGGTTCCGTACAGCGGATCCACCCGCTCATCGTGGACGGCCACAGTAAGGCTTGTGGTCCCGATCAGAGGGACATTGGTGTTTTGTAACAGCGCCCCCGACGCCTCGACGAACCGCGCACCGCGCGTCACCGGTTGCGGGTGCTTGAAAGTCGAGTCGCGGAGCTGCGGATCGTTCAGCGGATTCTGGAACCGGCTTCGCGAATACCCGCCCGTGATACGTACCCTGTCGTTGGGCAGCGCCGCCGCCAACTGCACGCTCCCTCCGCTGCTCTGCTGCGCGTCCACTACAGCCGACTGCGTGAACCCGGTCGCGGGGAGCTTGGACCCGTCGAGCAGCGTGACGTCCAGGCGCAGCGCTCCGGGGCGACTGGCGATGAGCTCGCGTCCGATTGCCGCCCCGAACACCCGATCCTTCGGCGCCTCGAGTCCGACCGGGTTGGGCCATCCGAGCTGCGACGAGCCGTTCATGGCCGCGATGCGTACGCTCGTACCTTCGTGCTGGAGCAACACCGTGGCACCGCGCGCCGCGAAACTGGTGGCGAGCTGTCGGCTGTCGCCGAACGTAACGTGCCCGAGCGACGCGTTGACCGGACCGGCGTCGAGCGAGACGACATAGTCGGAAAGGTCGAGCATCGGGGCGCGCGCGCCACGCGTCGGAAACTCGAGTGCCTGCTCGCGCCGCGTGACGCCGACGTAGTTCGACTGTGTCGCCAGTGCGAACGGCCCGGCGCGCTGCGTGGAGTGAAAGCCGGCGTGGAGGGTGAAGTCTTGAAACGTGCGTCGCCCACTGGCCGGGAATGTGGCTGACTGATGTTGCGCGAGCTGCCCGTTGTTGCCGAGTGTCGCGCTCTTGTCGGCCGATCCCGAGGAGCCCTGGGCAGCCTGGCGCACAACCGCAGTGATCCGTCGCAGCACCGTCCACCGGCTGCCGGCGCGCTGGTACAGCACGACCTCGGAGCGACCGACGGGGAGCTCGACCGCCGTGGGCCGATACACGATGCTCGTCGCCGTGCGCTCGGCAACGGCCGTCACATCCATTCCGTCAACGACGAGTGCGAGGTCCGTCTCGCGGGGGTTCACCGGAAGCGAAATCGCTGAACCGGACCGAACCTCGACCGTCGAGCCGGCATCCGCCCGCTGGGCCGTTGCAGGTGCCGCCGCGGCGAGGCAGGCCGCAATGAGAGGGACGCGTTGCACACAGGAATGGACGTCTGAACCGGCACCCGGTTCTCAGTGCGCGATCCGGAAACGGAACGGGGTCAGACTCAAACGAGTCTGACCCCATTCGCCTTCACCGATCCACCCTTGTTCGCGGTTCGCTGCTACGGGGAGAGGAGCGAGATATTGGCCCTCGTATAGGTCGGGCCGCTGCTCAGGTTGACGATGTTCGGAGTCACGCGCTGGTCCCCTATCCAGGCCTCGAAGATCTGCGTGACCGGGGCAAGCTTGTTCGTGCATCCGGAGTTGTTCTTCGAAAGTACGCGGATGACCGTTGAGGTCACTCCGCCGGGGGCTTTGAAGTACTGGAATCCGGTGGTCGTCGTCGGATTGTACGGCCACTGTACCGCGTCTGCGCTGACGAAGCAGCCAGCCTGGGTCATCCGCCACGTAATGACCTGCCCGCCGGAAGTGGGTGCGGCGAACTTTAGAGTGAAGTCGATTGGATTTCCGGCCACGGTACTCGCAGGATTGGGCGATGCCGGCGCGGAAAAGCCCTGCGCGACAGTGGACGGGCTGACTTGGAGCGTGAGGGTCGTCGACCGATTCGTGTTGATCGGATTCTTGATCGTGATCGTGCTGGTGCTCGATGTGGTGATTGCGCGAACCCCCGCCACATTAAAAGTGAACGTCAGCGTCGCCCCGACGCCCGGCAGCTCCGCAGTCGCTTGGCTCTCCGTCACGAACGACGGCAAGCCGGACACACTGTACTTGAAGGTCGGCGCAACGTCGGAGCTCGTCGAGCCTGGCTGGACTTTCACGGTGAGGACGTTGCTGGTGCACGTCGACTGGTCCTGCGACGCACCCGGCGGGAGCAGGATGACGAGCTTCGTGTCCTGATTGATCGTCGTGATCGAACCCGTCCCGACGAGACACGACAGGCTGCTCGGCTGCAGCGCTCCGCTGGTCGTCCACGTCGGCTGCGTCAGTGCCGGGAAGGCGACAATCGTCATGCCCAGCGTCGAGAAATCGCCAAGCGGCATCTGGAAGGCGAGCGTGGCCGCGGCATTCGCCGTGATCGTGGCGCTGCTCGTCACCGAGACGACCATCGAACCGACAAGTCCACAGCCGCGAGACGCGTTGTCGGCGCCACTGTGCCGTGAGACGATGGACGCTCCCGTGAGCGCGCCGCCAATCTTGATGGTGGGCGCGAGATCGACCGAGTTTCCCCAAACCTCGAAGGTCATCGCGGGTCCGGCCTGTACGCTCAGAGCGTTACCGGATCCCGCGATGTGCACCGTACAGTTCGTCGTTCTCGTCACGAACTCGACACCGGCCCGCGCCTGCTCCGCCGGCACCCAGGCCAGTGCGAGCGCGCCGACCGCGGTCAACGCCGCCCGCGACGCATTCGCGCCGCGGCATCTTTCGATAATGCTAATCATTGGATTGCCTCCTGTTGCTCCAATCAACGACGGCGCGGCGGAATTCTTCTCACCGGAGGAGATCCGAACTCTTGTCGGCTACATGCGCGGCAGCCGCAGGGCCGGGTGCATCGACGCATCGCCGATCACCGTGAACGCCGCCCAGTCGGCGAAGCGTGTGCGGGCGCGGATCGCCGCGAGCTTCGATTGTCGCAGCGCGTCGCCCACGCTCGCTCCGGCGGCCATCGACGCGTAGAAACGGTCTATGAAGGGGAGCACACCGCGATCGCCGATCGACCACTGCGTCACCACGACGGCCCGCGCGCCGGCCTCGAGGAAGGGCTCGCTGAGGCCGCGCAGCCCTTCCCCGCCCAGTATTTGCCCGCCGAGCGATTCGCACGCCGAGAGCACGACGAGTGCGCCGTTCAACTGGAACGACGCGATCTCCGACGTCGTGAGCGACCCTCCCTCACGATGCGTTGGGCTGAGCGCGAGGGCCGTCCGTGCCTGGCCCTGGTCGTCGATCAGCGCATGCGTCGCGAAGTGCAGCACGCCCACCGACGGCAAGTCCGCGGCGCGAAGCGCCGCCTTCGTCGCGTCGCCGCGTGTCAACACGGTGCTCGACCGGCCGTAGGTCGCGACGCGGCGCGCCTCGTCGGCCGACTGCGGGAGACGGGCGAGCGCCGACCGGAAGACCGGATCGCCGACCGCGACGAGGCGCGTCGCCGTCGGCACGGATGGCAGCGACGCCAGCGCCTGGGCGACCGTCGCGGAAGGCACGATCGAGATCGCGAAGCGCTCGACGGCGTAACGTCCGCCGGCAAGACGCAGTGCCTCGAACGGTACTCGAAACAGATCACCGTCCGGCGAGATCTCGAGTCGCGTTACCGCTTTCGGAAGGACGCGGGCAATCGGCTCGAGCAGCGCGGCTCCGAGCTGTTCGCCCACGGCCACGGGCTCGACACCTCCCGACGCCACGCGCAGATATCGCTCGATGAGTGGCGCGAGCACGTCGCGATCGGGGAGCGAGATCGCGAGTGCCGAGTCGCTCGACACGATCAACGCCGTTGTCGGCGCTCCCGCCAAACCGAGCGTCAAGATGACGAGATCTTGATCGCGCGCCAGTCGGCGACGCACGTCGCGAAGATCCACGACGGGACCGGTCGATACGAGTCGTTGGTACCCGGCCAGCGCGAGCGCCGAATCGCGGGCACGGGCAATCGACCTGAGCGCGGCGTCGGCGATCTCGCGCGCCCGCACGCTCTCGATGAATCGGAACGCCGACGTCAGCCGGCCCTCGTTGACGAGCCCCGCGACGAGCTCCGGGTAGGACTCGCTCAGTCCACCGAGGTTGTTGCGAAGCTGCGCGAGCCCCGCCCGCAGATCTCGACTCGTCAGTCCGCGACGGCGCCGCGTGATCTCCGACGAAACGAACGCGATCGCACTGTCCGCCGTCGCGACCCGGTGCTGCCGGAACGCGAGCTGCGCCTCGAAGATCGCCGCGGTAAGCAGCGACACGTCGGAGGTGTCGCCGCGTCGCCATGGGAACTCCGGCCGCGCGATGATGAGCAGCGAGTCGGCCAGACGTAGTTTCCCACGCAGCATGGCCAGCCGGGCGAGGTGGAGCGGAAGTTCTTGGGCCCACCCGGTATTTCCCGAGGCGCGCGCCAGTCGCGTCGCCTCGTCGAGCGCGCGCTCGGCGCTGTCCAGATTTCCCCCCGCGATGCGCATGTCGACGAGTGCGAGCAACCGGAGCGGCTCGACGGCGTTGAAGCTCAAGCCTGCTTGACGGTACGCGGCGACAGCTTCGGCGAGCTTGCTCCTCGCAGGACCAAGCTGTCCCGCAGACTCGAGCAGCAACCCCTCGAACCGGCGATCCACCGCCAATCCCCACAAATCGCCGTCTCGCGCATGAAGGACTTCGGCCTGTGCAGCCTCTGCGCGGGCCGACTCGACATCACCGAGCGAGACGTAGACATCGGCCAAGTCGATTCGCGCCCAAGCCTCGACCCGATCGAAATGTGTCGCCTGTGCGCTGAGGACAGCGCGCTGCAGGTCGGCGATGGATTCCGCGAAGTAGCCGCGCAGCGATCGAACGTAGCCGAGCCATTGGCTCGCCTGCGCGACGCCGACCAAGTTGTGAGCGCGATCGAACAATCGCACGGCCTCGTCCGCGCGTTGCGCTGCCAGCTCGAAATATCCCGACCGCTCGACGGATTGCGCGATGTACACATCGCATGCGGCCCGGACGCGCGCGGCATCCGACCCACCCGCCAGCTCACGGCCATGCATCACGCGGAGACGGCCCGTGGTGTCGCCGAGTTGGTCCTCGAACGAGCCCTCGACGCACTCGAGCTGCGCTGACTGTTCGGCGGTCGGCCGTTTCACGATCGCGCGCGCTTCGCGCACGAGCTGGAGGCCGACCTTTGGGCCGAGACGCCGGCTGCGAATCTGCGCGAGTCCGATCAGCGCTTGGGCGGCGGTTTGGTCGTCACCCGCCGTGATCGCGGCCGCGCGCGCGCGCGAGAATAGCGAGTCGGCGCGATCGGTGTTGTTCCCCAAGGCTCGCCAGAGCGCCATCCCGATGCTTGCCGCGGCCACGTACTGCGAGTCGGAGGCCGCTACGGCTGCGAGACGTAAGTAAAGCGAGTCCGCGCGCGGGTACTGATAGCGGAGCCGGGCCAGCGTCGCGAGCGCCAGAAGCGCACGCCGATCTGACGGCCGCGTGATGAGGATACGCTGCCACTCGCGCTCGAAGCGGGCGTCGGTTTCGGTCTCGATGGACCGCTGCGCCGTTCGGGTGAGCTGCCACGCCTCGCCGGGCGGATTCTGCGACTCCATTCGGCCGGCGAGCGCCAAGGCAAACGTCAGCGAGTACAGCATGTCACGGACTTGCATCGCACATGGGGCGAGCGTCAAGGGGGCAACGGAACCAGGCTCCGTTGCACTGACTATTCCCCGGCGAGGCGCGCGCAGATCGTGGCGCGCAGCACATTGCTCTCCACTCGGGCGGGAACCAACTGCCTCTGCCCGTCGATGATGCGCATCTCCTCGCCAACCGTCGCCCGAACCTGTAGGTAGAGCGTCACCCGGTGAGATTCGCGCTGCGGCCCGCACGGCTCGCCGGTCGCATCGTACCAGTCCCGAATGGCTGGTGTCGGCGCATAGGAAACCCAGGTCGCCCCGACAAAGTCCGCGCGACGGCTGACACGGTACTCCGTCGGCGCTGTCCCTACGACAGTGTGGACGAGTGTTACGGTGGGCGCCGCGGCCGAGACGGTGTCGGCGCCACCATTGATGCTGAACGCCGTCAACACCGGCGGCTGGGGCGGAGCAGCGGCGCTCGCCTGGGCGCGGACGGGGCACCCCGGCATGCACGTGGCTATAACAAAGAACGCCACTGCTCCGATGAGACGATGGCTCATGTCCCAAGGAACGCACGGGGCGAGCGATCCTTCTCGTGTGCGAGAATAATCCGCGGTTCGTTTCGTTTCTCCCGATGTGGCGCGGCAACCATCGGCGCCGGAGCGTACGTCCATCGCGCGGAGGACGGATCCATGTTCAAGAGCATCGGTAACAAGCGGGGCCATACGGGTAAGTGGGTGCACGCAATGCGGCGGCGATTGGTCGTCGCGGCCCCGATCGCCGTAGTCGTCGGGTTCCACTCGGCGGACGTGGGCTCGTTGAGGCTCTCCCCCGCCTCCGTGACCGCCGGCAGCAACTCGACGGGAACGGTCGTCGTGAGCGGATTGTGTAAGAGCTGCGTCGCTTTGGTGAGCGTGACAAGCAGCACCCCGTCGGTCGCGACGGTTCCGGCTACCGTGACGACGTCGAATGGGATATCCGGTTCGAGCGCCACATTCGCCGTGCACACGGTGAGCGGCTCGGCGGGATGCTCACTCATTACGGCGAAGGCCGGAACATCCTTCCAGAGCGTCCTGCTCACGGTGCAGCCGTCCGCGGCATCAGGGCTCTCGCTCTCGCTCAAGACGCCGAGCACTGTTGGTGGTAGCGCCGACTCCGGCTTCGTGTCTCTGCCGCCCAGGAACGCAACGCTGAGCGCCAACCCCGTTGCGCAGTTGTCGACCAGCGATCCGAACATCGCGACCGTGCCGGCGAGCGTGACACTCAAGCCCAACTTCATCGAGGGCGGTATCATCATCTACAAAGGCGCGTTCCCGATATCGACGCGAGACAGCGGTCGAAATACGTGTGCCGGGATCACGGCGACGTCGGGCGCCTCGAAGGCGCAGACGCTGCTCCAGCTCTTTACGGCGAGCGGCTGAACGGCGCCTTTCGGCTGTGCTAAGCACGCGTCTACAGAAAAGCCGCTGGTATCTCGGCGGCCTTTCTATTTCTTAAAGGCTGACGGCGATCGCCGTTACTGCGCGCGAATCGCTTCGATCGGATCGATGCGCGCGGCGCGCATCGCCGGAACGAGCCCGGCAAGCAATCCGACCGCCAGAAGGAGCGACGTCGCTACGCCGAATACAGTAGGATCGTGCGGGGAGAGACCGTACAGTAGCCGCCGCGTGAGCCCCAGAACTGGGAACCACAGCAGCGCGCCGACGGTTAGGCCGATCGCCATCGTGCGCAGCTGCTCGCGCAGTACCACCCATGCGATCGCCGCCGGTGACGCGCCGAGGGCGAGACGAACGCCCATCTCATTGGTACGGCGGGCAACGGAATAGCTGATGACCCCATACAGCCCGATTGCCGCTAGCAGCAGCGCGACGAGCCCGAACGCTCCGGCGAGCCGGGCGACCATTCGCTCGCGCGTGAGCCCGCGCTCGAGAATCGCTTCCATGGTTACGAGGTCGCGCACAGGTAGCCGCTTGTCGACGGT
>DATMHK010000255.1:0-43558 GCA_035554995.1 Gemmatimonadaceae bacterium
ACGGGCCCCGTGCGCCGCCCAGCGACGGAGATGAGGGAGCTGTCACGCGTCGAGGATGTTCATCGCGCTGACTTGCGCAACGTCCTTGTCTCCCCGGCCGCTCACGCACAGCAGAACCGGCTCGTCCTTCGTCCAGCGCCCACGCTGGGACGCGATCCAGCTGACGGCGTGCGCGGTTTCCAGTGCGGGGATGATCCCTTCCAATCGGCTCAGAAGCTGAAAGCCTCGGAGGGCTTCGCTGTCGGAAATTGCCACGTACTCGGCGCGCCCGCTGTCCTTGAGGAAGGAGTGCTCGGGACCGACTCCGGGATAATCGAGGCCGGCCGAGATCGAATGAGCCGGGTGCACCTGACCGTATTCGTCTTGCAGGAGGTAGCTCAACGACCCATGCAATACGCCCGGCCGTCCTCGCGCCAGCGACGCCGAGTGCTCGCCGCTGTCGAGTCCTTTCCCCGCCGCCTCCACGCCCACCAGCTCCACATCCTTGTCGTCAACGAACGCGTGGAACGCACCCATCGCGTTGCTGCCGCCGCCGACGCACGCCACGACAGTCTTCGGAAGCCGGCCCGCCCGTTCCAGCATCTGTGCCCGCGCCTCTCGGCCGATCACCGCTTGGAAGTCACGCACCATCCGCGGATAGGGCGCCGGCCCGACCACCGAGCCGATGATGTAATAGGTGTCGTTGACGTTCGTGACCCAGTCGCGAATCGCCTCGGTGGTGGCATCCTTGAGCGTTTTCGTTCCGCTCGACACGCCGACGACCTTCGCGCCCATGAGGCGCATCCGGAAGACGTTCAGCGACTGCCGTCGCATGTCTTCCTCGCCCATGTAGACGACGCAGTCCAACCCAAACCGCGCGCAAACCGTCGCCGTCGCGACGCCGTGCTGGCCAGCGCCTGTCTCGGCGATGATGCGGCGCTTGCCCATTCGTCGCGCCAACAAGACTTGTCCGACGGTGTTGTTGATCTTGTGCGCGCCGGTGTGATTCAAATCTTCGCGCTTGAGCCACACGGGCGCGCCTACCAGCTCGGAGAAGCGAGGCGCGTCGCTCAGCGCGGACGGTCTGCCGACGTAGTGCGTGAGCATCTCATTGAGCTCACGCTGAAACGCCGGGTCCAATCGCGCCTCGTCGTACGCCCTCTCCAGCTCATCGATCGCGGGGATGAGCGTTTCGGGTACGTACCTACCTCCAAAAACACCAAACCGGTCCGAATCGAGTGCAATCATGGGGTGGGAATTGATGCTTGGCTGGCGGCGTCGCGGAAGGCCCGCATCTTGTCGTGATCTTTAATGCCGACTTCAATCTCGACGCCTGAGGACACATCTACGACGTCCGGCGCAACTAAGGAAATGGCTCTGGCGACGTTTTCCGGGCGAAGACCGCCGGCAAGGATGAGTCGGGTTGACCGCACAGCCTCGAGCCGGTCGGCTAATTCTTGCCAGGGCAGCGCTACCCCCGTCCCGCCCATCGCCCCCGGAACGTACGCGTCGAGAACGATGCCATCCGCAATGGCGGCAATCGCTTTGGAGTTCTCAGGTAAGAATCCTCTAGAAAGTCGAATCACCGCCCAGATCTCCGCAGACGCCCGTTTACGGACCTCCGCGACTAACGACGGGTCGCCGCCATCATGCAGTTGAACGACGTCCAGCCCTAAAGTCGACACGACGGACGCGATCTCGTCCGGAGCCTGCGCGCCGAAGACCCCGACGCGCTTCACCCGCCGCGGTAGGTCGGCGAGGACAGCCGCCGCCTCTTCGACGGTTCGCTGTCGCGGGCCACCAGCGAAGATGACACCCACATAGCCAGCCCCGAGCTCCGCCGCGAATTGGGCGTCAACCGATCGCGTCAGTCCGCAGAACTTGATCTCAGGAGTCACGCGCGACTCGCTTCACCACCGATAGCTCGCGAACCGCGGCCGTCGGATCTTGCGCCGCTGACACCGCCGAGCCGACCAGCACCGCATCCGCACCCGCTCGCGCCAGGCGCTCGACGTCCGAACGACCGGAGACGCCGCTCTCTCCAATCGCGATCCGATCCGATGGTATCTCGCCGATCAGGCGCTCCGCTGTGGTGGGGTCGATCACCAGCGTTTCGAGGTTCCGGTTGTTCACGCCGATGATGCGCGCGCCCGCTTCGAGCGCGCGATCCAGTTCGATTCGGTCGCGAACCTCGAACAACAGCTCGAGCCCGAGCTCCGTCCCGGCCGCACTGAGCTGCAGGAGCGTATCAGGCGCCAGCGCGCGCACAATAAGGAGGGCAGCTGATGCACCGAGCGCCTTGGCTTCCACGAGCTGAATCGCATCGACGTGGAAGTCCTTCTTCAGCACCGGCACTCGCACGGCCGCCCGAACCGCGGCCAGGTCCTCGTTCGAGCCACCGAAGTGCTCGCGTTCCGTGAGCACGGAGATCGCCGCCGCGCCTCCCAGCACATACGAGCGTGCCTGGGCCGCCGCGCCGATCTCAGAGTTTATCCATCCCTTGGATGGCGACCGGCGCTTCACCTCCGCGACGACGCTCACCGTCGATTGCCGGAGAGCGCCTGCGAATGACGGAACCGGCCCCGCTGCCGCGGCGGCGCGCTCCAGCGCGCCACGCTCTTGTCGGAGCGTCGCGGCTCGTTCGTGCGCCTCGTTGACGATGCCACCGAGCGTGCCTGCCGGTGGGGTCCAGGCCGGGGTAGCTTGCACTTCGGTCCTTCTTCGGATATCGTAGTATTCGGGGCCTCTTCGGTGAACGTCGCCCGCCCCTGTCATTCCGATCAACGGGACTCAGCCAATGCCGCTCACCAAGCGCCAGCGCGAAATACTAAACTACCTCACGGCCTATTCGGAGCAAAACGGTTTCGCGCCGAGCTTCGAGGAGATCGCCGAGAACTTCGCCTACAACTCGCTGGCGACGGTGCACGAGCACCTCACCAATCTCGAGCGCAAGGGCTACATCAAGCGGAATTACAACGAGAGCCGCGCGATCGAGATCCTGCCCACCGAGGCCTCGCCGCGCGCGATAGAGCTTCCGCTGCTCGGCAGCGTGGCCGCCGGCATGCCGATCGAAGCCCTCGAACACAACGAAACGCTGTGCGTTCCGGAAACCCTCGTCGGACGGTCAGGCAGCCACTACGTACTGCGTGTCCGGGGCAATTCGATGATCGACGAACAGATCCGGGACGGCGACTTCGTCGTCGTCAACGAGCGCCAGCGCGCCGACAACGGCGAGATGGTCATCGCCCTGCTCAACGGCTCGTCGGCGACGGTCAAGAAGTTCTACCGCGAGCGCGACGGCCGCATCCGGCTTCAGCCGGCGAATGAGACCATGCAGCCGATGTACGTCCACGAAAACGACATCAGCATCCAGGGGATCGTCGTCGGGGTGCTCCGGCGCTACTAGTTGTCAGCCTGAGCGAGCGTAGCGAGCGAAGGCGGTCCCCGGCTGTCGTGCGCAGCGAAAAAGATTCTTTTCGTTGAACTGCCTCGGGCTGCCAAAAAAAGCAGAACTCTTCCGAAGCACCACCGCCGAGCGATGCGCGCATTGGCGTCCCGATCCGCGTTAGCCGCGCGTGTCCGCGTTAGCCCGTGATTTCCATCGCCACACCGTCCACGCGGAACCAAGCCAACACAGCCCTCACGTCAGAATGACGGACGGGCGAAAGCAACCCGGAGCCGGTCGAGCGCGACGATCCCCGCCCCGGCGTCGACCGCGGCCTTCGCCTGCTCCACCGCGTCATCATAGGTCACGGCGCGACCCGCGACATACAGCGCCGCCGCTGCATTGAGGACGACCGCGGCCGTAGCGGTCGCGTTCCCCTCCGCGCGCAGCACGCGCATGATCGCGCTCGCGTTTGCCACCGGCGCGCCTCCCGCGACTTCCTCCGCCGAGCCGCTCCCGTAACCGAAGCGCCGCGGATCGATCTCCCAGGAGCGCACGCTCCCGCGCTGCACTTCGACGACCTGCGTCGTCACGAAGGGCGAGATCTCGTCCATTCCCTCGCCGTGAACGACGAGCGCGTGCACCGAGTTCAGTTCGGCCAACGCGCCCGCGATGAGCGGCATTCGTCGGGGATCGGAAACACCCACCACCTGGCGCCCCGCGCGCGCCGGATTGGCCAGAGGACCGACCAGGTTCATGATCGTCTGAACGCCGAGCTCGCGCCGAACCGGCCCGACGTGCCGCATCGCCGGATGCATCAGCGGCGCGAACATGAACACGATTCCCGCGTCGCGCAGCGCCGATTCCATCACCGGCACGGACACATCGATCGACACACCGAGCGCCTCGAGCACGTCGGCGCTGCCGCACTGCGTCGTGAACGACCGATTGCCGTGCTTGGCGACGCGCACCCCAACGCCCGCCACGAGCAACGCCGCCGCCGTCGAGATGTTGAACGTGTTGACCGAGCCGCCGCCGGTGCCGCACGTGTCGACGAGTTCTTCGGGGCGCTCCGCGGAGAGCGAAACCATCGCCTCGCGAAACGATCGCACGACCGCGGCCAGCTCGATAGGCGTCTCGCCCTTTACGCGCAGACCGACGAGCAATCCGGCGACCTGCGCCGGCGTCGCGTCGCCCGCCAGGATGAGGTTGAACGCCGCCGTCAGCTCGTCGGGGGCCGGCGCTTCCCCGAGTGTGAGCCGACGAATTGTTCCGAGCAGCGGATTCGACGCGACGCTAGTGGACACTCAAAGCCTCGACGAGGCGCTCCGGCAACCGTGCCTTGGACGCGACGAGCGAGATCACGAGGCCGAGGAGGCGTACACGGTCGACGTCCTCTTCGCTGAACAGACCTTCCATGGCCCGATTCGCCAGGTTCACCACGCCGACCAGTTCGTCGTGGTAGACGAGCGGAAAGCTGATGAAAGATCCCGTCGTGAAGTACCGGTCCTGCTGGAGGTGTTGGTCGCGCGCCTCCGTCACGTCGCGCACCAACAGCGGCTCGCGCGTCGCCGCGACGCGCCCGGCGATTCCCTGCCCGATCGCCACACGCGCGCCTTCGCTCACTCCCGGCGCGACTCCTTTCACCGCCGCGATGTACAAGGATTCGCCGTCCGGCGTGCGCAGCATCAGCGAACAACGTTGGGCGTGCATGTCGTCACCGACGAGCGACAGAAGACCGTCCGCAAGCTGGCGCGGATCATCCGTCGCCGCGTCCAACGTCAGCACCTTGTCGATGAGGTAGATCGAGCGCGTCTTCTGGCGCAGCGACTCGCTGCGACGGTGCAGCTCGATATGCGCCTTCTCGAGTTGCTCGACCGCGGACGACACCGTCGCATCGACGGCGGCGGCCCGCTTGAGCGCGCGCCGTGCATCTTCGGTCGCCTGCGCGAGCTCCCGTTCGAGCGTGACGATCCGCGTCGAGCCGGAAACGGACTCGGCGCTCGTCGTGTGATTGACCCGTGACTCCAGCTCGGCCAGCCGGCGCCCGTACTCGTCGTGCACGCGCTGGGTCACGTCCTCGAGCGTCCGCACGGCGTCTTCGCGCGCGTGTCGCTCGAGGAACCGGAGGTAGGCCAGCTCGAACAACGCGATCGCCGGCAAGAACCGCTCTGCGGTCCTTGCTCCAAAGAGTTTGCGCGCCTCGTACAGCACGAGCAGCGCGCTGAGTTTTCCTTCGTACGACAGCCCACGCACGTTCAGCCAACCCGCTTCACCGAACGACGGTAGTTGGAACAAACGAGCGAACTCGTCGCCGTTGTCGCCGAAATCAACGAATTGTCCGCCCGCCGTGATCGCGGCGCGCTCACGCGACGGCAGATGGTCGAACGTCGTCTCGAGGCTCATCGCTTCGGGGCGGCCATTCGCGAGCAGCGACCGCTCCGTCAGCATGCCGCGTCGCTCATCGTAACGGATCAACGCGAGTTGAGCGAAACGGTCGACCTCGGCGAGCGCTTCGCCCAGGGCGACGAGCGCCTCATCCGGAGTCGCCGAGACGGTGAGCGCGTGCGCGAGAGAGGCGAGCGTGCGTGGGGGCATCGAGGGCGCAATGTGAGTGCGTACGTCGTGCAATGTCAATCGCTTTCATCACTCAGACGCGCGAGCATGCTTGCTTGACACACCCCCCTGGTCTGGTAGCTTTCCAGCAATGGCCGAACGCACTGTGCAACTCGTATTGCACTATGACGGGGCCCAATTCAGCGGATGGCAACGCCAGCCCGATCAGCGGACCGTACAAGGCGTACTGGAAGAGGCGCTCGAGCGCCTCATCCGCGACCGGATCGCGGCGACAGGGTCGGGACGTACTGATGCCGGCGTGCATGCGAGAGGTCAGGCGGTCGGAGTTCGAGTACCGGAGCGATGGACCGTTCAGAAGTTGCGGCGCGCGCTGAACGCGGTCCTGCCCTCCGACGTATGGGTCGCTTCGGCGGCCGAGATGAAGCACGAGTTTCACGCGCGCTACAGTGCTCTGAGCCGGCGATACAGTTATTACGTCGGTACGGATGATGGAGCACACTCGCCGTTCCGCGGTCGGTATGAGCTGGCCTTCGGGCAGCCCTTGGATCGGGGCGCTCTGGATGCAGCCGCTGCCCACGTCGAGGGCGAACACTGCTTTCACGCGTTTGCTGTGCTCGGAACGGCGCCGCCTGGCGACGACCATCGGTGTCACGTCACGCGTGCCCGATGGGTCGATCGACCTGCCGGGGGGGGCGTGGTGCTCGAGATCGAGGCCAACCGCTTTCTCCATCACATGGTGAGATTTCTCGTTGGAACCATGCTCGACATCGCTAGCAGCCGCCGTCCGGCGCACGACATGCCAAAGCTGTTGACCGCGAACACGAATGACGACACGTCGCCACCCGCGGCGGCGCACGCGTTGTTCCTCGACGCCGTCACTTACCCGCGCGAGTTGTATCTCGAGGACGCATGAAGATCTATCTGGCCTCGGCGAATCTGGAGGACGTCAAGTGGGCAGCGCATCGCCGGCTGATCGACGGCGTGCTGACCACCCACGCGCTCGTCGGCGCGGAAGAGGCCGATGATGTGCGCGAGCATCTCTCGCTGATCTGTCGCGCCAGCACGGGTCCGGTCCTCATTACCGTGCATGCGTTGACGAGCGCCGAGGTGTATCGAGACGCACGCGAGCTCGCGAAGCTCTCCGACAACATCATCGTACAGGTTCCGTTCGTCGAAGACGTCGTCGATTCGATCTATCGCCTCTCCGCGGACGGCGTCCGCGTCGCTGCAACGTTGGTGTTCAGTGCCGCGCAGGCGTTGCTCGCCGCGCGAGCGGGCGCGCGCGCCGTCGTTGTTTCAATGGACGATCTCGATGCCGCCGGACGGGACGCCGGCGCCGTGCTCCGAGAGTTTCGCGGCGTTCTCGACGGCTCCGGCACCGAGGCGGACGTCATCGCGCTCAATCCGCGGACGGCATCGCAATTCGGTGCGTGCGCCGCCGCCGGCGCGGACGCCACGGCGGTCACTCCCGACGTGCTCAGGGACCTGCTGGTGCATCCGCTCACCGACCGCGGCATCGATCGATTCCTCCGTGAGCTCTCCCAGCGTCACGTCACGTGGACGGTCGTGTGAACCGCACGATCGTTCGCTGCGCGCTCATGACCTTGGCCGTGGGTTGCTCCCATGCTCCCGATCGCTCCGCGGCGCAGTCGTCCGGAGCGCGGCCGTCGGCCAACATGCAGGTATCGCAGAGCCGACAGAACGCCATCACGACGGCGGCGGCGCGCGTCGCCCCGTCCGTCGTGACCGTCCAGACGGAAGCGGTCAATCAGTCGCCGATGGACCCGTTCGACCTCCTCTTTGGGGGCCGCGCACAGCCGCGAACGTCGGCGGGACTTGGGACCGGCTTCATCGTGCGCAACGACGGTGTCGTCGTCACCAACTACCACGTCGTCGCCGGTGCAAGCAAAGTCTCGGTCATGATGCGCGACGGCACCGTGTATCCCGCGCGCGTCCTCGGCTCCGACGAGGCGAACGACGTCGCCGTGCTCAAGATCGACGCAAAGGGGCTGCCCGAAGTGAAGCTCGGCAACTCCGGCAGTCTCGTGATCGGCGAATGGGCGATCGCGATCGGCAATCCCTTCGGCTTCTACCTCGGCAACAGCGAGCCAAGCGTGAGCGTCGGCGTGATCAGCGCGACGCAGCGCAATCTCATCGCGCCGAATGAAGGCCAGGCGTCGTACTTCGACATGATCCAGACCGACGCCGCGATCAATCCGGGCAACTCCGGCGGGCCTCTCGTCAATGCGGACGGTGAAGTCGTCGGCGTGAATAGCAGCATCTTCTCGCCGAGCGGCGGCTCGGTCGGTCTCGGTTTCGCGATTCCGATCAACCGCGTGACGCGCGTCGTGGACGATCTCCTGAGCCACGGTTCGATCCGCAGTCCGTGGATTGGAATCACGCTTCGTTCGCGGCAGAGCACGAATCCGCGCGACGTTCTCACCCAGGGCGCGATCATCGCGACGGTGGCTCCGGGCTCGCCGGCCGCCGCCGCTGGTCTGCAGCCCGGCGACGTCATCCTTCGCGAGGGCGGACGCACCATCCACAACCCGTTCGATTGGCAGGCGGCGCTGCTCGATCTTCGCGTCGGCTCGCCTGCCCAGCTTCACATGAAACGCGGCACGCGAGAGTTCGATGTGAACGTCAACATCGCCGACCGCCCCGAAGTCAGCGCGCCGAAGGTTCAAGTGCTGCGCGAGCTCGAGCTGGTCAGCGTGACGCCGGCCATCGCCCAGGAGCGAGGGCTCCGGCGCGCCTACGGAGCGCTTGTCTACCGAACATCTCCCCTCATCGCGGAGCAAACAGGACTTCAGCAAGGCGACGTGATTTTGCAGATCAATAACTCACCGATCCGCGTCGCCGAGGATGTCGCGAAGGCGATCGATCAGTACGCGGCGCGCGGCTATCTGCGTGTCATATTCGAGCGTCAAGGGCAAGTGAGCTGGACGGACTTCGGCATCCGATGACATCGGCCAATCGATATTCGTCGCCGCTCGCTGAGCGCTACGCATCCGCCGCGATGCTCGAGCTTTGGTCGCCCGCCGCGCGGCATGGTCTGTGGCGACGGCTCTGGCTCGCGCTCGCCGAGGCGGAGCGCGAGCTCGGCGTACCGATTCCCGACGAGGCGCTCGCGCAGATGCGCTCGCGTCTCGACGACATCGACTTCGACGTCGTGGCCGCGTACGAACGCCGTTTCCGGCACGACGTCATGGCCCACGTCCATGCCTTCGGCGATGTCGCCCCCGCGGCGCGCGGATTCATCCATTACGGCGCCACGAGCGCGTATGTCACCGACAACGCCGACCTGATCCTCATGCGGCGCGGCCTCGAGCTGCTGCGCGGCAAGATCGTTCGCGTGCTCGGCGCGTTGGCCGCGTTCGCCCGGGAATGGCGCGCCGAGCCGACGCTCGGGTCGACCCACCTCCAGGCGGCGCAGCCGACCACCGTCGGCAAACGGGCGACGCTCTGGATGCAGGACCTCGTGCTCGACCTCGCGGACATCGACCATCGTATCGCCAACGTGCCGTTGCGCGGCGTGAAGGGAACGACGGGCACCCAGGCCAGCTTCCTCGAGATCTTCGGCGGCGATCACGCGAAGGTCCGCGATCTCGAGGCACGCGTCAGCGCGAAGATGGGATTCGCCAGCGCCATTCCGGTATCGGGACAGACCTACACGCGAAAGATCGACGCGCAGGTTCTCGGCGTCGTCGCCGGCGTGGCATCGAGCGCCATGAAGTTCAGCGGCGACGTTCGCATGCTGCAGTCGGTCGGCGAGATCGAGGAGCCGTTCGAAAAGGAGCAAATCGGCTCGTCGGCGATGGCCTACAAGCGAAACCCGATGCGCAGCGAGCGCATCGCGTCGTTGGCGCGCTTCGTCATCACGATCGAGCCGAACGCGAACCTCACCCACGGCGTGCAATTCTTCGAGCGGACGCTCGACGACAGCGCCAACCGCCGGCTCGTCATCCCCGAGTCATTTCTCGCGACGGACGCCATTCTCGTGCTCATGGCGAACGTCGCCGGCGGCCTCGAGGTTCATCCGGCGCGCATCCGGCGCCGCCTCGCCGACGAGCTTCCGTTCATGGCCACCGAAGAGCTGATCGTTCGTGCCGTTCGCGCCGGCGTGGACCGCCAGATCGCGCACGAGCGTATTCGCGTCCACAGCATTGACGCCGCGCGCGCCCTCAAGGACGGCGCCGATCGCAACGACATGCTCGACCGACTGTCGCGCGACGCGGAATTCGGCGTGCGAACAGACGACCTCGCGGACGTCCTCGAGCCGAGCCGCTACGTGGGGCGATCTCCCGAGCAGGTCGACGAGTTCCTGCGCGATGTGATCGATCCGATCATGAGCGGGCACACGCTCAAGCACGACAGCGTCGAGGAAATTCGCGTATGACGATCGCGCAGCTCGAGCCCCTCCCCCTCGCACACCTGCGCCGCGGCAAGGTCCGCGAGGTGTACGTCGTCGACGACGATCGCCTGTTGCTCGTCGCGACCGATCGCGTCAGCGCTTTCGACGTCGTGATGGCCGAGCCGATTCCGTACAAGGGCGCCGTGCTGACGCAGATCACCGCCTGGTGGCTGCAGCAGTTTGGCAATGAAGTGCACAACCATCTACTGTCGTCGGACGCCGACGAGATCATCGAGCTCGTTCCCGCGCTCGGGTCGCGCCGCGCCGACATCGTTGGACGCGCCATGCTCTGCACGCGCACCACCGTCTTTCCGATCGAATGCGTCGTGCGCGGATATCTCTCGGGTTCAGCGTGGAAGGAATACCGCGAGCATGGGACACTGGCGGGCGAGCCGCTCGCCGCGGGCATGCGCGAGAGCGACAGGCTCGATCCGCCGTTGTTCAGTCCCGCGACCAAAGCCGAATCGGGACACGACGAGAACATCACCATCGCCCAAATGACCGGCGTCGTCGGCCGCGACATCGCGCGCGAGCTCGAGCGGTTGAGTCGTTTGGTCTATGAGCGCGGGCGAAGTATCGCCGCGGAACGGGGCATCATCATCGCCGACACGAAATTCGAATTCGGCCGCGATGCCGGCGGCCGGATCACACTGATCGACGAAGTACTTACGCCGGACAGCTCGCGCTTCTGGCCGGCGGAGCACTATCAACCCGGCCGTTCGCAGCCAAGCTTCGACAAGCAGCCGCTTCGCGACTACCTCGATGCCGAGCGTCGAGCCGGCCGCTGGAATGGCGAAGCGCCGCCACCGCCGCTGCCACCGGAAGTGGTGCACGCGACGAGCGCGCGTTATCTCGACGCGTTCCGCCGCATCACCGGCTCGGACCTCGACACGTCGGACCTCTCATGAGCTTCGCGCGCGAAGGACTCAGCTTCATCGTCATCGCGGCGCTCGTCGCCGCCGCCGGATTCGGCGTCGCGATCATGCGGCGGTCCTGGCCGCTCTGGCTCGTCGCCTTCATGCTCACGCTGGTCGCGTTGTGGGTCGCGTATTTCTTTCGCGATCCCGAGCGCATCGGCGAGCGCGGCGAGCGCCTCGTCATCGCGCCGGCCGACGGCAAGGTGGTCATGATCACCGACGTCGACGAGCCGACGTTCATGAAGGAGCGCGCCAAGCGCGTTTCCATTTTCATGAACGTGTTCAACGTTCACGTGAATCGGTACCCGGTGAGCGGCATCGTGCGCCTGGTCGAGCGGAAACCCGGGCGGTTCATGAACGCCGCCGCGGAGGAATCGAGCCTGCAAAACGAGCAGACGTCGATCGGCATCGAGGTCGGTTCGAATCATATTCTGGTCCGGCAGATCGCCGGATTGATCGCGCGCCGCATCGTGACGGACGCCAAGGACGGTGAGCGCGTGCAACAAGGCGCCCGCATGGGGCTGATCCGGTTCGGCTCGCGCGTCGACATCTTTCTGCCGGCATCGACGCAGCTGCGCGTGAAGGTGGGCGACGTCACGTTCGCGGGGTCCACGGTGATCGCCCAGCTGACGGGCCAATGATCCCTCCGCCCCCACGCGGCCAGCGGCGCCGCAAAGTCGTTCAACGCGCCGTCGTCATGACGCCGAACGGGCTCACGCTCCTCAACCTGTTCTGCGGGTTGTACGCGATCATTCTCGCGATCAAGGGCGAGTTCATGAAGGCGCCGACGTTCATCGTTCTCGGTGGAATCGCCGACGTGCTCGATGGACGCGTCGCGCGCGCCACGGGAACCGGAAGCCGCTTCGGCGAAGAGCTCGATTCGCTCGTCGACGCGATCTCGTTCGGCCTGGCTCCGGCGCTCATCATGTACCTCGAGCTGCCGAATCGCGGCACGCTCGAATGGCTGCTCACGTTCATTTTCACCGCGTGCGCCGTGATGCGGCTGGCGCGCTTCAACGTGGAACAGGCCGGTCGGAAGAAGACGCACTTCCATGGACTGCCCAGTCCTGCCGCCGGCCTGACGCTCGCCAGTTACTACTGGTTCAGCCAGACGCCGCTCTACAACCAAACGGTGATCCTGTTCACCGACAGCAAGACGCTGAGCGACCTGCCGTGGCCGACGATTCTTCGCGGCCTGATGGCCGTGCTCGCGGCGCTCATGTTGAGCGATGTGCCCTATCCGACCGTCCCCTCGGTCGGCTTCAAGAATCTCCGGCAGATCATCGGTACCATCGTTGTCGCGGGATGCGTTACGCTGCTCTTCGTGCGACGCGAAGAGTTCATCTTCCCGGCAATGCTCGCGTACGTCCTCTGGGGCGCCGGCAAGTGGGCCATCCTCGGCTTCCTCGGCCGCTCGGGACGGCCCGACGAGATCTTCTGGGACGGAAAAATGGAGCGCTCGATCGAGCGCCGGACAACGCCCCTGCGCGCCGCCGGCGCAGTCGGTCCACCATCGAGCGACGGCACCGCCACAGCGAGCCGCGACGAATCGCGCGACGAACGTCCATCGCGTGAGGAGCGCCAGTCACTCGAGCGCCGCGAACAGCGACGTGAGCCCAGAGGCGAAGACCAGCGTGGCACTCGACGGCGGCGGCGCCGGCGCGGCGGACGCGGAGGCAGCTCGTCCGGCGGCGGTCCGGCGGCTCCGCCGTCGTCGCAAGCACCGAATCCGCCGCCCAAACCCGGCACACCGCCCCCCCCGCCCCCCACATCCTCCGATTCATCGACATGAGCCGATATCGTATCGCCGTTCACATCACGCCGCGGCGCGGCATTCTCGACCCGCAAGGAAAGACGGTCGCGGAGGCCCTGCACACGCTGGGATTTGCCAGCGTGCGCGACGTCCACGTCGGTCGCCATATCGTCGTCGAGCTCGACGCGCCCGATCGTCCCGTCGCCGAACAATCGACGCGCGAGATGTGCGAGCGATTGCTGGCCAACCCGGTCACGGAAGACTTCGAGATAGAGAGCGTGGAGGCAACATGAAGTTCGGCATCGTCACCTTCCCCGGGTCCAACTGCGATTACGACGCCTATCGCGCCGTGATCGACGGGCTCGGCGAAGAAGCCGTATTCCTCTGGCACAAGGATCACGACCTCCAGCAGAGCGACGTGATCGTGCTGCCCGGCGGATTCAGTTATGGAGACTATCTGCGCCCCGGCGCCATCGCCCGGTTCAGTCCCGTGATGCAGGACGTCGTCGCTTTCGCGCGCCGCGGGGGACCGGTCGTCGCCATCTGCAACGGCTTTCAAATCGCCTGCGAGGCCGGATTGCTTCCCGGCGCTCTGTTGCGAAATGCGAGTCTCAAGTTCGTTTGTGAGGTAGTGCACCTTCGGGTAGAGACGACGGACACGATGTTTACGAACCGCTACGAGCGCGGTTCGGTGCTGCGAATTCCTATTGCACACGGCGACGGCCGTTACACGGCGGACCCTGAAACACTCAATAGACTGGAGAGCGAGGGCCGCGTGGTGTTCCGCTATGTGGGCGGGCCGGGTGACGCCGATGAGTGGTGGAGCCCGAATGGATCCATGCGTGCCATCGCCGGCATCGTCAACGAGGAGGGCAACGTCCTCGGCCTGATGCCCCACCCCGAGCGGGCGATCGATCCGCTGCTCGGATCGGCCGACGGTCTTGGCCTATTCGAGTCGGTGCTCGCCCGCATCACCGTGTGAGGATGGTGCAATGACACCGATGGTTCTGGCCTTTGTGGCCGCGCTTTCGATTCAGTCGCAGGGTCCGGCGACGATCGACCCTGGCATGACGCGCGAGCAGGTTGTCGCCAAGCTCGGCGAGCCATTGTCGGCGCGCAGTTTCGACGGCCACACGTATTTGCTGTATCGGAATGGCTGCGAGAAAAAGTGCGGTATGAACGATCTCGTCGTGCTCGATAGCGGCAAGGTCGTCGACGCCGTGTTCCGTTCGGCCAACCGCAAGTACAGCGGCACCAGCAGCTCGCCGCACATGATCTCGGCGGCCGAGGCGCGCAAGGGAAATGGCGTGCCCGGCGCCCCACTCAAGACGTCAACGAAAAACCCAGGAACGTGAAATCAACTCGAGCGAAGGTCGAGCCGCGGCCCGGTGACCCACTGATCACACCGGCACTCATCGCAGAACATGGATTGACCGCGGACGAGTTTCGGCGACTCGTCGACATGCTGGGCCGCGAGCCGACCTTCACCGAGTTGGGAATCGTGAGTGCACTCTGGAGCGAACACTGCTCCTACAAACACTCACGACCGCTGCTCAAGACACTGCCGACGAAGGCGCCCTTCGTCCTTCAGGGTCCCGGCGAGAACGCCGGCGTCATCGCGATCGGCGACGGACTCGCCGTCGCTTTCAAGATCGAATCGCACAACCATCCGTCGGCGGTCGAGCCCTACCAGGGCGCCGCCACTGGCGTCGGCGGAATTCTCCGCGACGTCTTCACGATGGGCGCGCGGCCGATCGCGATGCTCAATTCGCTCCGATTCGGATCGCTCGACTCGCCCCGTGTGCGCTATCTCTTCGGCGGCGTCGTCAAGGGCATCGGCGATTACGGCAACTGCGTCGGCATCCCCACGGTCGCCGGCGACATCTTCTTCGATCCGGCCTACGAGGGCAATCCGCTCGTCAACGCCATGTGCGTCGGAGTGATGCACGAGAACGAGCTGATTCGCGCGGTCGCTCAGGGTGTCGGCAATCCGATCATCGCCGTCGGCGCGCGAACGGGCCGCGACGGAATTCACGGCGCGTCGTTCGCATCCGAGGATCTCTCCGAGCAGAGTGACGCCAAGCGTCCGCGCGTCCAGGTAGGCGATCCCTTCACCGAAAAGCTGCTGCTCGAAGCCAGCCTCGAGCTGATCAAGAGCGGCGCGATCGTCGCGATCCAGGACATGGGCGCCGCGGGGCTCACCTCGTCGTCCGCCGAGATGGCGGCCCGCGGTGATGTCGGTGTCACGATCGACGTGACGAAGATGCCGGTGCGCGAAGAAGGGATGACCCCCTATGAAATTCTGCTGAGTGAATCTCAGGAGCGGATGCTCGTCGTCGCCAAACGCGGGCGCGAAGACGAGGTCCATGCCATTCTCGCGAAATGGGACCTTACCACCGCCGTCATCGGCGAGGTGATCGCCGAACCGGTCTATCGTGTCACGGAGGGCGAGCGGGTCGTCGCGGAGTTCCCCGGCACACGATTGGTGACCGACTGCCCGACGTACACGCCGGACGCCGCCGAGAGTGCCGACGTCGTGGCCCTCCGCGCACGCGACGTCTCTTCCGTTGCCGAACGACTGGAGGAACGTGATCCGGTCTGGACGCTTACCCAGTTACTGTCGTCGCCGACGATCGCGTCCAAGACGTGGGTCTATCGACAGTACGATACGAGCGTTCGCACGAACACGGTGATCGGCCCCGGCGGCGACGCCGCGGTCGTCCGCGTTCGAGGATCCGACCGCGCGCTCGCGGTGAAGACGGATTGCAACGGGCGATACGTCTATCTCGATCCGCGGATCGGGACGCAGATCGCCGTTTGTGAGGCCGCGCGCAACGTCGCCTGCACCGGCGGCCGGCCGATGGCGATCACGAACAACCTCAATTTCGGGAATCCGCGCCGGCCCGAGGTGTATTATCAGCTCCGCGAGTCGATCCGCGGCATGGCCGAAGCGTGCGAAGCGTTGGGGACGCCGGTCACCGGCGGGAACGTGTCGCTCTACAACGAGAGTCCGCTCAGCGCGGTGTATCCGACGCCCGTGATCGGCATGGTGGGCTTGATCGAGCACACGGCGCACATCACGCGCGCCGGCTTCGAGGACGAAGGCCACACCATCGTTTTGCTCGGCGAGCCCTCGGCGCACATCGGCGCGAGCGAGTACCTGGCCCGCATTCATGGCGTCGTGGCCGGGTCGCCCCCGCCGCTCGACCTCATCGCGGAGCGCGCGCTCATCGACGCGCTGCTCGACGCGATCGCCGCCGGGCTCGTTCATTCCGCGCACGATTGCAGCGACGGCGGGCTGGCCGTCGCGCTCGCCGAATGCTGCATCATGAATCGCGAGCTCGAGCGCGGCGCGACCGTCGATCTTTCGAGCTGGAGTGCCCTGCCGGAGCGATCCCTGCTCTTTGGCGAGGCGCAGGGGCGCGTCATCGTCACGACGACGATGCCTGACACACTGCTTCGCGTCGCCGGCGATCACGAAGTGCCGGCGCGCGTGATCGGACAAGTGGGCGCTATTGGTGCACCGTTGCAGATTACAACGAGTCGGTCGCGCGTTGTCGCGCCGCTCGCCCGTCTCGACGAAGCATATTACGAAGCCATCCCGCGTCTCATGTCGCAACCGGCGACGGCTGCATCTTCGCCCGAGCAGGCGTAATAGTTCGCTCGTCTCGGTCTCACCAAGTCATAACGGTCGCTGAAGCCATGTGTGGTATCGTTGGAGTTCACGGTCATTCGGATGCGACGCACCTCGCGCAGCTAGGGCTTTACGCTCTGCAGCACCGGGGGCAGGAGTCCGTTGGTGTCGTCTCGATCGACGACGCCGGGCGCGCTCGCGCCGTGCGAAGCATGGGCACGCTCAACGACGCGTTCGGCCAGGAGCTCGCCAAGGTGCCCGGCACGTCGGCGGTCGGACACACTCGGTATAGCACCGCCGGCTCCTCGACCATCGAGAACGCCCAACCCGTCATGGCACGGTCGCGCGGCGGCTTCATCACGCTCGCCCACAACGGCAACCTCGTGAATGCCGGTGAGCTCCGCGTGAAGCTCGAGGAGGAAGGCTCGATCTTCGCGTCGAACTCCGACTCCGAGGTCGTCGTCCATCTCCTCGCTCGATCCAGCGACGGGACGCCGGCACAGCGTCTCGCCGAGGCGCTGCGCAACGTGGACGGTGCGTATAGCCTCATCGTCGCGATTGGCGATACGTTGCTCGCGGCGCGCGATCCGCGCGGATGGCGGCCGCTCGCGATGGGGCAGCTCGGCGACGCCGTCGTCTTCGCGTCCGAGACCTGCGCCCTCGACATCATCGGCGCCACGTATCTGCGCGACGTCGAACCGGGCGAGATCGTCTCAGCCAACGGCAACGGCATCACGTCCATGCAGGCCTTCCCGTCGACGGACCTTCGGCGTTGCGTGTTCGAGTACGTCTACTTCGCGCGGCCGGACAGCCGGGTCTTCGGCGGCTCGGTGAATCTCGCGCGACGCGCGCTCGGTCGGAGGCTGGCGCAGGAACATCCTGCTCCGAACGCTGATCTCGTCTTCAGCGTGCCCGACTCATCGAACTCCGCCGCGCTGGGCTTCGCCGAGGAGAGCCACCTGCCCTACGAGCTGGCGCTCATTCGCAATCACTACGTCGGACGCACGTTCATCCAACCGACGCAGGCCGGCCGCGACGCCAAAGTGAAGGTCAAGTACAACCCGGTGCGCGAAGTCCTCGAGGGCAAGAGCGTCGTCATGGTGGACGATTCGATCGTCCGCGGCACGACGACGCGCGGGCTCGTCGCGCTGGTTCGCGCCGCGGGCGCTCGTGAAGTTCACCTGCGTGTGAGCTCCTCGCCCGTCACGGGACCGTGCTATTACGGAATCGATACACCCTCGCGCGAAGAGCTGATCGCGGCCACGCATACCATTCCGGAGATCGAAGCGCATCTCGGCGTCGATTCACTGGGCTACTTGAGCCTCGACGGAATGCTGGAATCCGTTCCCTCGGGCCCGCACGGCTTTTGCCATGCTTGTTTCTCAGGCGATTATCCGACAGCACCGCCCACCGATCCGGACAAATTGAGATTCGGCTGCGGCTGTTGACGCCGCGCCGCGGCGAGGGGAAGACAACCAGCTTCCAGCAGCGAGGGCTCGCTTGACTACGATCCCGCAAAGCAGCGATCCGCGTACCGCAGAGCGCGACGAATCGGGACAACAGTCGGCGAAATCCGTGTATTTCTTCGGCGACGGTCGCGCCGAAGGAACGAAGGACATGAAGTCCGTCCTCGGCGGAAAAGGGGCCAACCTCGCCGAGATGACGAATCTCGGAGTCCCCGTTCCTCCCGGATTCACCATCGCGGCGCCGCTTTGCCTGGAGTACTTGAGCGCCAACGCCACGCCAGCGTCGCTTCGGCCCGAGGTTGAAGACGCGCTTCGCCGGCTCGAGCGCGCGACTCAGAAAACGTTCGGCGATCCAGCCAACCCGCTGCTGGTATCGGTGCGGTCCGGCGCGGCGGTGTCGATGCCGGGAATGATGGAGACGATCCTCAACCTCGGTCTCAACGACCGCACCGTCCAGGGACTCGCCCGGGCGAGCGCGAACCCGCGCTTCGCGTTCGATTCCTATCGGCGCTTCATCCAGATGTACAGCGACGTCGTCCTCGGAGTACCGATCGCGCAGTTCGAGCATCTGCTGTCCGCCAAGCGACTCACCGCGGGCGTCGAGTCAGACGCGGAGCTCGATGAAGGGACGCTCCGCAATCTCGTCGAGGAGTACAAATCGCTCGTTCGCGCGCGAACGGGCGCGGCTTTCCCAATGGAACCGGCGATTCAGCTCTGGGGCGCGATCGAAGCGGTGTGGCGATCCTGGACGCTCAAGAAGGCCGTCGATTATCGGCGCGTGAACAACATCCCCGAGACACTGGGTACCGGGGTCAACGTCGTGTCGATGGTCTTTGGGAATCTTGGCGATGACTCCGGTACCGGCGTGGCGTTCACCCGGAACCCATCCACGGGAGAGCGTCGTTTCTACGGCGAGTTTCTCGTCAACGCCCAGGGCGAGGACGTCGTCGCCGGCATTCGAACGCCGCTCAGCATCGACGAGATGGCGCGGCTGCTTCCGGAGGCGTACAAGGAACTACGCAAGACGGAGGAACGGCTCGAGCGGCACTTCCGCGACATGCAGGACATCGAGTTCACCGTCGAGCGCGGCCGCCTTTTCCTGTTGCAGACGCGAACGGGTAAACGAACCGCCGCGGCCGCGCTGCGTATCGCGACGGATATGGTTGACGAAGGTTTGATCGATCTTCGCACCGCGGTTCAGCGCGTGGCGCCCGAACAGCTCGATCAACTGCTCCACCCGGTGATCGACAGCGGTGTTCGCGCGACGCCCCTCTGCGTCGGGCTCCCGGCGAGTCCTGGCGCGGCCAGCGGAATGGCCGTCTTCGACCCCGATGTCGCGGAGCAACGCGCCGCGGGCGGCGCACGAGTCATCCTCGTCCGAGACGAGACGACACCGGAGGACTTTCACGGCATCGTTGCCGCGCGCGCCGTGCTCACCGCTCGTGGCGGAATGACCAGCCATGCCGCCGTGGTGGCTCGCGGCATGGGGAAATGCGCCATCGTCGGTTGCAAGGATATTCACGTCGACTTGGAGCATCGGCGCTTCCGCGTCGGCGACACGACGGTCGGCGAAGGTGATTGGATCACCCTCGACGGCGGCACCGGACGTGTATACCGCGGTGACCTGCCCACCACGCCGAGCGAAGTGGTGCAGGTCATTCGGGGAACTCGCGCCCCGCAGACGGCACCCACCTACGACGCGTTCGCGCGCCTTCTCTCCTGGGCAGACGAGGTTCGTCACCTCCGCGTTCGCGCGAACGCGGACACTCCGGGAGACGCGCGCATCGCCCGCGCGCTCGGCGCCGAGGGCATTGGCTTGTGCCGCACGGAGCACATGTTCTTCGAGGGCGATCGCATTACGGCGATGCGCGAGATGATCGTCGCCCGTGACGAAAGCGGCCGGCGTCGGGCTCTCGCCAAGCTATTGCCGATGCAGCGGACCGACTTCGAGGGGATCTTCGAGGCGATGAATGGGTTACCTGTAACTATCCGCCTGCTCGATCCGCCCCTCCACGAGTTTCTGCCCCACGGGGGTGAAGAGAGCAAGCTGTTGGCGCGAACCCTCGGAATTGACCGCGCCGAGCTTGGACGCATTGTGGAATCTTTACGCGAAACCAACCCCATGCTTGGCCATCGGGGATGTAGGCTTGGTATCAGCTATCCCGAGATCACCGAAATGCAGGGTCGCGCCATTTTCGAGGCGGCCGTGCGAGCGAAACGCAGAGGAATCGACGTCCGTCCTGAAATCATGGTTCCACTCGTCGCTACTCACACCGAGTTCGAGCACCAGCGCCGCATTCTCGACGACGTCGCGCGGCTCGTTGTCGGCGGCATGGGAGAAGAGATCTCATACACGATCGGGACGATGATCGAGCTCCCGCGCGCGGCTTTGACCGCTGACGAGATCGCTTCAACGGCGGAGTTCTTCTCGTTTGGTACCAATGATTTAACCCAGACCACCTTCGGCCTCAGTAGAGACGATGCTGGCCGATTCCTTCCGAAGTATGTAGATAGTGGTATACTTCCCGACGATCCGTTCCAGGTTTTGGACCGAAACGGTGTTGGCAAGCTGATTGGATTTGCCGTATCTGCCGGTCGGAGCGTTCGCCCGCAGTTGAAGGTCGGGATTTGCGGTGAACATGGTGGCGACCCGCGCTCCGTGAAGTTCTGTCATACGATCGGCCTCGACTACGTCTCCTGTTCCCCATTCAGGGTTCCAATCGCACGCCTCGCCGCAGCCCATGCCGCACTTGAATCCCCCCTCCCTTCCTCTTCAGCGCTCCCGCAAGCGCTCACGACGTAATCACCCCACGCTTCCGCAGCTCCCCGCGCTCGAGTTGTCCTACGACGAGCGACCGCTGCGCATTGCGTTGGTGACCGAGTACTACTATCCGCATCTCGGCGGCGTCTGCGAGCACGTGCATTTCTTCGCGCGCGAAGCTCGTCGTCGCGGGCACCACGTGGACGTCATCACGTCGTACATTCCCGGCGCCGAAGAGCAACCGCACGTCATTCGCCTCGGCCGCAGCCAACCGGTGTACGCCAACGGTTCGCAGGCTCGCGTCACCCTCGGCTGGCACCTTCGCCGCGATTTGCGCCGCGTACTGCGTCAGGGCCGTTACGACATCGTTCACGTGCATTCCCCGCTGACTCCGGTGCTCCCGATCCTCGCGATCGAGGAAGCGGACTGTCCGGTCGTCGGGACGTTCCACACGTATTTCGATCGGTCGATCGGCTACACGGTCGGCCGTCGCTTTTTCCAGAAGCGGCTCGACATGCTGAGCGCGGCGGTCGCCGTATCGCACAGCACGACGGTAGCCCTCGACCGTTACTTCGAGGCCGATTGGCGGATCATCCCGAACGGCATCGACACGGACGTCTTTCACCCGAGCGCGCCGCCGCCGCCGGGACTGACGAAAGACGTTCCGACTATTCTTTTCCTCGGCCGCTTTGATCCGCGAAACGGGCTTACCACGCTGATCGACTCGTTCCGCCGCGTGAAAGCCAAGGGCAGCAAGGGACGCCGCGCGCGTCTCGTCGTCGTCGGCGACGGACCGCTTCGCGAGCACTACTACAAGCAGGCCAACGGCGACAAGGACATCGTCTTTGTCGGCGCCGTCCTCGAGGGACGGCCGAGCTATTACGCCCACAGCTCGGTGTACGCTTGTCCTACGACGAAAGCGTCCTTCGGCATCACGCTTCTCGAATCCATGGCGTGCGAAACGCCCGTCGTGTGTTCCGACATCCTTGGCTTCCGCGACGTCGTCGTCGATGGCCGCGAGGCGCTCATGGTGCCGTGCGGTGATCGCGACGCATTGGCCGATGCGCTCGTCCGCGTTCTCGACGACGAAGGCTTGGCGATCCAGCTCGGAACCACCGGCCGCCAGAATTCGCTCGAATACTCGTGGGCCCGTGTCACGTCCCGCGTACTGGACGTGTATCAAACTGTTCTCGGAAACGTCGCCGTCGGGGTATGATCCTCGGCATCGCTGCCGGCGCCATCATCGTGGGCGGCGCCGCGCATGGCGCCTTTCATAGAAACAGTCCCATCTTCGGCAGGCCAATCACGCGGGTCCGCACTCCGGACCGCGCCGTCGCGCTGACGTTCGACGACGGGCCGAATCCCGACGCGACCCCCGCCATCCTCGACGCCCTCGCCGCGCGCGGCGTGAAGGCCACGTTCTTCATTCTCGGCCGGCACGCCGAGCGGTGGCCTGAGCTCGTTGCTCGGACCGCGCGCGAGGGCCACTCGATCGGGAATCACGGCTATTACCATCGCAAGCTTCACTTTAAGTCGCCGGCGTATGTGCGCGACGATCTTCGTCTTGGCACGGAACGGATCGAGACCGCGACAGGTCTCCGTCCCGTGCTGTTTCGCGCTCCACATGGTTTTCGCAGCCCGTGGGTGACACCGATCGCCAAGTCACTCGGTCAGCGCACTGTCGGGTGGTCCCTTGGGGTCTGGGACTCGGATCGCCCCGGCGTCGAGGCCATCGCTGAACGAACGATCCGTGGCGCGCGTCCTGGTTCGATACTGCTCCTCCATGATGGTGACGGCTATGATCCCGATGGGGATCGAATGCAAACGGCACAGGCGGTGCCGATAATCGTCGACCGTCTCATGGAGCAAGGATTCCGGTTCAGCCGCCTCGACGCCGCATGAAGAAGCTCGCCACGCGGGCGGTTCGTGTCGCCCTGACCATCGCCATTCTCGTCGGCCTGGTCCTCTTCGCGCGCAAGGTCAATTGGACCTCGACGTGGCACAGTATCACCGAGGCGAACCGAACGATTCTCGTTCTCGCGGCGATCGTGAACGCGCTGTCTCTCATCGGCAAGGCAATCCGCTGGTGGATCTTTCTCCGGCCCGTCGGCGCTTCCTCGTTCTGGCTCGCCCTCAAGGCAACCTTCGCCGGCGCGGGGCTCAACAACATCCTGGTCGCCAACGGTGGCGAGGCGGCACGCGTCGTGTTCGTCGCTCGCGCCGCGCACGTGCCGAGCGCCAAGGTGCTGGCCACGCTCGCTCTCGAGCGCATGTTCGAGCTGATCGGCTACATCGTGATGCTCGCGCTGGCCGTGTCGTTCCTCGAGCTGCCGCACATGCTCGCGCGCACCCGGCCAATTGCCTGGGCCGCGCTCGCGGGCGTGGTCGTTCTCATGATCTACCTCGTTCGGCGTCCCGAACGCGCCGAAGTGGCTGTGGCGGAGACCGTCGTCGGATGGCGCGCGAAAACGGGCGCCTACATCAGGCGCTTCGCCCACACCATCGGCGGAATCTCGACAGGTCCGCGCTTCGCCGTCGCTCTCGTGCTATCGGTTGGGATCTGGGCGCTTCAAGTGTGGACCTACAGCCTCACCGCGCGGTCCGCCGACTTCAACATCTCGCTCGTCGGGACGGTGGCGGCGATTCTCGCCGTGAATCTCGGCTTTGCCGTTCGCGCGACGCCCGGTAACGTCGGCGTCTTTCAAGCGATGTACGCGCTGACGGCGGTGGCGTTCGGCATGGATCGCGATAAAGCGATCGCCGTCGCGTTCCTCATACAAACGCAGCAGATCATTCCGATCACGCTGCTCGGCGTGGCCCTCGCGCCCGAGTTCATCTTCAAGCGTAAGAAGGCGATTCGGTCGGAGGACCACGGTCTGGATCTGCACTCGCGCGGCGAGGAGCCGGCGATGTAGCCAGGCTCAAACCGGAGCCGGGTGCGCGTGTCCCCAGCTTCGGAGCCGGAAGCCAAGCGCGACGAGCACGATCCCGGAGATCAGCGCGTACGCGCCGATCCACAGCACCACCGCGAGCGCACCGACCCCCGGACGCATCACGAGCAACACGCCGAACGCGACGGATAAGACACCGGCGAGGATGAGCGCCCACTCGCCGTCGATCAGCTTGCGCAGCCGAATCGCCGCCGCGACTTCGAAGATCCCCATCATGATTGCCCAGAGGGCGATCACCGTGAGTAGAACGGTGGCCGTAATTCCCGGCCAGGTGAATGTTGCGATCCCCGCCGCGATGCCGAGAAGGCCGCCGAACAGCAGCGTTCCCCAGCGGGGCTCACCCTTCCGATTCGCGATCGCCGAGACGACCATGAAGATGCCGTCGAACAGCGCATACGCGCCGAACAGCATGATCAATACTGCCAGCGTGATTCCCGGCCTGAACAGTGTCAGAAGACCAAAAAGGATCGCCACTGCTCCGCGCAGCGCGACCCATCCCCAATTACGTGTCAGCATTCCAACCATGATTCCCCGCCCTCATCAAACCTGCGACGTCCTCGTTGTCTTTGGCGGCGCACCCGTGTTCTCCGCGCGAACGCGCCACCGTCCTGATGAGTAACCTCATCGCCGGAATGGGCGGCTACCATCGGACCTTTGGTTGAGGTACATCGGTGCACCCGCGCTCATCCGGGCTCGTTTGTCGACAGTTTCTCCGCGCTGAGAGCGGGCGCGGCCGGCAGGCCGGTCACCTTCAATATTTCCTCTTCGTCCACTGTCTCACGATCGAGCAGCGCCGCGGCCAGGGAGTCCAATTCCCGTCGATGCTGGCGCAGCAGGCGCAGCGCTTCGTCATGACTTTCTGAGATGATGCGGTGCACTTCCGCGTCGACGGCCGCAGCCGTCGTTTCGCTGTACGCACGCCCGGCCGGGAATTCCTCCATCGACACGAGATACGGGTTTTCGCGCGGCGCCAGCTGGACCATCCCGAGCCGGTCACTCATTCCCCACCGCGTCACCATGTCGCGGGCGAGCGCCGACGCTTGCTCGATGTCGTTCTGCGCCCCGGTCGTTTTCGTGCCGAACACGATCTCCTCCGCGGCGCGCCCGCCGAGCATGCCGATGATGCGCGCTCGAAGATATCCCTCGGGGTAGTTGTATCGGTCGTTATCCGGCCGTTGATACGTGACGCCGAGCGCCTGTCCGCGCGGGACGATCGATACGCGGTGCACCGGGTCCGCGCCCGCCACCACCAGGCCGAGGATGGCGTGACCGCCTTCGTGATAGGCGATTCGTTCGCGGTCCGCCTGCGTCAGCACCAATGCCCGCTCGGGCCCGAGCACGATCTTCTCGAGTGCATCGAAGAAATCCTGCTGCCGGACCTGGTTCTGATTCCGACGCGCGGCGAGTAGCGCCGCCTCGTTCACCAGATTTCGCAAATCCGCACCGGCCAATCCGGGGGTGGCCGCGGCGATCTCCACGAGCGACACGTCGGTCGCCAACGGCACGGCGCGCGTGTGAACCTTGAGAATCGCTTCGCGTCCGTTTTTGTCCGGAAGGTTGACGACGACGCGGCGGTCGAAGCGGCCGGGTCTGAGCAACGCTTTGTCGAGCACGTCGGGCTGGTTCGTCGCGCCGATGACGATGATCCCCTCGCGACTCGAGAAGCCGTCCATCTCGGCGAGAATCTGGTTGAGTGTCTGCTCCTGCTCGCTCGCACCACCGAGCACCGCTCGTCCGCGTGCGCGGCCGATCGAGTCCAGCTCGTCGATGAAAATGATCGCCGGAGCATTCTCCCTCGCCAGCTTGAACAAGTCGCGCACGCGCGCTGCTCCGACGCCGACGATCATCTCCACGAACTCCGAGCCCGCCATCGAGAAGAACGGGACGTTCGCTTCACCGGCCACCGCCCGCGCGAGCAATGTCTTTCCCGTTCCCGGAGCACCGATGAGCAGCACACCCTTCGGCGCTGTCCCGCCAAGCCGGGTGTACTTCTGCGGGTCCTTGAGAAACTCCACGATCTCGACCAGCTCTTTTTCTGCTTCGTCGATACCCGCCACCTGGTCGAACGTCACGCGCGCGTCGGTCTCCTTGTCGAAGCGGCGTGCGTTGCTGCGGCCAAGCCCGAAAACCCCGCCGCCGCCTCCGAGCCCGCCCTGCTTCGCCGCGCGCCGAAACAGCCAGACGTATAGCACGATGATGAGCAACGACGGCGCGAACCCGAGGAGCAGACTGAACCAAGCGCTCCCTTGCACGGGCTCGGCGTTGATTTCCGTTCCGTGAGCGACCAGGACGGATTCGAGCCCGGGATCGGCGAATGCCGGAATCGTCGTCGTGAACTGGGCGATCGTCCGCGGTTGCCGGTTCGTCGTCGAATCCGGCTTGGCGGGGTACGTGATCGGGCGAGTGAACTTGCCGGCGATCCGATCTCCTCGACTCGAGATCCGCGCGACATTCCCCTGCGTCGCTTGCGCTTTGAAGATCGTGTACGGGACCTTCACGCTTTCCGTATTGGGGAAGAGAAAGCGGAACGCCAGGTAGTTGATGACGAGAATCAGGATGAAGCCGAGCCAGCTTCGACGCGGCATTTGAGGCTTCGGGGCGTCCTTCGTCGGGCGCGGCGTCTGACCGCTCGGCTCGGAGCGTCGTTGCGTGTTCAGTTTTTCTCCGGTTCAGCGCGCTAGTGTGCCGATCGGGTCCATTTGAGACTCGGCCGGATGAACCTCGATACGCCAATCCCGCAAGAAATGAACGGCGCCCCCTGCGGGGCGCCGTTCTTCGGTTCCGACTTCTCCAGCCGGGCAGCGCGTTCAGCCCAGCTTCCATTGCGAGCTCAAGTGGTCGGACACAATACGGAAATGACGGTACCGTTTCCTTCGTGCCCGGGATTGTCGTTGTAATGTCCGTCCTGATGCACCAGCAGGATCTGCTTGATATCTCCGCTGATTGCGTTTCCGTCCTTCAACACTTTGCTCGTTACGATGATGGCGATGTTGTCCGAGATGGGGAATGGCGGATCCGAGCTGTTGCCCGGCTGCGACGACCATGTCCCACCACAGATATTTTGGGCGCTGGACGCGAAGCCCTTGAATGACGCGACGCCATCGTCCACCGTCCCGGTCATTTGGTTGTTCTTCCACCATTGCGCGCCCCAGAAGTTCACGGTCGTGCCGATTCCGTGTGCTTCTTTGTCGCCGATGACGAAGAGCGGGATCGGAAGCGCGGGCGTGAAGAAGATCTTCGCCTGGAAGTCCAAGCCGGTTGGATTCTCACAGCCGCCGGGGCTCCAGTTGGCGAGCTCGTGTCCATCCGCCGTCGGGACCAGAGTCGATGAAAAGAAGCCGAGGGTGCCGAACTGGTCTGGCCCATTCTCGCACTGCGACCGTGCCGTGTGCCCGATCCCTCCAACTTCGTATCCGATTCGTGTATTGACGACGTCGAAGCGAAGTATGTTCAGACCGCCAATATTGAACGAAGCCGGTGAGTCGGTGATGTTGAGCGGCAGAACCCAGTTACAGACGTTGACCTGCTCGAGGGTGCAATCCTCGAGGAATGCGTCGCGGCCGATTTCTGTACCGTTGAGATAGACGACGACGGCATTGTCGGTCTTTACCAGCATCTGCAGCGAGACGTTCGTCGCTCCCGCCGGGATGGCAAATCCGGTCACGTACTCGTACGTGCCTACACGCGCCCGATACTCGTTGGACGGCGCATCAGGCCCAGTTGGCCCGATCCACGATGAACCAACAAACGGCGGCGTCCATCCGGTTGGCGTATAGGTGGTAAGTGGTCCCGTGAGGTTTGCCGGAGCCGTTGCGCAGTCGGCTAGGGAAAAAGTGGCCAATATCGGGATGACCGTGGCATCGTAGCCGCAATAATGGACAGATGCATCACCGCTGCTGATGGTGGTTTGAAGTGATCCGGCTGGAGCGCCGAACGACCCGACCACGTTCGCTTCCGCCGGTCCAATCCGTCGACTGACCGGAGAGGATGTTGTTGTCGGCTCTGAACACGAAACCAGCGCGACGATCGCCGCACCGGAAAGACAGAGTCTCGAGCTTCCACACCACGTCAGCCGCATACTGCCTCCCGCTAGAGATGATTGGACAGGCGTCGGCGACGCCGTCCGCGGCATCGCAAAACGCATGATCGGGCGCGCAATAAAACGACGTTTTCAGCGGCTGCGTATTGGACGAAGGTCTTACCGCTACTTCCGCATCCCAGCACGGCGTCGGCGCGAGTTTTTCAACTATACTTTCTAAATGTGACCCCTCTAACGTGTAGCGCCGTCGCAACACGCTCTGTCGTCTTGCGCGCCGCGGCGGAACGCATTGACCGCGCCGCGCGTCGCGCGCATCCCGAGGTACCCAAAACGAACGCGGCGTCCATTGCTGGACGCCGCGTTCTGTGTTCAGAGTTCTTGATGGAGGCGTCGGGAATTGAACGAGTGAGCCTAACACCTTGTCTCTTCGTCGGTTGCCGATGCGTCGCCGCAACTCCTGAAAAGACGGACCCTAACTGGCGTCATGCGGGCTCGCGATCGGGTCGCACGTATCGCACGGCGCGCCGAGACGAACGCCATTCCACGAAGGCGGATCGCTAGCCGGGAAGCTGTCGAAAGATGCGCGATCGACCTCGTCGACTTTGACCTGACGGCTGGCAATCACGCGTTCGCGTTCGATCCTTCGCTCGTCGTGCGTTTCGAAATCAGTCGACATCGTCGTCTCTCGTGAGAGCAACCGTGGGTACGCGTCAGTTCCGCGGACGAATCATCAAATCAGGAATGGCACAAGCTTCGCTCCGGCTCTTACGACCTTCTCCTCGAATCCAATGGCTCCATTCGCCGTCGGCTTCTTCGTCGGTAGCCTCGCGAAGAACTCCATCAACCGAAAGCTCGCGGTGGCGTTGACACGTCTCGCGCCCCCCGAGCTCACGATGCGCGAGATCCCAATCGGCGATCTGCCACTGTACTCGTATGACTACGACAAGGACTATCCGGCTCCGGCCATCGCACTCAAGGAAGCGATCTCGAGCGTCGATGCCGTCCTGTTCGTGACGCCGGAGTACAACCGCTCGATTCCAGGGGCGCTCAAGAACGCGATTGACTGGGCCAGCCGTCCCTGGGGTCAGAACTCGTTCCACCGCAAACCATCGGGTGTGATAGGTACCTCGCCGGGCAAGATCGGCACCGCCGTCGGCCAGCAGCACCTTCGCAGTATACTCGCCTTCTGTAACTCGCCCCTGATGAACTCGATAGAGGCTTACATCCAATTCCTGCCCGGTTTGATCACCGACGACGGCCAGGTGACAAACGACTCGACTGCAGAGTTTCTCCGAAACTACCTGCAGGAGTTCTCCGGGTTTGTTGAACGGGTCTACATGGCGATTCCGCGTCGCGGGTGATCGGTGCCGAGATGCCGAATCCATCAACCATTCTTGTCGCAACGGACGGCCGTGAGCAGTCGGACGGCGCGATCCGAGGCGGTGCATTGTTGGCCGAGATGGGCAGCGTCTGGCGAATCGTCTCCGTCGTGCCGCCTCTGCCGGTCGTTTCGCCCGAGCTCGATCTCCGCATCAGCGCCGACGTCACGGAAGCGTCTCGGGAAGGACGCGGCCAGGTGGTGCATGAGCAGGTCCGTCGACTGCTCGGTACGGACGTGGAAGTTGACATCGACGTCCGAACCGGTCATCCGGCCGACACCATTTCTCGTGCAGCACTCGAGGCCAAGGCCACCCTCATCGTCACCGGGCTCGGTCGGCACCGGCTCATCGATCGGCTGCTCGCGGACGAGACCGCGCTCCAGATTATTCGCGCCGCGGCCGACGCCTGTGCTTGCCGTACCGCCGGACTTTAGTCGCGCTCCGCTCATCGCCATCGTGGGCGTGGACTTTAGCGAGGCGAGCGTGCGCGCCGCCCGCCTTGCGCTTCAAATGGTCCGCGGCACGGCCACCATTTACCTCGCGAACGTCGCACCGCGTGAGGACGTGCTCAGTCTCGCGACCGGCGGACGAGCCGACTATGAGGCGCGGGCGATGGCGAAGCTGCGCCAACTCGCTGATGGGCTCGAACCGCCGGAACAGGTGCACCTGCAGCCTGTAGTACGTCAGGGCGACTCAGGCACTGCCCTGCTTTCCTACGCCGATGAGACCCGATCCGAGTTGATCGCGGTCGGGACCCGCGGCCTCGGATTGGTATCCCGACTCATGCTCGGCAGCGTGGCCACAAAAGTGATTCGCGCGTCGACGATCGCCGTGCTGACCGTTCCGGCGTAAGTCGGGCCGACGACGGTGCCACAGAGCAACGTGCAGGCGTGGCCTCGACTACTTGGCCTGCGAGCTCGCATGTGCGGTCCAAACGGCCGGCGGCACGAGCAGCGCCGGGACGTCGAGCCGCTGCATTACCGCGGCCGACACCGACCCGAGGCGACCGATCGCGTCGACCCCGAGGCCTCGCGTTCCCAAGACTACGAGGTCGGCGCGATGCTCCCTGGCGTACTCCGCGATGCCCGTCGCCGGAGATTCATTGATTGTGGCCGCACCCTCGACGTCGATTCCAGCCCAGACGCCCGCCTCCTTACGCACGCGGTTCAGTTGCTCGTCCAGCTCGCCTGACCCGACGGACTCCGCTTCCGTCGAACGTGCCGATGGGTGGACACGTAGCGCGGTCAAGGTCGTCGCCGTCTCCGCACCGGGATGACGCGCACGAAGCGCCGACGCCCAGGACAAGGCAACAACCAACGCGCCCCGCGCGGTGTCCGACAGATCGACGGCGACGACCGTTCGCTGCAGCGGCAGACGAAGGAGGCTTCGGGCGACCAAGCACGGCACCGCCGCGTTTGTAACTACGGCCAGCGCCGTACTGCCAAGGCCGGTCGCATCTCGTCGCCGATGCGGCCCAAGGACGATGACATCGGCGCCGATCCGGTCGGCGAGAAGGTTGATCGCGTGCGATGGTTCGCCGGCGACGACGTGGGTGGCCGCTTCGTCGATCGCGAGGCCCGTTCTCCGTAGCGTCGCGTGCAATTCGGTTACGGTCCCGCTTTCGTCGCCGGAATTGGAAACGTGCACGACATGTAGGGCGGCGCCGGCAGCCTCGGCAACCATTTCAGCGGTCCGTAAAGCACCGGAACCGGTCTCGTCGAGGTCGATCGCAATCAACACGGTCTTCAACCGCAGCAGACGCATGTCGACGAGATGTGCAAGAAGACTGCACGCGGCCCAGGAAACGCATCAGCACAGACGAGACGATGACACCGTCGTTCGGCCCATTGTTTCGGCATTCGGACTGCGCCCGTGCGCCTGCTCAAACTTGAGACAATTCTCGTCGCGACCGATCTAACCACAACGTCGCATGGAGCGATCGTCACCGCGTCACGACTGGCCGATGCCGCCGGCGCCACCCTCCACGTAGCGCATGTCGCGCCACGAGAGGATGAGCTCAGCGCGGCCGCCGGCCATAGGGCCGAATACGATCGGCAGCTTGAAAAGGCAGTCGATCCTGCCGGGAAAACGCGACCGCAGAGACACCTGATATTCGGCGAGCCACATCGTGCCATCTCAGCACTTGCCGGCAAGATCAAGGCGGATGTTGTTGTCCTCGGCCGCCGTCCCGGAAAGCGTGGGCCGGCTTCGGATCGTCCGGTTGGAAGCACGGCCTACGCGTTCGTTACGCACACGCTCGTTCCCGTCTTGGTCGTCGTCGAGACGCTCTCGATACCTATGCACAAAGCAATCGTTGCCGTCGATGCATCTCGAGCGGCGCGAGGATCATTGCTGGTGGCTGTATCGTGGTCATCCGCACTTCGAGATCGGGGGCGGACGAGTCCCGAGCTCACCGTACTCCACGTCGATACTGGAACAGATCCCACCGAGCTTTCGGCGCAAATGCGGCGATCAGCGGCCCACGATGCGGATGTGCTTCAGCGCAATGCCGCTGGTTGGGCCGACGTCACCGTCGAGAGACTCACAATCAAGGATTCAGATCCCGCCACCGCTATTTCACGGCACGCAGTCGATTCTGGAGCCGAGCTCGTGATCCTTGGAACGCGGGCATCTGCGGAGCACGGCTCATCGATCTGGGGGTCTGTCTCGGCCGCCGTCACGCGCCAGTTGTCCATCCCGATACTGTTGGTGCCTCCCGCCATCTGGCGAGACCACCTGCGTGACATTGACCCGCTTTGAACGAAGACTATGACGCCGACCATCCTGCTGACCGTCGACGGATCGGACAAGGACGAGCGCGCGTTTGCGGCCGCCGCTGCCCTTGCCGAGCTTGACAACGCGACGATACGTGTCGTGCGTGTGTTCGAGACGCCGATCGAGACATCGCCTTCGAGAGCAGCCGAACTCGCTGCGGTCGCACTGCGCGCCGATGTGGTGAAGAACGTTCGACAGAGTGTCGAACGCGCAAGTGCAACGCTGGGCCGCGAGATCATGTGGGATGTCATCGATGGTCTCGGCGTTGCCGCGACGTTACTCGATGATCTCGAGGCGCACGACGCGGCATTCGTGGTCATGGCCACTAGAGCGGCCGGTGCGTTCGGTCGAGCCATTCAGGGAAGCGTCGCCGACCGTCTCGTCCGGGAATCGCCTCGCCCGGTGGTCCTTGTGCCGCCGCGAGCCGACTACATGAGCGGTAAGCAGGTCACCCTCCGTCGGGTGCTCGTTCCTCTCGACGGATCGTTGGCAGCGCTTCGTGTCATCCCGAGACTGCTTGCGCTTGCTCGAGCGGAGGTACTGGAAATCGTCCTCCTTCAAGTCGTACGACGGGAGCGCGTCGGAGGTCACCTCATGCCGTCGGACCTCCCGGGTGACGAAATATCTGAGGGTGGTGAGTGGACGCATGTGGGCGCCGCGGTAGCCGAACGCCGCTTGGGTGCCGTCGCGGAGCGACTTCGCGGGCGCGGCAGCAAGACCGAGGTGCGAGTCATCGAGTCGGCGGATGTTGGGGCCGTGATCGTCGATGCCATTCGCAAGGAGCTCGTAGAGCTGATTGCGATGTCGACGCGCGGCGCGAGCGGGCTACAAAGATTGATAATCGGGAGCGTGGCCGAGCACGTGGTCAGGCACAGTGAGGTTCCCGTGCTGCTGGTCACCGCCCGGTCCGGCGACGCGATTTTGCAGTAGGACATCGCTGCCTGCGCGGGCACAACGGAATCATCGGGCGTCTCGTAGCCAACCAGTGACGGGCCTCTAACCGTAGTCGGTGACGCGACCGCACAAACGGTCACGCACGAGTCGGATATCCGTGTGTACTGCGCCCGGCGAGCGAGATTGAATGCGCGCGATTTCGTCTGCGCTGTACCCCTCCAGCGCGGACAGCGTAAATGCCCTCCGCTGCGCGGGCGGTACGTCCGCCAGCAGGTTCATCAACATTCGGTCTTCGGCATCAGGACCGAGGCCGGCAAGCAATTCGCTCGGCTCCGCGTCGGGCAGCACTACTTCGAGGCTGAGCAACGCCGGGGCCCCCCAATGCGGCTCACTGTCCGCGAGGCGCTCATGCCTCGCCGCGAGACGCGCAATGCGTTGCGCCTCGTCGCCCTCCGTCTCGGACAGCACCGCCGCATCGCCGGTATACTCATCGAGAACTTCTTCGACTAGCGTAATCAGCCATTCGTCGATGGCGCGATCGCGTGGCCGGTCTCCGAAACGATTCCACGCACGAACCAAGGCTTGGTCGAGGACGTCCGACACGGTGACGGCGCTCAATTCAGCCGCCCCGACGCACTCCGCCGCGGCGAGCTCGCGATAGGCGTGATCTCGCGCGTGGCGCAACAGCGGGCGAAAGACATCGATGAAAGAAGCGTCGTCGCCGCGAGCGTGATCGAGAACGAGAAAACCGGTCGCGCCAGCAATGTCTCGCTGACGCAACCGGCGCCGTAGCTCCAGGACCTCGGCGCGTGCAATTTCAGTGCGTCGGCGAAGCTCGCCAGCCAGCCAGCCAATCGCCTCTGAAAACGCGAGGTCGGCCGTTTCGCCCTCGCCAAGCCCAACGAGCGTATCTGCCGGCAGCACCAGAACCACGCGTGCCTCATGGTGGGAGCCGCGCGGCCGAAGCCGCACGCGCAACGCGCGCTGGTCAAAGGGTGCATGGCGAACCAGCTTTTCGATGCGCCGAAGCCCGGACGCCCAGCCTTCCGCGCTCAGCGGACCCGGCTCGGCCTGCCCGCCCGCCGTTTCGGCGGGAGGCCTTAGACGCAGATCAGTCTCGGCAGTTACTGGCGTGTTATCCATAGCACGCGCCCCATGAAAGGCCCTTGTCGAGAAGGAATGAGTTTCGTCAGTTCGCTGAGTGCTCCCGTTCGCGGGCGATCGGAACCTTTCGTGCTTGCGCCGCCGAACTCTTCGGAATGCGAACTTCGAGAACGCCATTGGTGAACGACGCCTCGATGTTTTGACTTTCGATGTGTTCGGGCAGACGCACGGCGCGACCGAACGGCCCGGTGTTCCGTTCCAGTGCGTACACTCGCGTGTCACGATTTGATTCCACCGAGAAGCTCGGGTGCTTCACGCCGCGAAGCATGAGGACGTTCTTTTCAACACTGAGGTCAATCGCATCCGGTTCGACCCCGGGCAACTCGACGATCAGCACGTACTCACCTGCTCGCTCGGCAAGATCGAACGTGGGCGTCCAATATGACTCGGCTCCGCAAGAACGGTCGCCGAATACTTCATCGAGGACCTGACTGCCTGGCATCAGACGGCCGGCGGTGTATGAGAGACTGCGGTCGGTGAACATAGCCAAACCTCCTGTGCGTTGAATTGTGAATGCCGTCTATCGGTGGACGGCGGTCACCCGCCGCGCAGCACGCGTGCCGCGAAGACTTGCCATTTTGACAAATAGCGACCGTGACTCACCGGGCCAGTTGACAGCTGTCCGCTGTCGATTTTGCAGGACCAAATCGGGGGGGGCATCGACGATCATGCGCGAGGTCATTGAAGTACACGTGACGGACTTGGCGATGCTCTTCAACCCCGTCGATCCGGCACCGCTGCGCGAACGTGATCTGGATCCCCGGATCGAAGACTTTATCGTCCAGGCGAGGCGGGAATTGCCTCGCGACGCTTCCGTCTCGCTCCTCATTCGCACCGATCGCCGAGACGGCGGGCCTCAGCCCGCCGAGATCAGCGACGCGGTGCATGGATTCTTCGCGGCCCGCGCGCGGGCTTCGAGACAGCGACTTCGGCAGCTGCTTCGCAGAGGGCGCACGAGTCTGGCCATCGGACTGCCCGTTCTCGTCGCATTCACCGCTGTGGCGCAGGTGATCGCGACGCATGTGGTGAGCACGTTCGGCCAGGCGCTGCATGAGGGCTTGGCGATCGGCGGGTGGGTCGCCATGTGGCGGCCGCTCGAGGTGTTTCTCTATGACTGGTGGCCGATTCGCGCCGATGCGAGGCGATTCGATCGGCTCGCCACAATGCCTGTCCGAATCGTCGACGACCAAGGCGATCTGGACTCTCCACACTAGAGTGATGCCGCTCGCTCACTCCTTGATTTCGCTGATGAACCAATCGGCATTCATCGCCTCACTACGCGTCAGAGCGCGACGCGGCGCAGCAACTGCGCGTTGGCCGCGACGATGAGAGTGCTGACCGACATGAGAATGGCGCCGACGGCCGGCTGCAACACGATTCCCCATCGTGCAAGCGCGCCGGCGGCGAGCGGGATCGCTACGACGTTGTATCCGGCCGCCCACCAGAGGTTCTGTACCATCTTCCGATAGGTCGCGCGACTGAGCTCGATGATGCGGGGAATGTCGCGGGGATCGCTGCGCACCAGCACGATATCGCCTGCTTCGACGGCGACGTTGGTTCCGGCGCCGATCGCGATCCCAACATCGGCCGCAACCAATGCCGGCGCGTCGTTCACCCCGTCGCCAACCATGCCCACGCGAGCGCCGCCGCGCTTCAACTCCTCGACCGCCGACGCTTTTTGTTCCGGGAGGACTTGGGCAAACACGTCGTCGATGCCCACAGCGGCGGCCACAGCGCGAGCCACCGCCTCGGCGTCGCCCGTGATCATCACCACCTTGATTCCCTGCTTCTTCAGCAGGGTCACGGCTTCGCGCGATTCATCTCGCACGGCATCGGCGACCGCGAGCACCGCCTGCGGTGTATTGTCGACGAGCAGTACGACCGCTGCCTGACCACGCGACGACGCGCGCTTCACTGCCTCGCTCAACTCGGGGGACAAAGCCGCGCCGGTGTCCTCGAGCATCGCCGGGCCGCCGAGAGTCACCGATCGACCCTCGACCGTCGCGCGCACGCCACGGCCTGGTATGGACGCAAAGTCCTGCGCCTGCGACACTGCTACGCCGCGCTCGGCCGACGTCGCCACGACGCCGCGGGCGATCGGATGCTCGGACTCCCGCTCGACTGCAGACGCGAGCCGGAGTGCATCATCGCCGGTTAGGTCACGAGTCGTGGTGAGCTCGACGACGCGAAACTCCGCGCGAGTTAGAGTACCCGTCTTGTCCATCAAGATGGTGTCGAGGTTGCGCGCCTCCTCGAGACCGCGGCGATCGCGCACCAGCAGACCATTCTTCGCGCCAATCGTCGTCGAGATGGCGACGACGAGCGGGATCGCCAGGCCGAGCGCGTGCGGGCAACTGATGACCAAGACCGTGACCACGCGCTCGATCGCGAATGAGAGCGGCTCGCCCGCGGCGAGCCAGGCGATCAACGTAATGACGGCCGAAAGTACAGCGACGATCGTGAGAGCAAACGCCGCACGGTCGGCAAGCGCCTGCGCGCGAGACCGTGAATTCTGCGCCTGCTCGACAAGACGCATCATGCCGGCGAGCGCCGTGTCCGCTCCAACGCGCGTCAGCCTGACGCGCAGCGAGCCGGTGCCGTTGATGGTTCCGCCAACGACTTCGCTGCCGGGAGTTTTTACAACCGGCGCTGACTCGCCGGTGATCATCGACTCCGTCACGGCGCTCTCGCCTTCGATCACGACCCCATCCGCCGGGATGCCGGAGCCGGGACGCACGAGCACGACGTCATCCTGCCGCAGCTGATCCAACGACACTTCCTCGATGCGATCGCCGCGCACACGCGCCGCCACGGCAGGGAGTAGCATCGTCAACTCTTTCAGCGCGCCACTCGCCTGCACGATCGATCGCATCTCGATCCAGTGGCCGAGCACCATGATGGTGACGAGCGTGGCGAGCTCCCACCACAGGTCCATCCCCGGATACCCGAGCGTGACGGCAAGACTAAATACAAACGAGACTGTGATCGCCAGCGCGATCAGCGTCATCATTCCCGGCAGGCGGGCTTCGAGCTCGCCCTTGGCGCCGCGGATGAAGACCCAGCCGCCGTAGAAGTACACGGCAGTGCCGAACAGCGCCGGAATCAGTCGAGCGCCCGGGAATGCCGGTGCCGTGTAATGGAACCACCGCTGGAGCATCGGCGCCCAGACCAGCGTCGGGATGCTGAGCGCCAGCGTGCCCCAAAACTTCTGCCGGAACATCTCGACGCTATGGCCGGCGTGCTTGTCGTGGCGTGCGTGCTGCGGATGGGGGTCACTGGCGGCGCCGACGTGGCCACCGTTGCCGCGCGTGGCTCGCTCCTGTCCGTGATCGTGATGACCGTGCGCGTGAGTCACGATCTAACGTTACGTCCCTCTGACGGCCAGCACAGGTACCGGCGCACGTGTAAGCAACTCTCGCGCGACCGAGCCGATGCTTCCCGTCGGCGCTTCGTCCGCGCCGCGCGTCCCGATGACGAGCAACGCGGCGGCGCTCTCAGTCGCCGTTCGCGCGATCTCGCGCACGGGATCACCCATCAAGACTTCGGTCGAGTCAGGACCGACATTGTAATCGCCTCCCAGCTGCACGAGCCATCGTGCCTTCCTCGGCGATAGACCGGCGACGTTCGGACCCTCGGGCCTTCGTTGTTCGCCTGACCCGAGCAATTGCTTCGCCGTGCGGATCACACGCTCGTAAGCGCCGGCGATCGGGGAAAGCACATGCAATACAGTGAGCGGAACCTCATGAAGTCGTGCCAGCCGACTAGCCACGCGCAGCACGAGCGATGCGACCCGGCTGTCGTCGACGGCGGCTACCACGCGACTCGGCCGGGCTACCGTGCCTTCGGGAACTACAAGCACCGAGGCATTCGTTCGCCGCGTGACGCGTTCGATTACGTTGGGCTCACCAACGCGAATGCGATTCGCGGCGGCGCGGCGGCCGAGCACGAGCAGCGACGCTTTTGCATCGGTGGTCACGGCGGCCAGGGAGCCCGCCGGCCGGCCAACCCTAACGACGCTTCGCGCGGCAGAAACATCGAGTGTGGCCGCGAAGCCCCCGAGCCCACCCGTAATCGCCGGTGTCAGTCGCCGAAGGGATTCGTCGTCGGCGTCGGAAAGCCCGTCTAAGCTCGATGGCTCGGCATCGCTCGGCACGACGTGCATCAACACGGCTTCGCCGCGCGACGCGACGTGCGTGGTCGCCCATCGCGCGGCTCCAAGCGACGCGGAGCTGAAGTCGATCGCCAGCAGGACCCGTGGAAAGAGCGTGTCCGCAGCCGCGTGTGGGAGCGGAGGCGGCGGAGTTGCGAGATATAGGCCGGTCATAAAGCCTCCAATTCCGGAAATTTGGTCGGCGTATTTGGTCGGCGCGCCCTGTGCGCGCCGACGTATTGGCTTGTCCTTATCCAGCGATGTCGACCGCGGGCGCGACGGATCGTACTCCGGGCACCGGACGGTTCTGCTGCTCGAGACGACGCCGCACCGTCTGGCGGCGCAGCATCAGCATACCGGTCAGAAACAGGGCAACCGTCGCCACGATCGATGGGATCAGGACGCGAGAAGCGTACAAGGCGATGACAGCGGGGATAAGGGAGCTGGCCGTGACGCCGAGCCACGGTTCGAATCGTGGGATGTCATCGTCGTCGGCGTGTTGATGATTTGACATGAATGCGTCTCCTGCGAGCCGCGCTGGGAAAGAGCGCGACTCGGTTTCGTAAAGCGATGAGTTGATCGATAGGCAGACACGAACTCGTCGCGGCTCGAGGCCGCGAGGTCGGTACCTATCACGATTTGAGAGGAAGTGCGCCCGGCGGAGCCGAGCGGATCAACTCAGCGCGGGAGGCGCTGTGGCGTCATAGCCACGGCCGGCGATCGACGCGCTACTGGGCGCAAACGCGACGCCCTCGACGTGGTATGCAGCGTCGCGGACGAAAGTCGGCCGAGCGAACGCCGGCAACCCGGCGGCGGGCCCGTTCGTCGAGCGCGCCGGTGAGCGCGGCTCGGACGCAAGCCGGTGCGCCGGTACCGAATGCAGAACCGGCAGCGTTGCCGCCGGCGACATTGAATGGAGCGTATCAACGAACGGGCCGCGATGCAGCCAACCCGACGTTTGAGCCGCGAGCAGGAGAGCCGTGGCGGCAAAACCCGTGATCAGACGCGCGACCGCGTTCTGAATGCTTGCAGGCGCGCGCGAGCTCCGCGACAACGATCGCGAAGCGAAGGCTTGCAAGTTGACGGGGCCGGCGAGTCTCTTCACGTCTCTCCTCGGCTGGATGCGCTGAGTGAACGCACATCCACACGGTCCGAATTTAACCTGGTCCGGACTTGGTCGTTAAGGAAGGTACCCGCGAGTTGGTCGGCCGTTCCCTGCCAACCGGACCGCCCGAATGCGACGATTTTTTCGGGACGTCACAACCGACGGGAGTCCTTAGGCCAACCGATCGACGTCGTCCGGCACGCCGTGCATCACCGTAACCAGGAAAAAGCCGCCCGCTCGCGAGGTCACTGAATGCGGAACGCCTGCGTCGAGCGCTAGCAGCATACCCGTATCGAGCGGATGTCGCGCGCCGGCGACGTCGACCTCGATAGCGCCCTCGAGACAGTGGATCGTCACCGGACCGGCTACGCGATGCTCATGCAGCTCGTGATCGGCGTTCAAACCGACCAGCGTGACGCGCAGTGGTCCATCTTTGACCAGCGTTCGCCCTATCCGAGCCTGTACCTTCGACAACTCTTCCCGCACACGCTGCATCTCGTCGGCAAGGGTGAAGGAGAGTGCCGCGCCCGAGACTTGGCGTTGGACTGGTGACATCGTCTAACCCTCCAGCGTTGTGGCAGCCTATAACTGACCTCCCAGCTTCTCACGCTCGGATGGCACTTATCCCGTCGTTCCGCCCTCCGCCCGAGTCGTCGCGAGAGCCTGACGAACCATTTGATTGGCGTATCCCCACTCGTTGTCGTACCAGCTCATCACTTTGACCAAGTCTCCATCGACGACTTTGGTCAGCTCCAGATCGACGATCGAAGCGCAGGACTCGCCGATGATGTCCGATGAGACGAGTGGGTCGCTCGTCACGCCGACGATGCCAGCGTAACGGCTCGTCTCGCTCTCCTCCGTAAAGACCTGATTCACCTCGTCGACGCTCGTTCGCCGCGACGTTACGACCGTGATGTCGGCGATGGACCCGACGGCAACCGGGGCACGGATCGCGACGCCGTCGAAGAGCCCAGCAAATTCCGGCAGGGCACGTGTCGTCGCGCGTGCCGCTCCCGTCGCCGTCGGCACCAAGTTCGCGGCCGCCGCTCGGCCGCGACGAAAGCGCTTGCTCGGTCGATCAACTGTCGCCTGCGACGATGTGTACGCGTGAACGGTCGTCATCACGGCCTTGGCGATGCCGATGCGGCGCCCGATGATTTCCATGATCGGCGTGATACTGTTCGTCGTGCAGCTCGCGCAGGAGATAATGGCCGTACCGGCTCCGGGGATGTTCACACCATGAACGACCGTCTCTACCTCGCCATCGTCCGACGGGGCGGAAAGTAGAACGATGCGCGCGCCTGCTTTTATGTGTTGCTCGAGCTGCTCACGCCGCCTGAAGGCGCCGGTGCACTCGAAGACCAGATCGACGCCGAGATCTTTCCAAGGCAGCGCGAGGGGTGACTCCTTTCGGAACGTCAGAACTTTGCGGCCGCCGACAACGATGCTGTCTTCGTTCACCGCTACCGGCTTCATCAAGCGTCCATACACCGTATCGAACCGGAGCAGGTAGGCGAGATTGTCGGAGCTGGTCAGGTCGTTCATGGCAACGACCTCGAGAGACGTTTCCTCGAGCGCCAGTTTCAGGACTGCCCGGCCGATTCGCCCGAGGCCGTTGATCGCGACTTTCGTTTTCATCGTGATTCCCAAAAACCTTTCTCGCCTCGATGGTGTTCGAACTCGTCCAGCATATGGTTGGCGTGCGCACAGGTGTCGCCATCACCCATTTCGGTGGTGACCCATATCGCCTCCACGCCGCGGCCCATCGACCGACTAGTTGGGAGAGTGCTCGAGATACTCGCGTTCCGCACGCAGCCAATCGCCCATGTCGTCGCCGTCTTGGCATCCGCGCTCGCAGTAGAGTTCGTACGCACGCGTTCTGATCTGTTCGTCGGGCAGCGTGGCGGCCGGCGAGTCAGGCGCAACAGCGTTCCGGGAAGAGACAGCAGCGTTGCCTGTCGGCTTCCCCGTCGGCACTTTCCGTCGGGATTCTTTCATCGCACCTCCGTTGGTTTCGGTGGCTACCCGGCAACGGATGGGTATCGCCGAACCGATTGTGTCTCAATGAAGTGTTGGACCACTCGCGCATGTGTTCGTCCCGAGCTCGCGTGACAGGCCTCCGCCTTGGAATCCATCGTCACTTTCTGAGGCTCGCCTGGCATTCCATCTAAGCACTTTGAACGCGGCTGCCAGCGACGGCAGGGTTCGCGCCACACGGCGTTCGTGGCGTACCTTATTGAAGATCTGACGTCTGGAGCGCTGAGGAACGCATGCTCGAATCTGAGTTGTTCGCATTGCTGGAGCACACGGCGGATGCCGCGTATACAGTGACGAGCGACGGCGAGATCTGCTCATGGAACGCAGCCGCGGAGCGTTTGTTCGGCCTCCCGGCCGTAGACGTGCTGCGGCGGAATATCGACGATGTGCTCGACGCGCGGGACGCGCTGGGCACCGAGGCGCTTGCCGGCGGACTCGAGGCGGCCACGCGCCATTGGGACGGTAAGGCCGGTATACCGAACTTTGACCTGGAGGTCTCGACGCAGCCGGGCAAGCACATCTGGATTAATGTGTCGACGATCGTCTTCGATAACCCGCGCACCCGCCGGCGGCTTTTCCTGAGGTTGGCGCGGGACATGACCGAGCACCGGCGTCGGGAGGCGCTGCTCACTCGCATGTCGGAACTCGCACGTCAAGTCGTGTCGCTCACCGACGACGTGTCGGATCACGCCCCGGTCGAGCAGCTCTCGGACCAGGAGCGACGCATCCTCGCCTTGTTCGCTCAGGGAAGCAACGCGGCGGCTATCGTGCGGAAACTGAAGATCTCGCCGCAGACACTCCGGAACCACCTGCACCACATCAATCGCAAGCTTCGGACGCACAATCGCCTCGAAGCTGTAACCCACGCCCAGCGACGCGGTCTGATCGACTGATCGCGCCGCCAACTCGCGGTTTCAAGTTTCTTCTTCGGCTCGGCGCAAGTACGCTGCGAGCGGATGGGTTCTCATCAGCAGCACAATGGCGATACCTGTCGCGATGAGGCTGCCGCCGAGGATCTCGATCCAGGCGACACTGCCAAGCGCTGCTTGCGCCAGCAGATTCGTCACCATCGCAATCCCACCTTCGAGCGTAAGCGCTCCGAACATCACAGCGATGATCAGGCTGGGCGCCCGGTCGGCGCCATGAATCGCGACGAGGACCACCACCGCGTAGGCGATGTTCAGCAGGTAGTGCATGACGGTAAAAACGCCGATGCCGCCGAGCGCGAGAAACGTGTGGAAGGGCTGCCCGGTGATGGCGTCGACCAGCGCGACCCATAACCAGGTTACCGACGCCAGGATCAGTCCGAGGCGCACGCCCTCTCGTAAAGAGTTATGGTGACCTGATGGCTGCAATGACAGGATGTGGGCCGCATTCATGATTCCGAATCCCTCGCGAACGGGTGACGGACGACACTTCGGGCGCCATGGTTGTCCTCGCCCGCGCGGAGGGAGGACGGGCGCTCAAGTCTTCATCGTCGCGGGCACCGAGAAGATGTCGTGCCGCATCGATGCTTCGAAATGATGCGCGTGTACCATGGCGCTCGACGGCCGTACCAGCGACAAAACGCGTCGCGACGGATAGCGTTTGTTCAACCGTCATCGACGAGGCCAAATCATGACCAGATACGAAACCGCGGTAGCCACGCTTTCGATGTGGTTGACGAAGACACGGACTCCAAGCGACGCCCCACCGCTGACATCGCACCGGAGTTCACGGCGCTCCGATGTCGCACCGCAGAAGGCAGCCCTGTTTGCAACACTGTTCGAAGGCGCATGAAGCACCCCGCGTCGCGCCGTTCACCACGGCGAAGCCCCCGGAAGAGACGACCACAATGATCATCGACCTGGAGCCGACACTCGCGAGCATCTCTTCGCCCGGTGGTCCAACGGTTGATGCTGGTGAGTTGGATCCCGGGCTGAGCGCCATCGCGGGTTCGCGTTGGCAGTTTCTTGCTGAAGCGAGCGAGCTTCTCGACGGATCCCTGGATTATCAGCAAACACTCGCAAATGTGGTAACGCTGGCGGTACCGCGTATCGCCGACTACGCGATCATTGCCCTTCTCACGGAGGAAGGATCGTTGAGTTGGGGATGGTCAGCGCATCGTGATCCAGCGTGCGACTCTGTCGTCGCCGACTTGCGCCCCTATGTGCCGGACCTAACGACCAACGCCCACCC
>DATMHK010000256.1:0-5343 GCA_035554995.1 Gemmatimonadaceae bacterium
GCCTTCGCGATACTGAGCGCCATCTTCTTCGCCTCCGCGTTCGGCGGCAGCGATCCGGAAAGCGAAACGGCGAGCTCCGTCTCACCACGCAGTGCTCTCAGCTCCACTTTGCCATTGTAGATCAGGTAGTACGCGTCGTCACCAACCCCGGACACGCGTTCAATGGTGTAGCCAAGCCGCGCTGGCGCCTTCGCGTAGTTGTCGCGCACTCGGCCAAACATCACCTTCGTCTCTGTGCCGATATGAAGCGTGATGTCGAAGGCGCCCCAATACTGGCAATTCGACGAAAAGTTGGTGTCTTCGTCCATGTGCGTCGTTCGCCTCGCAACATCGCTGCGCCCCGAGGCGGCTTTGAGGTCATCGGCGCTCATGAGGCCACAGGCACTCTTGCCACCAGGGCCTTTTCCGGCGCTCTGGGCGTGAGCGTGTGAGCCGGCCGTAACGCAAATGACGACGGCTAATGCAGTGATATGCTGTCTTCGCATGTGCTCTCCTCAGGAATGAACCAGCAACAGACGTCCGACGATCAGAGCCACGAGCAACAGCAGTCCGGTGGCGAAGCGAATATTTCCCGTGCGAACGGTGTCCGCCTTCGTCCACAGACGCTCTCGATTTACCGAGATGAACGCTTGCGCGAATTCGCGATTGCGGAACGCGTAGGCGCGATGCCAACCCGTAAAGAGGTCGCCCAACTCGTCGCTGAAGGTGCATGCCGACGTGATCTCGTTCTCCGCCGGCACGAGATGGAATGACGTCGCATGCCACGACCCCCACGCGCTCGTGCCCATCGCGAGCAGCATCGCGGCGGCGATGGCGAGGCCGGCGTTGTGGAGTGGATCGCCGATCGGCTTCGTGATGGTGTCAGGAAGAAACACGCGCGCGACGATCGCTCCACCGACGAACGGGATGACGAGCGGCGTCGCCACGAGGCGAACGATCAGCTCGAGGAAAGGCATGCGCTCCGCCGCCACGATGTCCGCGTTGTGCGCCATGCACGTCGGGCAGTAGGGAATGCGCGCGCTCCGGATCACGTACTTCCAACCGTGGCCCAGGTACCGCCCACCGGGCTGTCGGCGGAAGATCTTCTTGACGATGAGCTTCGACGTCGCCGGCGCGCAGCAGTTGGCGCACAGAGGCGGCCACGCGGCGCTGCGCAACCGTCCGTGGAGGTCGACACGCTCCACGGCGGGCGGAAAGTCGCGGTCGCGATGGTCCGCGCTGAATCGCCGTCGAAAACTCAGCATCGGGCGCGTCTCATTCCTTTGCCGCCACGAGGCGAGGGATCGCGATTCGCGCTAGCTTGAGCGCGCCACTCTCATCCGTCGACGACCCGCGATAAGCGATTTCTAATGCGCGATCACCCTTGAGCAGCATGAGCCGACCATCGAGGCTCATCGCGGCTTGATCCCACGGTCCCTCGAGCGTATCGGCGGACTGACCCTCGGTGCTTCCCGAGACCGCGGAGATCAATCCGCCGATCGCGTTGTTCGCCGCGACCTCGGTCTTTCCACGCGTCCAATGCGGCGTCACGATGACAACGTGGTGGCCCGCCGTGTAGTAGCCGCAGTTCGGGCCCGTCGCGTAGGCGAGCGGCCCGTCGCCTCCCGTACGATAGGGCGGGATCAGCAGCGGTCCCAGGACCGACTCCGCTTCCTGGCGCGTGATAAGCGTGCACGGGTCCCGCTCCTCACTCCGGGAATAGCCGACCATCGCGAAGGGACGGTCCGGGATTCGATCGCGCACGCGCACGGCGATCGTGTCGAGTTTGTCGCGCTGAAGATCTAGGTCGGAGGCGAGCGTTCGGAGCGTGATCCGGATGTGGCCGAGCCGGCCACCGTGCGTCGCGGGCCAATCCCATCCGTTGAGTGCCTTGCGAAGGCTGTCGCGCGAAATGGCGTGTGGCTTGGCGTCGTGCACGGTGTCGCTCTCGTTCTTCGCCCACGCCGCGAGGACGGCATTCGTGGAGTTCGCGGCCTTCTCCCCGATGCCGAAGTACTTCAGGTCGACCTCGAGAACGAATCCATAGGGGTCGGGTTGATCGGCCTTGCGGGGTTTGGCCTTTTCGGCGCCCGGCATCTTGTCGATCGCCTCGCGGAGCTTGGCCATCTTGGCGCGCTCGTCGAGGACGTGTTGCGGAACCGGAAGTGTGTATAAACAACCGCCCTCGTCCTCACGCGGCGGCTCGGCGAGCTTGCCGACGATCGCTTCGACGTCGGCGACGGGAATCCAGTCGCAATCGTTCGACGGAGCCGTGGCGACCAGTACGCCAGCGGTTGATCGTACCTGTCCACCGGCCTGCTGGCTAACGCTGACGGATGACGCAGGACGTGATTGATCCGTTCGCGTGCAGGCGACTGCGAGCGTGAGAAGTGTTGTCGCGGTCAACGACGCAAGCCACGGGCGCATCGTCAGCATCCACCCACGATGAAGGACGCCGGCGCGCCCACCATCTGCCTTCCCGGATTCGTCCTTGGAAGCGCTTCAACTTTGCCGCACTTCCCGCCGGTGGTGACTCCGGCCTGTACTGCCGATTCGCCACCAGGCGCCCCCAGCTGCAGAAAGCCGCCACCCGTTGGTGCCTGGTGAAGCGACGCGATGTTGACGTGGTTGTCATTTCTCAGATCGAGGCTCGTCTTTCCGCCGGACAGCGTCATCGATGCCCGATCGGCATCCTCGCCGTCACGCAGGACGAATGCGCCCAAACCGCCCACCGACCCCATGACCGCTTCAGGGAACCCCGACGCGTTGCGCGTCTTGAACACGCCGCCGCCGTCGAGCGCCGAGCCCCAAAGGACCGTCTGGCCCGCGGTGTTCGCCATCTCGAAGCCGTGCCGATCGTCGCGAACGCGGAAAATCATTCTACCGGACTTGTCGACGACCTCGAACGGCGCGATGACCTTCTGGCTCAGGTGGTCCTTGGCATTCGCTTCATTCGCGAGCTCGTGTTCGAGATTACTGACACGGGTCTTCAGGAAGTCCACGGTCTTTTTCAGCTCGTTGATCTGGGCGGAGGCCGTCTTGTCCTCGTCGGGCGCATGCGGCAGCGCGCCGTCGAGGGCGAGGTTGTAGCTCGCCTGGCCGGCCGGGCAGGGAGCACCGGAGCTCAGATGGAGGCTTCGGTCCGGTAAGACGCACACGCGGATACTCGTTGTTGCCTGCGCGACCGGGCGCGCGAGCACGAAAGCGAAAGCGAGGAAGGTCAGGCGGATTGTTCCGAGGTGCGTCATCGAGTCATCTCCTTGGTTCGCTGCATTCACGCGCGAGCTCGACTCGCCGGTTTCTCGCGCGTCCTTCGATCGTCGTATTCGTTTCGCGCGGGCGCGTTGCGCCGAAGCCCGCGGCTTTGAGCCGCGCCGCGACGATACCCGCGCTGATGAGGCGCGCTCGCACCGCCTCGGCGCGTCGCGCGGAGAGCAGCTGGTTCGACTTCGCGCCGCCGATGCTGTCGGTGTGTCCTTCGATCGTGGCCGCCCAATCGCCGTGGCGCTTCAGCACGTCGGCGAGCGACGCAAGCGCGTTGTCGGACGCCGGCGCGAGTGCCGCGCTGTTGAACTCGAAGTAGATCCCCGGCAGCTCGAGACGACACTCTTTCACCAAAGCGCCCTCGAGCACTCCGCTGCGCGTTGGAAGCTCGACGAGATCCGCGCGCACGGTTTGGAACACGCGCTTCGCATCGGACAGCTTGAGAAGGAGTGGATGGTCGTGCTGAGCGAGAATCCATATTTCCGGCGCCCAATGCTCACCGCGCGACGTCAAGTCGGCCTTGAGATGAAGCGAGGGCACCATCACGCGCTGACCATTGATCAGGAGAGGGAACGCTTCGTCCTTCGTTGACTGACGGGTCAGCGTGCCGCGCCAACGGACGAGCGCGGGCTGGCTGCCACCAAACCCGAAGGCGCCCGCGAATGACCGAGCCGGGTCGTCCTCGGCAAACGAGAGCATTGAAAAGGCTCCGCTTCCCGATGTGCGGATCCCTTCGTACAACGCACCGCCGATCGTGAAAGCCGTGTAGCCGGGATGCTCGAGCGGTCCCTTTGGTTCGTAGACCTCATACAAGCGCGATGACGTGTCGAGGTCCGCCGCGCTGACGAAGCGTTCGCGCGCCGATCGTGTGGTGTCGCCGTTCGGCCGGACCTCGAGGAAGGTCCATCGATATTTGACGCCGGCCGACGAGGCCTCGACCAACGTCACGACCGATTCTCGATCGAGCGTGTCGCCGATGTGAAGCGTCTGAACCAGCGCCAAATTCGCCACCCGAGGGACGGTGGGTGATGGCTGGGCGTGGAGCAGCGATCCCCACGCCAAGCCGGCAGCGGCGAGGCGCCGAAGACGGCGAGTGCAAGAATGCGGAAGCATCCGAATCCGGGCCTCGCTACTTCGCGACGATGGCCGCGATCTCTTCCGCCGCGTGCTCGATGAGCGGCGTCAGCAAATCCTCGCCATCCGATTTGGCTTTCTGCTTCGACTTGCCCTCTTTCAGGACGGTGCCGGTCTCCGACTCGAGCCGATACGAGATCTCCAGTTCATCCTGCGTCTTCGTCGTTGCGGCGATGTCCGTTGCGGCGCGCGCGGCACCGACCGCGCCCATGGAGACGACACGTTTCGTCGCGCTCGACGCTTCGACGGCCGCGCCCCATGCCGCCTCCTGCGCCGCGCGGCCGGCAATCTGGCCGAGGGCCGACTTGTGTCGTTCGCCCTTGGCTGTGACGTAGAGAACGAACTTGCAGTTGGCGCGACGCGCCTCCTCCCGAGCTTGCGAGGTCAATCGCGCCGTGAGCGGAACGACGGACAGCGTCGGGCCGGTGAGATAGCTCTTGAACAACTCAGTCACCGCGGCGGATGCCTGCGTCGCATCGGTTCCGGGGAGCTGTGCGCCGGCGGGCGCGAGGCAGATCGGCGCGTTCGCCCGGGGCACGCCGAGGAGAGAACCGACGGCAATGAAAAAGGCTACGTGCATCATGAGCATTTCCTCTTTGAGAACGACGGAGAGTGGTGCGTCAACTCACGGCACCGGCTCGAACGAGCGAATCGTGGCCGAGTTCAGATCAACCAGCACACGGGCGTTGCAGTGATTGGCGGCCATCTGGCCGATCAGGCCATAGAAAAGGCCACCGTCGCTCGTCGCGACTGCGATGCTCGCGTTGTAAGTCGCGGCGAGCCCAGGGCAGTATGGATCTTGGGGCAAGTAGCGATCGAGCTCGGCGACGATGAATCGCGTCGCATCGGTGAACGTCGCAGTGAAGGTTCGAATCGGGTTCGGAGGGACTATCGGGTTCGGCGGAACAATCGGGTTGGGCGGTAGGAGGTTGGTCGCCCCGCTGAGTGTCAACGTCGCGAGGTCGA
>DATMHK010000257.1:0-18453 GCA_035554995.1 Gemmatimonadaceae bacterium
GAGCCGCCGAGCCGCCGAGCCGCCGAGCCGCCGAGTACCTTGACATTCTAGGTACGCGCCTAGACATTCTAGGTAGCATGCCGACCCAACGCAGCCCGCTCCTTCAGGGCACCCTCGACCTCCTAGTACTCAAGACCCTCGCCCGCGGACCGCGCCACGGCTACGCCATCGCGCGCTGGATCGAAGAGGCCACCGACGACGCGCTGCGAATCGAAGAGGGCTCGCTCTATCCTGCTCTCTATCGCATGGAACGACGCGGCTGGATCGCGGCCGCGTGGGGGAAGTCGGAGATCGGGCAGCGCATCAAGATTTACTCATTGACGCCTCAAGGGCGCGCACAGCTGCGCGCCGAATCGGCGCAGTGGAGTCATTTCACCACCGCCGTCGCAAAGATCGTGGGCCAGCCGTGATCCCCGATCGTCTGCCACTCCACCGGCGCCTCCGTCGCGCGTTCTTTCCCGTCTCGCCCGAGCGCGAGATCGCCGATGAGTTGCGCGCGCACATCGAGCTCCAGACGCGGCGTTACGTCGCCGAAGGGATGTCCGAGACGGAAGCGAGAGCGGCAGCGCGCGAACGGTTCGGAGACATCGAGCGCGTACGCGCCGAGTGCAAGGATATCCGCGACGACATGGAGACGAAGATGGAACGCGCCGAATTACGCCAGGAACTGCGGCTGGACGTGGCGTTCACGTTGCGTACGCTGCGCCGGTCTCCGCTCTTCACCACCGTGGCGGTCGCGACGATCGCACTCGCCGTTGGCGCGAACACGGCGATCTTCAGCGTCGTCAACGCGGTGCTCCTCCGTTCGCTACCGTATCGCCACGCCGATCGCGTGGAGATGATCTGGAACAATTACTCGCGGACGACGGCCGCGCACACCGCGATCGCGATTCCCGAATACTTCGACCTGAAGTCGCAGCTTCGCGCGCACGACATGGTCGCCGCGATTCGAACGCAGCCATCGGCCCTTGTGGGCGACGGCGGCGAGCCAGAGCGCGTCAACGCGATCGTCGTTTCGCCCAACTTCTTCGAGTTATTGGGCGCTTCACCGGCGATCGGGCGGACCTTCGGCGGCGACGACGGCGCGCCGAGCGCGACCCGCGTGATCGTCCTCAGCCACGCGCTGTGGATGCGGCGTTTCGCCGGCGACCCGGCGGTCATCGGCAAGACGGTGAACCTCGCGGGCCTCGTTCGTACGGTCGTCGGCGTCATGCCGCCGGACGTGCGCTTCCCCGACGCGCCGCTCGGCTTTCTGCGCGAGCGTGCGGACCTCTGGATTCCGACGACCTTCGAGAACCTCCGCGCCGACGCGCGCGGCAATCAGATCGCCGCCGTCGTGGCTCGACGCTCGCCGAACGTGAGCGATGCCCGCGCCAAGGCCGACCTCGACGCCGTCGCCGCGCAATGGCGCGTCGACTATCCGCGGCGCTACGCCAGCGAAAACGCGAAAGAGTGGTCGCTCGTCGGCGTACCGGTCCGCGACGAGATGCTCGGCGCCGTGCGACGCAGCATCGTCGTCATTGCCGTCGCGGTCGGATTCGTGCTCCTCATCGCGTGCGTCAACGTCGCCAACTTGATGCTGGCCCGCGGCGCGACACGACAGAAGGAGCTCGCGATCCGGCTCGCGCTCGGCGCCGGCCGCGCGCGTCTCATTCGCCAGCTCGTTACGGAGAGCGTCGTCCTTGCGCTGGTCGGCGGGGTGATCGGATTGCTGCTCGCCTGGCTCGGCGTGCGCGTGCTCGTGCAACTCGGCGCGAACGAGCTACCGCGGATCGCGGACACGAGCATCGACGCCACCGTGCTGCTCTTTTCGCTGACGCTCTCGATCGTGACCGGAATACTCGTCGGCATCGTGCCGGCGTTGCAACAATCGTCCGATGGAACGCGCGAAGGACTCAATATCAGAGCCGTCGGCACGGCGGGTCGCGCACGCGGCGGCGACCGACTGCGGCTCGCGCTCGTCGCGGCACAGGTGGCGATGGCACTCGTCGTTCTCGTCGGCGCGGGCTTGCTCGGGCGCACCTTTCTCGCTCTCGAGCGCGTTCGCCCGGGCTTTTCGGCGCACAACGTGTTGTCGATGCAGCTGACAGTCGGCCGGCCGAAGTACGACAGTACGTACAAGCTCGTCAACTTCTATCAGCAGCTGATCGCAAAAGGCAGGACGTTGCCCGGCGTCGCGCAGCTGAGCGCCGGCTATCCACTGCCGATGAGCGGCGATGGCTGGAGCGGGTCGTACGTGGTGAACGGCGAGCCGTCCGGCCCGAACGATCCCGTTCCACACGCCGAGTACGCGGTGACCCTGCCGGGCTTCTTCCAGACGCTTCGCATTCCGCTTCTCGCCGGCCGCGACTTCGACGCGACGGACACGCGCGACGCGCCGCTCGCCGTGATCGTCGACGAGCTATTGGCGAAGCAACACTGGCCCGGACAGAACCCGATCGGCAAGGAGCTGAACGGCGACGGCCCCGGCGCACCGTGGTGGCGCGTCGTCGGCGTCGTGGGTCACGTTTACCGTGCTGGTCCACAGTCGGAGGGCGAGCCGCAGCTCTATCTCCCGTACACGCAGAACATACAGACGACGCTCTCGATCGTCGCCCGCGGGAAGGGTTCGGCGACCGCGCTCGTCCAGCCGCTTCGAACGGCAATTCGCTCGCTCGACCCCGACCTCCCGATCGCACGCCTGCGGCCGATGAGCGATCTGGTCTCGGGTGCGATGGCTCGCCAACGATTCAACGCGACGCTGCTCGGTATCTTTGCCGTGACCTCGCTGCTGCTGGCGAGCGTCGGCCTCTACGGAGTGATGGCGTACGTCGTCTCGCAGCGCACGCGTGAGATCGGTATCCGCATGGCGCTCGGCGGCCAGCCGTCGGCCATCCGGTGGGGCGTTTTACGCCAGGGCATCGTGGTTTCGGTCGCCGGGCTTGCGATCGGAATGCTCCTGTCGCTCGCCGCGGCGAAAGCGATCAGCGGGTTGTTATTCGGAGTCAAGGCCGTCGATCTCCCGACGTATCTCGGCATCGGCGCGCTGCTGCTCGTCGTCGCATTGCTCGCCTCATACGGCCCCGCGCGGCGAGCGACGCGCGTGGATCCTCTCCTCGCGCTGCGCGACTGACTGTCGGGCTTGGACGCCACAACGATTAGATACGGACAACTCGGAGAACGGCACGGGACAAACTACGGGAGTTCTTGTTTGATTTGTTACTTGTGAGCTTCTCCTGTTGGTTGTCCTGAATTATCCCGTCTGTTGTCCGTATCTAATCGTTAGTGCATCCACGGTCCCCAACGCCAGCGTGGTCGCGGTCGAGATGACCGTGGCGTTTGAACCGGTTCTCACAGATCACGCGATGTGCTCTTGCTTCTCGGCCGAAATGCAGCAAGAGCCCAACCTGGAGTGTCGTCGCGCAGAGGTAGCTGAATAGCTGAGACGTTCCGGCGGGATGCAGTCGCTCGGTGGTCTTGATTTCGACGAGAACCTTGTCGTCGACGATCATGTCCATCACCTGCGTCGCGAGCGCCACGCCACGAAAGTAAACAGTCACTGCCACCTCTCGATCGACGCGGTGGCCCGTCTCGGTCAGAAGGACTTCCAGCGCTCGCGAGTAGATGAGCTCTCGATATCCGAAGCCGAGTTCCTGATGAGTCTCGTACATCGCGCCGATGATGTCCGAGGTCAGTTCACCTTCCAAGAAGTCTTCCGTGCGCCGAGGCATGCCTCACTATCGCAGCGACGCGAGTTATTTCTGGTATCACTTGCTCGCGGCCGGAAGCAACTCAACGCCCGATTCGCTGTCCGCCTGGACGCAATAACGATTAGATACGGACAACCCGGAAAACGGCACAGGACAACCAACAGGGTTTTTGGGTTTGGTGTTTGCGCGGTTTTCTGTTCGTTGTCCTGAATCCTCCTGTCTGTTGTCCCGTATCTAATTGTTGAAGCCTTCCACGGTCCCAGATGCCAGATCGGTTGCGAGCTAAAGAACCGGCCGATTGCGGCGAATCATCCGGGGCCCAATCTTAAAAGCATGACGGACACGAGCGGTCGCCGCTACGACGATAAGGAGATGGCCGCCATCTTCCGCGCGGCCGCCGAGGGCCCGCAGACCCCGAGCAACAACATCGTCCCGCGGGATGAAGGACTGACGCTGGCCGAGCTCCAGGCGATCGGCAGCGAAGTGGGACTGTCGCCCGATGCTGTCGCGCGGGCGGCACTCGCTCTCGACGTGCGCGCGGCCGCAGAATCGCGAACGATGTTCGGCCTTCCAATCGGCGTCGCGCGGACTGTGAATCTCAATCGCCGCCTCACCGACGAAGAGTGGGAGCGACTAGTCGTCCGATTGCGGGAAGTGTTCGACGCGCGCGGGACGATGCGGTCGGAGGGATCGTTCCGGCAGTGGACGAACGGAAACCTTCAGGTGCTTCTCGAACCCACCGAGACCGGCCATAGGCTTCGCTTCCGCACGGTCAACGGAGCCGCGATGGCCTCGATCAGTGGAGGGTTCTTCGCACTCGGCATCACCGCGGTGACGGCACTCGCCGTGTTGCCAGGCGGCCATCTCGTGAAGGCACTTCCCGGGCTGATCTTCTTGTTCCTCACCGGGGCGGGCATGCTGGCCAGCGGCGTCCTTCGCCTTCCGCGTTGGGCGCGCCTGCGTCAGCGGCAGATGGAGTCGCTCGCCGAACAAATTGCGCTTCCCGGCAAACCAGAAAACCCGGCGCCGGGACTGCCGCCAGAAGCCGCGACGTAGCCAACATCGCCGCAGAGTCGAACGGAGATGGGGTCAGACCCTATTTCGAAAATTCGAAATAGGGTCTGACCCTAAAAAGGCGAATTCTTGCGATGCGTTGCAGTCTACTTCGGCGGACCCGTGAGCAGCGCGCGCTCGAGGTAAGCCTTTCCTGCCTCGTTGCGCGTCATGTACACGACGTTGTGCGGTCCGAACCCGGCGAGCGCGCGGTCCTTGGGGAGCTGAATTCGCTCCACGACCTCCCCCTTACGATTGACCACGTCGTACGTGAGCCCATTCCCCGCGTTCGTCGACGTTGTCGGGAGTATCCACAGGCGCCCGTCCAGATCGGCGAGGACCGTTCCCTGCTGAATCGGCGGCCAGAACTGCGGGAACTCGCTGTCGGGCACGATGGTGACGTCGAACTTGATCTGCGGCGCACCCGGCGGCATCTGCGACATCTGCCGCTTGAGCTGATCGTCGACCACGCGCTTGACCGAGTCCACGCGCAGACGGCGTTCGTCGTCCGTGTACCGGCGCCAATCGATCGGCATCTTCGGGCTCGAACGGCGCGTCCCGTCGGGATCCACCCAGTCGATGTGATAGTCGTGCGCACGGACGATGGCGATCGTCCCGTCGCTCAGCAGCGCCCACTCGTCGGCCATCGGGAACGGATTCACCAGCATGTGCATGGTGATGCTCGGCGCGCCGCCCGCCGGATTCTCCTTCATCTCCATTCCCATGCGTCCCTGACTCGGCGTCTTCAGCCAGACGAGCGTGTCGACCTTTCGCGTGTCGAAGTCGCCGCGCAGGATCGGCGCCGAGTCCGGGTTCACCGGCATCATCTCCGTTTTCTGGCCACCGCCGGGAGTCGGGGCCGGCCGGATATTCGGCGGGATCTGTGTCCGATAGATCAACCGGCCTTTTGGATCGAAGCCGGGACGACCAAACGCGGCGGGCAGGGAAAGGAACATGAGATCCTGCGCGCGGGGCGGAGCCATCGAGCGGATCTGCTTGCCCGTCGCGTCGAGCACGAGTAGCGCGTTCGCGCTGAAATCCGGCAGTAGCGTGGAGTCGCCGAGATAAGGAATGACGCCGGTCGTGCGAACCGGAATGAGGCCCGTTCCTGCCCCGGAGTCGGCAACGATGGTGAAGTTCTTGAGCGTCGAGTCGAAGGCGTACACACGCTGACGCATACCGGCGCCGACGATGACGTGTCCGTCCGACGTCCCGCGCACGGTGATCGCCTGCCCGACGTTCTCGGTACTGCTGGCGAGGATGGGACCGACCTGGTGGATCGGAACCGGAGTTTGCGCGCCGGCCGTGGTGGCGGCGGCTATTAAAAGAAATCGAATATTACGCACTGGAATATCCATCGAGAACGTTTGAGTAGATCCTTCGCTTCGCTCAGGATGACAGGGCTATGGTCGCCCGTCGCCCATCGCCCATCGCCCATCGCCCATCGCCCGCCGTCCGTCGCCCGCATCACCTAATAAAGAAATTCCCACCATCACCCGCGCTCGACGAGCGTAGGAACTTCAAGACACGATCGTCCAGGTAATTGAGGATGATCGGAGGCAGCTTTCGCTTCTGCGCCGGCGTGAGCAGCTCGCGCACCGCGGGCACGATCGAGATCAGGTAGTCCATCGTCTGCTCTCGCGCTTCCACGTATTTCCGGTACGCATCGCCGTGGCTGTAAACTTCGGGCTCCGCCTCGAGGTTCTTCGCCGCCGGCGTCCAAACGGAATCGGCGTACCGCGAGAACTTCGTGCTGAGCGTCGCCAGGCTGTCCGCCTGTTGCCGCGTCAGCTTGAGCGAATCCGATTGCTGCATGATCATCGACATCGGATTCGGGATCGACGCTGTGCCGAAGGACTTGATCGCCTGCGCGCCAGCCTTCGTACCCGGGCGTCCGCGGCCCGCGTCGAGACGCTGCGTCAGCATCTGGCGCTCGCGCGTGAAGCCGATGTCGTAATTGACGTTGATGCTCACGAACGCCGCCGACCGCGACGCCGACTGTTGCGGGCGCGTCGAGCCGAAGCGGTCGTTCACGGAATACTTGAACTGCCGTGTCGCGGGATCGAAGCCACGCACGAAGAGCAGGTTCTGGTCGGGCGCGATGTCCTGACCCCAGCCGCGCGTGTTGTTGTTGCCGTGCGCGATGAGATCGGCGATCGCTAGAGGGTTCGTGAAGTTGAGCGTGATCAGCGCCCGCTTTGGCAAGCGCAGCTTCTGCGGATTCAGGTTCAAGCGAAGGTTCGCCGTCGTCACCCACGGCGCCTGACAGGTCGCGCGGCCGGCGAGCTGACCCAACTGCCTCGCCAGACACTCCCTCGCCGCGGGCGCTCCATTGGCGAGCAACGACCGCATCGACGACGCCAGGGCGGTGTCGCCGCTCGCCGAAGGACTGAACACGAACGCGCGATCGTTCAGATAGCCGTCGCCGTTGACGTCGCCGGCGATCATCGGCGTGAACAGGGAGCCGGAGCGTACCGTCGTGCCGATCGTCACGTACACGAGATCCGCGATCGGAATGCTGTTCCAATTGACGGTGAATTGATGCTTCCCTTCGGCGATGTGCGGCCCCCACTGCCGATCGAACGGATTGCCGGCGGTATTCCCCGCTCCGCTGAATCCGTAGAACTGGTCGCGCACATTGAGCAGTGAGTAGCTGAAATCCCACCGTCGATACTTGTTCGTCGTGACCGGCACCACCTTCACGACGAATTGCGACGTCGCCGAATGCAGATCTGATCGGTTGACGGAAACATTACGGAACGCGATCGACCGACGGGAGTCGGTGACGGCGACCGTGCCCGTCGTCGGCACAATGGACGACGGTTCGACGAAGATCGGGCGGCCCCCTTCATTAGATAGAGGGAAGCCCTGTCCGGGATCGAGGTTGATGTCCACGAACCCCGGCTGATTCATGTTCCACGAATACACGCCCTGCAGGCCGAGGACGAACCGATTGTCCAGCACGGGACTCGACCAATCGGCCGCGGTGCGGAAGGACCGCGGCTGCTCGAAGCGCCGGTCGAACGCGTACACGCTCGGCGAAACGTTCGAGAAGATGCTGCCGTTGCTGCCATCGGTACACGCGCCTGGAACCGCCGCGGGATCGCCGGAATACGAGGCCCAGTTGGGAATCGGCGCCGTCGGTCCGATGCAGGTGATCGTGCGCGTCGACGTCGGGAGGCCCGTCTGCGCGACGGCCTCGTTCAACAGATTCGCCGATCCGACATTCTGGAAAATGCCCGCCACCGCGTGAATCACCGCCAGCGGCGGACGCGCCGCGCCCGGAGCATACGCGACCGTCGGCGCCGTGCCGTACGTCCATTGCACGCCGACGCGCGGGCTGAAGTTGACCCGGTTCGGCGCAACGTCGTTGCGAATCCCGAACATGTCGCTCAGGATCGGATTGAAGCTCGGCCGGAACAGGAAGCGGTTGGCGTCCGCGCGCACGCCGTACTGCACCTGCACTTTGGTCGACGGACGCCACGCGTCGCCGATCGAGAGCGCCGCCGTGAGCTGGTCGGTCGGAAAATGAATGGACGAGAGCGTGCGCGTGAACGCCGCGGGCACGCCGGCTTGGAGATCCGCCAGTGAATTGAAGGCAAACGTCCCGAGTGACGCGTCCACGTCGGACGTGTTGTGCTCGCGCGACACGCTCGACGTGACTTTGATCGTGTGCTTGTTGTTGTTGCTGAACCACTGCAGCTGGTTGAGCAGCTGCACGGCCTGGTTCGACACCTGGCTCGCCGGCGATCCACCGCCGAATGAGAGATTCTTAATGGATGTGGTGCCATCAGAAAGCTCCGACGCCACACGCACCGTTCCCGTCGGAAAGTCCAGATAGGGCGCCGCCGACTGCCGCTGGATCGCGAAGCCGAGCGTTGTCTGCGAGAGAACGCCGAACCAGAAGTAGTTCGAGTGGAGGAGCGACGCCGACGTCGACCACGCGTGCGCCTCGCCTGTCTGCGCCGGAGTGCGCGTGAGGGTCTGCACGCCGCCGCCCGTCGGCTGCACGTGCACGTAGCCGCCGAATACGCCGAGCGTGAGCGAGTTGCCCGTGCCTGAGGAGCTGGGCGTGAAGTCGATGTTCGTCTGGTAATTCAGATTGTCCGTCGCCCGCAGCGTTGGGCCATTGGCGAGCGACACCGGAACGCCCTGCTGCCGCAGAATGCCGAGCAGCCGAGCCGCCGAGTCGCCGGCAACGCCGGCCGACTGCAGACCTATCGGACTCGTGTTGAGCAGCGTCAGCATGTCGGCGAAGGTGCGCTGCGCCGAGTACGATGCGTTGTAGAACGACTTGTCCATCTGGAGCGGACCGCGCAGCGCGCCGCCGACGCGCAGCGTCGTCGATTTTTGTCCCGACGAATCGGCGCCCGCGTCGGTCCACTGCAGGTCCGGACCGGTACCGTAGCCGCTCAACCCGCGGAACGAGAAGTTCGAGCCGGGGATCGATTGGACGTTGATCTGCGCGCCGGAGAATCCTCCGCGTGCCGGGTCGGCCGGGAACTGGCTGAACGTAACGCGCACCTGCGCGTCGGGCGGCAGCGAGCTCACACCGGAGCCAAGTCCATTGAACGACGTGTTGTTCTGATCGCCCGACAATCCGAAGGCCGAGAACATGTCGGCCTGGCCGTCCATGCCCGGAATCCGCTGAATACCTGGCGCGGCCGCGGCCGCCATCGCGGCGAGGTTGCCCGCTTGGTCGGGCGAGACCTGCGCCGAATTGGACGTCAGCGGCTTGTCGCCGCCGCTCACGTCGTTGCTCGTCGAGTTGCGGTTGACCAGCGCCCGGTTGTCCGCCGTGATCTGGACCGCGTCGAGTGAGACGACGGCGGAGGTGAGGCGCGCGTCGGCGAGCATCACTTGCTCGTCGCCGACCTTACGGATCTCGAACCGGCGTTTGTTGAAGCCGATCTTGGCGACCTCGATCCAGTAGTCGCCTTCGCCGTTGACGAAGATGATCTGGAATCGGCCGTTCTTATCGGTCTGAGCCGTTTTGGAGATGTTCCCCTGATACGAAGTCGCGGTAATCCGCGCTCCGGAGAGGGGCAACGTGTCCGGGGGTGGGCCGGTGACCCGGCCACGAATGATGTCGGTGGACTGCTGGGCGGCTGCGGGGGTGGGGGCTGCGCCGGCAAACAGGGCGCCCGCGAGGCCAAGCAGGAGGGCGCGAAGGTGGGTCTTCACGACAACAATGTACGTAATAGCCCGAGGAAAAGTTGCTGAGCGCACGCTACCGCGCCTGCCGGGCCTGGACGGACTGTCGCAGCGTCTCTAAACCGTAGCCAATTCGACACTTCACCGTGCCCGATCTGCGGCGGGCTACGCCATCCGCAAGACGATTTTTCCCAGAACATGCCCCTTCGCGATGAGCCGATGCGCATCCGCCGCCTGGCTCAGGGGGAATTTCGCGGCAAGGGGAATCTGCAGCCGTGATGCGACGACGGCCCGGTTCAGCCGGTTGAACGCATCGGGCGACGACTTTGCATCGTACGACGCGATGCGAATGTGCGCGCGCTTCCGAGGCGCCGGTTCAACGCCGTTCGGGTAGGCGACTCGCGCACCCTTTCGTAAGGCATCGATGCAAGCGATCAGCGAATCGCCGCCGACAAACGCCAGAACCGCATCAGCGCCGTCCGGGGCGAAGTCGCGCGCCGCATCGGCGACGTCGTCGGACTTCTTGCCATCGATGACGTCGTCGATACCGAGGGCGCGGACAAATGCAACGCCGTCGGATCCGGACGCCGTCGCCAGCACACGCGCCCCGCGCCACTTCGCCAGTTGGACCGCGATCATCCCGACGTTGCCACTCGCTCCGTGCACGATCACCGACTCGCCTCGCTTCAGTTTCAGCGAATCGTCAACACCCTGGATCGCGGTGAGCCCGAGAACACAAAGCGCGCCGGCCCGCTCGAGGTCGAGCTGCTTGGGCACGCGCCCGACGTTTTTCGTCGCTACGCAGCAGTACTCGGCGTAGAACCCACCCTTGGGATTGTCGAAGTTGTAGGCGTAGACTCGATCCCCGCGCTTGAATCGCGTGACGCGAGAGCCGACGTCGGCGACCGCGCCGGAGCCGTCGACGCCGAGAACGAGAGGGAAACCGTGTTCGGTCTTGATCTCGCCGGAGCGCGCACTCGCGTCCCAGCTGCCCACCGCGGCGGTATCGATCCGGATCAGGATCTCGTGCGCGGCTGGCTGCGGAACCGGGAGTTCGCGCACGGAGATCACGTCCTCGTCGCCGTACTTGTCGATGGCGGCGGCGCGCATGGTGGGCGGCATCGGAGCTCCGTGTGCGAGGTTGTTGGCTGGTCTTCGCACACAAGATGCCGAAACTCGCCACCGAGCGGCGGCGTAGCTTGCCAAGGGGGGTCGTCCTTCGCGGAAGCCGCCTCATCACGACCGGCATTCCTTCTAGTTGACATTCTACTAGACGCCGCACGATACTCTCTGGTAGACTGTCCACTAGAGTCCCAATCGGAGAAAGTCCTGATGCTCGGCCGACGCTCGCAGCGCGACTTCGAGGACGAGATTCAGTCTCACATCCAGATGGAAATCGACCGGCTCAAGGCTCAGGGCATGTCGCCGGCTGACGCCGAGCGCCGCGCGCGCCGCACGTTCGGCAACGTGGGCGTCGCCGAAGATCGGTTCTATCACGGGCAGCGTTTTGCGTGGCTCGAGGATGCGGGTCGTGATTTGCGCCACGCCTGGCGCTCGCTCCTCCGCACGCCCGGCTTTCTCGCCGCCGCGGTCGGAACGCTCTCGCTCGCGATCGGCGCCGTCGCCGGGATGTTCAACGTCGTCAACACGGTGCTGCTGAAGCCGCTCCCCTACCCGGCGGCGGACCGACTCGTGTTTCTGATGGGAACGGCCCCGGGCTCCGATCTGCCGCAGCGGTACGATCCCGGTCCCGAGTTCTACGTCCAATACAAGCAGAACTCGAAGCTCATCGACGGACTATTCACGCTGACGTCCTACGGAACCTCCACCTTCCGCGCCGGCGAACGCGTCGAACGCATTCGAATGGCGTGGCCGACGAACGACATGTACGCCACGCTCGGCGTACGCCCGCAACTTGGCCGGCTGCCCGTCTCGACGGACAACGACGATGCCGTCGTGATCAGCGATCAACTCTGGTCCGGCTGGTTCGGCCGCGACAAGTCGGTGATCGGCAAATGGTACTTCGTCGACGACAGCCTGAAACAGGTCATCGGCGTGATGCCGCGAGGGTTCAGTTTCCCGGAGGACAACGTACTCCTCTGGATTTCGGGCGAGGTCCGGCCCGAGCGAGTCACTGCTGGAAACGGCGGCGGGCCGACGGTGGCGCGCATGAAGAACGGCGTCACCAAGGAGCAGCTCGCGGCGGAGCTGACGCAGCTCGCGAAGCAATTGCCGGCGCGGTTCGGCGGTCCGCAGAACTACGCTCGCATCATCAACCAGCATAAATCGCTCGTCGTACCCGTGATGGAACGAAGCGTGGGCCCCACGCTCAAGACGTCACTGCTCGTTCTGCTCGGCGCCGTCGCACTCGTGCTCCTCATCGCCTGCGCCAACGTTGCCAACCTGTTCATGGTTCGGGCGGAGTCGCGGCGACGGGACATCACTGTGCGCCGGGCCATCGGCGCGTCGCGCGCGCAGCTCGTGCGCTTCCAGATGGCCGAGGCGTTTGCCGTGGCGCTCGCGGCGGGCGTGCTGGCCATCGTCCTCGCCGGTATAACGCTGCCGCTCTTTCTCCGAGCGGCACCCGACGGCATTCCGCGAGTCGCTGAGGTAGGGCTGGACCTGCCGACGGTGCTTGCGACTTTTACGCTCGTGCTTCTCGTCGCGCTCGCGTGTGGCGCCGTCCCCGCGCTGCGCGCGTCGTCGCCTGATCTCAACACGCTGCGCGACGGCGGACGCGGCGCTACGGGACGACGCTCGTGGGGACGCGACCTGCTCGTCGCCGGTCAGACGGCGCTCGCGCTGGTCCTACTGATCGGTGCCGCGCTCCTGGTGGAGAGCTTCCAGCGGCTGCGGCACGTGAACCCCGGCTACGACGTTAGAGATATCTATACGTTCCAGTACGCGCCCAATCAGCCGAATCTGCGCGACGGCCCCTCGCTCGGGCGGCTGCACCTCGACGTCATGAACCGGATTCGCGCCCTGCCCGGCGTCACGACGGTCGGCGTCGTCAACAACATTCCGCTCGACGAGGGCACACCCTCCGTTCGCATCCGCACCGACGAGATGACGGGCGACGCTCAGCCGGTCCTGCTCAATCTCAACTTCACGGGCGGCGACTACTTCCGGGCGATGGGCATCCCGGTGCTGCAGGGTCGCGCGTTCACGAATGACGAAGCGGTCACGCCGAACAACAACGTCATCGTCAGCCGCACGGCGGCGGACAAGCTCTGGCCGGGACTGAGTCCGCTCGGCCGCCATATTCGGCCTCGCCTTGGGAACCAGGACACGGTGACGTTCACTGTCGTCGGCGTCGTCGGCGACGTGAAGCAGAACGATTGGCGCGAAGCTGGTCAGGCGAACGTCTATCTCCCGCTCACTGGACCGGCGCCGAGAGCGTGGGGAATGGGCTCGCCGGCGTACGTCGTCAAGTCGCCGCGGGCTGAAACACTCAAGCGCGACGTGCGGGCCATTATTCACGAGGTGGCGCCGGAAGCGCCGGTCTATCGCGAGTTCACAGCCGAGTTCCTCGCCCGCCGTTCGATGATCCAGCTCTCGTTTACCATGCTGACGCTTGGCGTCGTTTCGGCGCTCGCGCTGATTCTCGGCGCGGTCGGACTGTATGGCGTACTGTCGTACGTCGTCGCGCAACGCACGCGTGAGATCGGCGTGCGTATGGCGCTCGGCGCGACGGCCGCCGTGGTGCGCGGGCAGGTCGTCTCACAAGGGGCGAGAGTCGTGCTCGTCGGCTGCATCGTCGGCGTCCTGGCGGCGGTTGCCTCGACGCGTTTCCTCGAGACGCTGCTATTCGACGTGAAAGCAGTAGACGCGACGGTCTTCGCGGCGATGTCGTTCGCGATGCTCGGTGTGGGTGTGCTGGCGAGCTACATGCCGGCGCGCCGTGCCAGCAACGTGGATCCGATCGAAGCCCTGCGGAGCGATTGACGCGACCGAATCACGCGCAGCCGACGTTCACGATCTCGGTGTTCGCGACCACGACGCCCGTCACCAGGCGCGTACCGCCGGTGGCGTCCGTGAACGTGAGGTTCAACGCCAGCTCGACGCGGCCATCGGTCCGGCTCACGACGCGGATTGTTCCGGTGGTAGTCGCGGCGCGAAAGCTCGGCGTGTAGGTCGGTGGGGGAAAGTTGTAGACGGCCGTCGTAAACCCGACGTCGGCCTTCGTCGATTGCACGAGGTCGTGCTCTCCCCACGAGCGAATGTCGGTGTTCAGCGTCGCCTCGACCATATACGTCGCGCCGACGGTGTACACGTCGCCCGGACGCATCGAGACGGGAAGCGCGAGTGAGATGACGACGTCCTCGTTCGTCATCGTGTCCGTCCCCATGATGCCAAACGCGACGCCCTCGCCTCGCGTCGATCCCTCGAGGGCGTCGAACAGGAAGTTGAACGCCGGTTCGGTGATGTGAAACTGGGTCAGCCGCGTGACGGGCACGCGTAGCGGCCGGCCGACTTCGTCGGCGCGCAACGTGAGCCCACTGGGACTCGAGATCACGACGTTTTTTTCCTTCGCCCCGCAAATACAGCCTGTGGCGAGCGTCGCGACCAATGTAAGGACCGGGAACGTGAGGCTACGGTTTGGCACGCGGGCCATATTGCCAAATGCATGCCCGGTTTTGGCGGATGCGGACCCGACGCCCTGTGTCGATTTCAGGGCCCGTCGTTCGACGTACTGTCAGAGAGAACGTAGTGAACGATGGCCCACAACCAGGAAATGCCCATGCAGCCCGATTCGAGCGGATACGTCAGCGCCAACGGCGTCGATTACTGGTTCGAAGTCCATGGTAGCGGAGAACCGTTGCTGCTCCTGCACGGTGGACTCTTCTCGACCGGCATGTTCGGCCCAACGCTCGCCAAGCTGGCGGAAACGCGGCGCGTCATCGGGATCGACCTTCACGGCCACGGCCATACGGCCCTCGGCGACAGGAAGATCGACGCGGTCGACATCGGCCGCGACTTGGCGGTCGTGATCGAGAAGTTGGGCTTGGATCGGGTCGACGTCATGGGTTACTCGTTCGGTGGCGGGGTCGCGATGCAGCTTGCCTTTCAGCATCCGGAACGCGTGCGCCGGCTCGCCCTCGTATCCACACCGTACGCGCGAAACGGATTCTTCGCCGAGATGCTCCCGCAGCAGGCCGCGGTGGGCGCGGGAATGGCGAGCATGATGAAGGACTCGCCGATGTTCACATCATACGCGGCGATCGCCCCGCACCCCGAAGACTTTCCACGGCTGCTCGACAACATGGGCGACTTCATGCGCCGCGACTACGACTGGTCGTCGAATGTGAAGTCGCTCGAGATGCCGGTGATGCTGGTGTACGGCGACGCCGACATGATCCGTCCCGAGCACATCGTCTCGTTTTACCAGCTGCTCGGCGGCGGCTTGAGAGACGCCGGGTGGACGCGCGAGCACATGTCGAAGAACCGGCTTGCCATTATTCCGGACAAAACGCACTACGAGTTGGGGGCGTCGCCGGCGCTGGCCCCGGTCGTCCTGCCGTTCCTCAACGGGCAGACCCAAGGCTAGCAGACCGAATTGGCTCGCCGAACCCGGACCTGATACGTTTCCGAGATTCTCGAACCGCCATCAGGAGCCGACCGTGAAGCTTCAGACCATCCGCCCCGCAGCCCTCACGCTGGTCGTAGTCGCCGTAACCACGCTCGCCGCCTGTGAAAAGAAGGCGGCCACGAACGACTCGTCGGCGGCCGCCGCGAGCGCAGCTGCCGCGGCGCCAGCCGCTCCGGCCGCACCGGCAATGGCCGGCGTGGCGATCGTCTCTCCGAAGGAGGGTGACAGCACCGGCGCCGACGTCACCGTCGTGCTCTCGAAGGAAGGGCCGGTCACGATCGAGAAGGCGAACAGCACCAAGGTAGAGGGCGTTGGCCACTACCATCTCTTTCTCGACACGACCGTCGTCGCGGAGGGACAAGTCATTCCGCCGGCGACGAAGCACATGGTTCACATCGGGACGGGCGATTCGACGTACACGTTCAAGGGACTCACGCCGGGGCAGCACGAGATCGTGGCCGTGATCGGATATGGCGACCACTCGGCTATGCCGGGCAAGCGTGATACGGTGCGGTTCGTCGTGAAGAAGTAGCAGCGGTAATCGCCGGCTCACGACCTGGGCCGGCGCACCGCCCGCACCATTCCGGTCTTCCCGCCCCCACAAAAGAATCGATCGCCGCCGTCCGACTCGAGCCCGGAGACACCGACGCCCTTCGGCATCTCGAGCCGTTCCAGCACCTCACCAGTCCGCGGATCGATTCGCCTCAAATCGCTCTCGCCGCCTTCCGACGTGCCGTGCCACATCTCTCCGTCGACCCACGTCACGCCGGTGACGAACCGGTTCGACTCGATCGTGCGGAGGATCGCGCCGGTTTCCGGGTCGACCTGGTGAATCTTCCGCGCGCGATATTCTCCGACCCAGAGCGTTCCCTCCGCCCACGCGAGCCCCGAGTCGCCGCCGCCGCCCGGCGCCGGGATGCTCGAAAGAACGCGCCCGGTTGCCGGATCGATCTTGGAGATGCGATCCTCGGCGATCTGATAGAGATGCCGGCCGTCGAACGCTGTGCCCGCGTGCGCGGCCACGTCTATTGACCGAACGGTCTTGCCACTCTCCGGATCGAACGCAACGAGCGCGTCGCCGCCCGCATACCAAACTCGCTCGCCGTCATAGGTGACGCCACCAACATTGCCGGCGGGAAACGGTCCGTACTCGCGCAGGATCTCGGCAGGCTTTGTTCGCATGCTTCGATCCTAGTCGATCGGGATGGCGCCAGGGAGTAACAATGTCGTCGTGAATCCGGGCACCGGCGGCGTCATCCAACGACGGGCGCGCCCGCGCCCCAACGCCTGTACCTTGCCCGTCGCGGCGAGCGTGTCGAGCGCGCGCTGGACGGTCCGCTGACTCTGGCCGAGTGCGAGCGCCAGGGCCGAGCTGGACCAGTTCTCCCCGTCATACAAGAACGCGAGAACCGACGCGTGCTCGTCTTCCACGGGGCGCGCCAGAACGACCACGTCCGTCCTCGATCGCGGCTCGAGCACAAACCCGCGCGCCGTCGCGCTGATGTCGGCGATCCCGCGCAGCTTCGCGCGAAGCCGGCCGACTTCGACACGCAAACGAGCGCGATGCGACTCGTCGGTAAACTTTGATCCGAAGGCACGCGCGATGAGTACGTCTCTCGACACGTCCCCCGGCCACGCTTCACCCAACGCGCGCGCGAGCGCGAACAGCACGGGACGCGTCGCCAGCGGCACAATGGTCGTTCCTCGGCGTACGGCATGCCGGCACGCGTCGACGACGATCCTTTTCGACGCCAGCAACGTTTCGACGTCAGAGAGGAGAAGCGGCCGCTCCTCACCACGCGCGATCAATCGTGCGGCGGGAGAGCTCAGGACGAGCGACGCGCTCTCGACCTCCGCCTCGAGCGCCGGAATCCCCGCGTCGCGGACCGCGCGTCGCGCCCGGTCGAGCGCGCCGCGCGCCGACTGGGTGTCCAGTCGTCGCACGGCGATTCCAAACGCTACCAGCTCATGAATCGTGCGCGTCATCAAGGCCAACGACGCGGGGTTCAGTTCGCCGAGCGCACGCTCGGCGTCGTCGATGCGTCCGATGAGGAGCAGCCTGCGGATCTCGAGATAGCGCGCGTGTGCCGCGTTGACGTAATCGCCGTGCGCCTCCAGTATCGCACGCGCTGAATCGAGTGACTTGGTGCTCCATGCCAGATCGCGCGACACGAGCGCGATCTCCGCTTCCGCGACGAGGCAGCGCGCTCGTGCGACGGCCTCGCGCGGACTAAACGCGCGTCGCGCGCGCTTGAGCAACACCTTCGATCGCGCGAAGTCGCCGAGCTGCGCCATCGCGATGCCGCGCAGGGCGAGCGCGGGCGCGTCGTCGCGCAACGCGACCCGTTTGAGCGCGCCTATGGGATCGCCCGCAGCGAGCGCGTGCGCCGCGGCAATGATCAGTGAATCCAATGGAATCGCGTCAAAGTTGTAACTCTCACGGGGTGCATCGTGGCGCTTAAGTCTATCTCGTCGGCGGTGGGCGATGGGCGACAACAACTAACGAGGAGACAGCACGATGACGAAGCATATCACAGGGACACGAGACGAGTGGCTGGCGGCGCGAGTTGAACTGCTGAAGGAGGAGAAGGAGTTGACCCGTCAGAGCGATGAGCTGGCGCGCAAGCGTCAGGAGTTGCCGTGGGTTCGCGTCGAGGACAACTATCGGTTCGATACGGACGAAGGCGTCACGGATCTCGCGGGGTTGTTCAAGGGACGCTCGCAGCTTCTCGTCTACCATTTCATGTTCGGTCCGGACTACACGGCGGGCTGCCCGTCCTGCTCGAGCATCGCCGACGGATTCAACGGGATCGCCGTTCATCTCGCCAATCACGATGTGATGTTGACGGCGGTGTCCCGCGCGCCGCTCGACAAGCTCCAGGCATTCAAACGACGCATGGGATGGACGTTCCCGTGGGCGTCGGCGCATGACACGGAGTTCAATCCGGACTTCAACGTCCGCTTCAC
>DATMHK010000258.1:0-4066 GCA_035554995.1 Gemmatimonadaceae bacterium
TCTCGCGGGGTTGTTCAAAGGACGCTCGCAGCTTCTCGTCTACCATTTCATGTTCGGTCCGGACTACGCGGCGGGCTGCCCGTCCTGCTCGAGCATCGCCGACGGGTTCAACGGGGTCGCGGTTCACCTCGCCAATCACGATGTGATGTTGACGGCCGTGTCGCGGGCGCCGCTCGACAAGCTTCAAGCGTTCAAGCGACGCATGGGATGGACGTTCCCGTGGGCGTCGGCGCATGACACGGAGTTCAATCCGGACTTCAACGTCCGCTTCACTGAGAAGCAGCAGCTCGACGGCACGATCGAGTACAACTACCGGCGCGAAGGCAAGTGGCAGCTGCGCGGCAGCGACAACCCGGTCTCTCAAATCGCCGCGATGACGGGGACAGACGCCGCGACGTACACGCGCGAGCGACCGGGCGTCAGCGCGTTCGCGCTCGAGGGCGGCGTCGTGTACCACACGTATTCCGCCTACGCTCGAGGCATCGATGCGCTATGGGGCGTGTACCAGTGGCTCGATCGCGCGCCCTTGGGACGCAACGAGCAGGGCGTGTGGTGGCGGCATCACGACGCGTACCCGGCCCAGGCCTGACGTCGATGGGCGAGATGCACATGCACGCGGCCGGAGCGATGTCGATGTGGACGCGAATGCCGGGCCAGAGTTGGCCCGGGTTCGCGGCATCGTTCCTCGGCATGTGGATGACGATGATGGTTCCGATGATGCTGCCGCCATTCGCTGTGATGTTGTGGCGGTATCGTTCGGCGGCCAGGAAGAACGGCGCGACGCGACTCGGCATGTCGAGCGTGATGGTGGCGTTGGGCTACTTCGCCGTCTGGTCGGGAATTGGCGTCACTCTGTGCCCCTTGGCCGCCATCCTTCTTCGGCAAACGCACGCCGGCGCCTCCTGGCGCGCCGGGGTACGTCTCGCGATCCATTGCGCGCGGAGCTGCGCGCCCTTGATGGCGATCGCGTTAGTCGTCGGCGGGACAGACTATCGCGTAATGGCGGCGGTGACGGCGGCGACCACGATCCAGCGTCTTGCGCCAAGCCTCTCGTTGCAACTCGTCGTAGCGCGATTGCGTCACAAGATACGTATCGATGAACTGCGCGCCTCGACTTTGTGCAAGTCCGCCGATGACGATCGTCTCCATTGGTGGAGTTGCATAAGTATCCTCTGACGTCGAGGCACCCGCGTGTCAAATCGCTTGCCTGCCCTGTTCGCCCTGGCCTTCCTACCGCTCAGCGTTCTCTCCGCGCAGTCCGTTCCGGTGACGAAAGTCATGCTGTTCTCCTCCGGCGTCGGTTACTTCGAGCACGCCGGCACCGTCCAGGGAAACAGTTCGACGGAACTGCGCTTCAAGACGAGCCAGATCAACGACATCCTGAAGTCGCTCATGCTGCAGGACCAGGACGGCGGCCGGATCGGCACCGTTACCTATCCGTCGCAGGATCCGCTCTCCAAGACGCTCAAGAGCTTTCAGGTCGACATCGCGCAGAATCCGACCTTGGCCGATCTGCTGAACCAACTGCGCGGCGCGCGAGTATCGGTGCAGACGGCCGGCGAACGACTCGCCGGGACCGTGATGGGCGTCGAAGTGCGACAAAAGGCGTCGACGCTTGGCCAACCGATCGCGTCACCCGTACTCAACCTCCTGAGCGGCGCCACGATCCGATCCGTCGAGCTGCAATCGATCTCGAACCTCTCGCTCGACGACCCCCAGCTCGAGGACGAGCTGGGCAAGGCGCTTGCCGCTCTCGCCCAAGCGCGCGATCAGGACAAGAAACCGGTGACGATCGCCTTCACCGGCGCCGGCGATCGTCGCGTGCGCATCGGCTACGTCGTCGAGACGCCGGTCTGGAAGACGAGCTACCGTTTGCTGCTCGAACCCAAGTCGAACGTCGCGCGCATCCAGGGATGGGCGATCGTCGAGAACCAGACGGAGAGCGACTGGAACAACGTTTCGCTGTCGCTCGTCAGCGGAAGGCCGATCTCGTTCACGATGGATCTCTACCAGCCACTCTACGCGAAGCGGCCAAACGTCGTGCCGGAGCTCTTCGCCAGTCTGCGCCCGCAAGTCTACGCGGGCGGCATCTCGGCGACGGCGGACAGCGTTCAACTACGCGGCGCGGCCGGGGGAGCCGCCCAGCGGAGAATCGGATATGACGCCAACGGTCGACCGCTCGTGAATCAGCTTCAAGAGGTCGTGGTGACGGCAACGGGTGTCGCGGAAGCCGCGAAGGCCTACTTCAGCGATAACTCCGTCCAATCGGTCGCCAACGCGCTCAAGCTCGGCCAGCTCTTTCAGTACACCGTCGGCAACGTGACGCTCGCGCGCCAGAAGTCGGCGATGATCCCGATCATTACCGACACGGTGTGCATCGAACGTGTCTCGATCTTCAACGCGCGCGTCCTGGGGAGCAATCCGCTCAACGGCGTATGGTTCAAGAACACAACGGGCAAGCACCTCCTGCAGGGGCCGATGACCGTCCTCGAGAAAGACGCCTACGCCGGTGACGCACAGATCGACAACGTACCGCCGGACCAGAGCCGTCTCGTCAGCTACGGCATCGACCTCGACGTCATGGTGAGTCAGCGGTTCGAGCAAGCGGAATCCGTCGTCGGCGCGAAAGTTGTGAAGGGAACGCTCGAGCTCAATCGCAAATTGGTGCAGACCACCACCTACGCCGCGGACAACAAATCGGCACAGGACAAGGAGCTCGTAATCGAGCATGCCGTCCAGCCGGAATGGAAGCTGGTCGATACCCCGAAGCCGTTCGAGACGACGCAATCGGTCTATCGCTTCAAGGGCGCGGCGCCGGCGAACAAGGTGACGACGCTCGCCGTGAAGCAGGAGTGGGTGCGCAACGAAACGATATCGCTGGTCGACAACGATCTTTCCGAGCTCCTCACCTATAGCCGAAGCGGGCAAATGCCGAAGAGCGTCCGCGACGCGCTGGCGCAGGCGGTTCAGCTCAAGCAGGCGGTCGCCGATCTGGATCAGCAGATCACCGCACGGACGCAGCAGATCGGCGAGATCACCGCGGAGCAGACGCGGATTCGCGAGAACATGAGAACCGTCGCTCCGAACAGTCAGTACTATGATCGGTTGCTCTCGAAGCTCAACGAGCAGGAGTCAACGATCGAAAAGGTTCAGGGGGAACGGAAAGATCTCATGGCAAAGCGCGATGCGGCCCGGGCGGAGCTCCAGCGGTACTTGGAGACACTAAACGTGAACTAGGTCCGACGGTGCTCGGCTGCGGCCCCGCGCTGGCGGCGCTATCGTTATCAGTGTGGATTCATCGTCGCTTCGGATCTTTGTCTACGATTCGCTAATAGCGGACGGCGAGATGCCGCCGTCCGCTGCCATCGCGAACCACTTCGCGGTCAGCGAGACGGACGCGCTGCACGCGCTGCGCGAGATGAGAATCGGCAAGACCGTCCTTCCCAATCCGACAACCGGTCAGATCTGGATGGCGGGCCCGTTCTCGGCGGCTGAGACGCAGTACGTCGTCCGCGCCGCGAACCGTCGATGGTTCGCGAACTGCGCCTGGGACATGCTCGGCGTCGCGACCATCGTTGCAGAGCCCGTCGACATCGAGACGCGATGCACCGATTGCGGCGACCCGATCGCATTGCATCTCGCGCCACAAGACGAGACGGTCGGCGCCGACCTGCTCGTGCATTTTCTCCTGCCGGCTCGCCGCTGGTACGACGACATCGGCTTCACCTGAGCCACGATGTCGCTCTTCCGGTCGGAAGATCATGTCGAACGTTGGCTCAGCGAGAACGGGTTCGATCGAGGTGAATCGATGCCGATCGACGCGGTGTTGCGGCTCGCGCGCGGCTGGTACACGGATCCGCGGTCCGCGACGTGGCGTCCGCGTACACGCGACGAGTCACAGCGTGTGCTCACGGAATCCGGTTTCGTTGGCGACTTTTGGCAGCTTCCCTAAAAGATTGAGATCGACCTACGAACCGCTTCAAAACGCTGATCGGCGGATCCCCTCGCCAGTCGCCCGCCGTCCGTCTCCCATCGCCCATCGCCCATCGCCCATCGCCCATCGCCC
>DATMHK010000259.1:0-49648 GCA_035554995.1 Gemmatimonadaceae bacterium
CCCCCCCCCGAAAGCGGCGCCGCGTCCCGCGCCGTCGCCCGAATCTGCCTCGCCTTCCCCCCGCGTCAGCACCTCGCGCTCGCCGATCGGTTCGCGCGCTGTGGTAGCCAACGCCGGCGATCGATGCCGATACTGCAACGAGCTGCTGCCGGCCGGCCGCACGATCACCTTCTGTCCGCATTGCGGCCAGAATTTGACGGTCGTGAACTGCGAGGCCTGCGGGACGGAGCTGGAGCTGGGATGGAAGTTCTGTCCCATTTGCGGGCGCCCCGCCGCCTCGGGCTAGCGAGCCGAAGGATCTTTCGCCCCGCTTTTGCAATAGGATAGGACGACCTCAGCGGTGGTCCTGTTCACATGGGTACGCGAGCCAATCGTCCATTCAGCCGGCTAGCGCTCTTCGGGGCGGCGAGCATCGCGCTCGTCGGATGCGCGCCCGCAGGTTCCAGCTCTCCATCGACGTCGCCGTCGCCGGCCGCGAACACGAGCGGCGCGCCGACCCAGACGCGCGGCTGGCGCGTGACGACCAAGGAACACGTCGATCTTTGGCTCCACGGCTTCGCGCTGCTCACCAGCGACACGGGGCACGTTCCCTTTTTCGCCCGCGGATACAAGCAGCAGATCACCGCGCTCAAGCGACAGCGCAACGTTTTCTCACAGCTCGACGCGAATCAGCAGGATCTCTCTCGGCGCTTCGCCACCAATCCGTCGCTGACCAACGCCCAGTTCCTGGCGATGTACTTCAATTCGTTCGCGGAGATCGTCGAGGCGACGGATTTTCTCGTTCGTTCACAGGGGAACCCACGCGCGTCGAGCAATCCGGACGTGCAGCAGCGGATCGCGTTCCTCGCCGCGAATTTCCCGACAGCCGCCGATCGAGACTGGGTGCGCCGGTTCGTGGAGGCGCTCCAGGACGAGAACAATCGCTTTTATCACGACTACTGGACGAAGGAGCAGCAGACGCGCGGTGCCGCCTTCGCCCAGTTCAATCAGGAGTGGACCGCGAAGTACTCCCCAAAGCTTTCGCGCTTCCTCAACAACACGCAGCAGCCGTCCGGTGAGTTGCTGCTCTCCCTACCCGTCGGCGGCGAAGGTCGTACGGTGAACGACGGCAAGCAGGCGAACGCGATCGCCGTCGTTTTTCCTCGCACACCCGACGCGTCCGCGGAGGCGTTGTACGTCTTCGCCCACGAGATCGTCGCGCGGCTCGTCGACGAAGCGATCCGCGACAACACGACGCCGGCGGAACAACGCTCCGGCGCATCGGGCGGGTATGTCGGAAACGGCGCCGTTCGCGGTGGCGCGTTGCTCCTCCAGCGTGTCGCGCCTGAGTTGGTTCAAGGCTACATGCGCTTCTATCTCCAAACGCTCGGTGTAGCCGTTCCGGCGGGCGACCCGAGCGCACAATTCGCTACTGCGTTCCCGATTCCGGCACCGGTTCTGACTGCGCTTGGGAGATCGATAGAATCGGTGCTTGGAGGAATCTGAAAATGAGGAACTGTGCGAACGGCGCGACGTCGCGAACGTCGCTGTCGGCTCGCGAACGTCGCTGTCGGCTATGGTCGGCGGCGGCGGCTCGCGGCTAGCTCGCGGCTCGCGGCGGTGCGCCCGGCTTGCGGTTGTTGGCTTGCGGCCGCGGCTTGCGGCGGAGCTTCGGCTCTCGGCCAAGCTCAGTGTCATCCTGAGGAGCCCTTCGTCGCTGTCGCTCCTCTAGGGCAGGCTGCGCGACGACAGACCTACTGTCCCGAGTTAGTTACAAGAACGGGACAACAGGTCCTTCGCTTCGCGCAGGAGACAGCAAACTGCCGTTGAGCAGCGGAGAGCCGGCCGCATCGCCGGCAACCGCAGCCGGCCGCATCGCCGGCAACCGCAGCCGGCCGCTAAAAAGCCGCCAGCCGTGCGCACCGCCGCCGGCTGACAGCCAGCCGTCCGCCGCCGCCGCCGACCATAGCCGACAGCGACGTTCGCGACGTTCGCGACGTTCGCGCCGTTCTCTCATGATCCTTCTGTCTGACTGTCGCCTCCCGTCGCGGCGATTAAGCTTTCAGTATGCCCGATTCGCCGGTTCCGTCTCGACCGCCCACACCGCTCGATCGCTCGGCTCTGGAGCGAGTGCTGGCGCGCGCGGCTGAGCTGCAGGGAAAGACGGGCGACACCGGCGACCCGGCCGAGGAGTTCACCGAAGACCAGCTGATCGAGCTCGGCAAGGAAGTCGGGCTCACGCCGCAGCATCTGCGACAAGCGCTCGCCGAAGAGCGAACTCGCTCGGTCTTGCCGGAGGAAGAGGGCGGCGTCGCGTCGCGGCTGTTCGGCCCCTCGCGGATTTCGGCGGCGCGGACGGTGCCAGGTCGCGCCGCGGACATTCTCGCCGCGATCGACAATTGGATGCAGCGACAGGAACTGCTCATCGTCAAGCGGCATCACGCCGAGCGCATCGTTTGGGAAGCGAGACAGGATTTTCTCGTCGGGGTGAAGCGCGCACTCCGCGTCGGAGGGCGCGACTACGCGCTGTCGCGCGCCTTCGAGGTGTCGGCGACCGCGATTGGCGTCGATGACCAGCGCGTCCATGTCGCGCTCGAGGCCGACTTTCGAACGCAACGTCGGTCGGCCGTGGCGCAGAGCGGAGTCGGCGTCGTCTTCGGAGCGGCGATTGCTGGATCACTGCTCATCGTCGGCGCGATCCCGCTCGTTGCGCTGGCGCCGGCGGTGATCGCGCCTGTCATCGGGGTGACGGGCGCGCGCGTGATGCACAATCACGTGGTAACGCGCGCTCAGCTCGCGCTCGAGCAGCTGCTCGACCGTCTCGAGCGTGGCGAATTCAGCAAACGCGGCGCCGATTCGCTGCTCGGCGCGATCGTCGCCGCGGCGACGGCGATTCCGTCGCGCAGGCCGTAGTTGCCGGGCCCGTCCGGCTTCCGCGGCACGTATCGAATCGACGACGACGCGCGCGCGGCCTACTCCGAGGCGGCGGGGATCGGCCAAGTCATCCCGATCGCGGTAGCTGTCCCAACAGACATCGACGACCTCGTCACGCTCGTACGCTGGGCGTCGGATACGCGTACGCCGCTCGTTCCGCGCGGATCGGGAAGCAGCATGCCCGGCGGCGCCATCGGCAGCGGCGTGATCGTGGATCTCAGCCGGTGGAATCAGATCGGCATGGTCGATGTCACGCGTCGTAGGGTGCGCGTCGGCTCCGGTGCGACGCGCGGCGCGGTCGACGCCGCGGCGCGTGCGCACGGCCTTCGCTTCCCGGTTGACCCGTCGAGCGGCGCGTTCTGCACCGTCGGCGGGATGGCGTCGACGAATGCCGCGGGAGCGCACTCGCTGAAGTTTGGATCGACCCGGCGTTGGGTGAACGCCATCGACTGCGTGTTCGCCGATGGCACGCGTGCGTCGATCAGCCGCGGAGCGCCGGCGCCGCGAGGAATTCCGGCGATCGATCGGTTTCTCGCCTTGGCGACGACGCTCGTGCCGGCCGAAAGCGCGACGCCTTCCATCCATCGCGGAGTTCTCAAGGAGTCGTCCGGCTACGCGATCGCCAACTTCGCGAGCTCGGGAGAAATCGTCGACCTCCTGGTCGGCAGCGAAGGAACGCTCGCGTTTTTCACGGAGCTCGAGCTTGGGTTGATTCCCGTGGCCGGCGCGACGAGCAGCCTGTTGAGCGCGTTTGCGTCGTTGGAAGACGCGGTCGTCGCGGCAGGACGGGCGCGCGACGCCGGTGCCGTCGCGTGCGAGCTGCTCGATCGAACCTTTCTCGATGTCGCGGCCAGCGGCGGCGCGTCCGATCTTCCGGCGGATACCGAAGCCGCGCTACTCGTCGAGATCGAGGGCGCCGACCCGGAGGCGGCCGTGGAATCCGCTCGGGCCGTCGAGCGCGCCTTTCACGAGGCCGGCGCAACCGTGACTCGGCTGGCGCTCGACCCCGATCAAGAGACGGAAATCTGGGAGCTGCGCCACGCGGCGAGTCCCATCCTCGCACGGCTCGACGCCAGACTTCGTTCGATGCAGTTCGTCGAGGACTGTGCGGTTCCTCCCGCGCGGCTGCCGGCGTACGTGCGCGGCGTCCGTCGCATTCTCGCCGAGCACGAGACTCGCGGCGTGATCTTCGGGCACGCCGGTGACTCTCACGTCCACGTGAATCCCCTCGTCGACGTCGGACGACCCGACTGGCGCGGACGCGTCGAGCGAATATTGCTCGAGGTCATGACGCTTGCGGCGTCGCTCGGCGGAACGCTGGCCGGCGAGCACGGCGACGGACGGCTGAGGACACCTCTGCTGGCGAACGTGTGGAGCGCGACGGCGATCGAGCGATTCGGGACGGTGAAGCGCGCGTTCGATCCGGACGACATTCTGAATCCCGGCGTGAAGACGGCTCTGCCGGGTCAGCGCCCACTTGGCGAGATCAAATATGATCCGGCTCTCACACCGCTTTCGCCCCGTGCGCGCGCCGTCCTCGATCGCGTCGAGCGGGATGGGGCCTACTCCCGTTTCCGCCTCGAGTTGTTGGCCGACGTCGCGAAGTAAGATCCCGCCTTGTCGGGTGGAGTGCGACACGGTTGATTTTCTCTCTATGACAGCCCCCACCGTTCAGGCCCCGCGTGCCGCGATGACGACGCCTCGCTACTACACCGAACCCGTCGTGACCCTTCTCTCCCGGCCGAGCTTCACGATGCCGGAGCACCTCGCGGTGAGTCTGATCGGTGAGAGCACCGACGGCGAACAGCTCGCGGAATTCGCCGGCCGGCTCTGTTACATGAGCCAGCACAATCCGGCGAAGCGCGAGACGCGCGAATACCTCGAGAACATCAAGAAGCAGGGGCACGGGAGCGTACTGGAGCATGCGAACTACTCGCTGCTCTTCGAGGGAGTGAGCCGGTCGCTCACGCACGAGCTGGTGCGTCATCGCGCCGGGTTCGCGTATTCGCAGCTCTCACAGCGATACGTGGACGAGTCGGAGGCGAGCTTCGTCGTGCCGCCGGCAGTCGTCGGCGACGACGCGCTCGAGTCGGCGTGGCGCGAGCAGGTGGAGCAGGCGCAGGCGAGTTACGTCGGCCTGGTGTCCGAACTGATGACGCGTTACGCCTGGGTGGCGGACAAGGTGCACCGTCGGAAGATGGCGCGAGAGGCGGCGCGCGCGGTGCTTCCGAACGCGACGGAGACGAAGATCGTCGTGACGGGAAATGCCCGCGCGTGGCGGACGATGCTCGAGCTTCGCTCGAGCGAGGGCGCGGAGTTGGAGATCAGGCGCATCGCGGTGATCGTGATTCGACTGCTGCAGCGCGAAGCGCCGGGATTCTTCTCCGACTTCGAGATCTACACGGCCGACGATCGACGCGAAGCAGCGCGCGTTTTTTACCACAAGGTCTGACGTCGGTCTGAGCGAAAAAATCATTGCCCTTTTTTTTCGTCGCTCGTATTTTGCGCGGCGGAGAGATGTGGCATTTGTCTTGCCCCCACCGTCGCATTGGAAAACGCGACGCACTTCTCGAAGCTCGGAATTCTCGCGGCACTGACGCCGCAGACGCTCACAAGAGACGGGATGACGCGGATCGGGTTCGCGTACAACCAAAAACCAGAGCTGACTGTAGGAGGCCGTACCGGGACGGCCGCCATCGAGCAACGTCCCGACGAGGAGCCTCCCAGTAGCGCGGACGTCTACGCGGAGTGGGATTCCGCCGAAACGATCGACGCCGTCGCCTCCGCCCTCTCCGCCTTTGGCGACGTGATCCGCATCGAGGCCGACGAGAGCCTCCCCGAGCGCTTCCGCGCTGAACGCCCCGACATCGTCTTCAACATCGCCGAAGGCCTTCACGGCACCAACCGCGAAGCGCACGTCCCGGCGATTTGCGAATTTTTTGCGATTCCCTACTCCGGCAGCGATCCGTTCACGCTCTCGCTCTGCCTGGACAAAGCCCGCACGAAGGATTTTCTCACCGCGCATTGCGTCCCGAACGCGCGGTTTGCGCTGATCGAAGACGAGGCGTCGCTGGCGGCCTTCCTCGGCCGGCGCGACTGGTCGTTCCCGATCTTCGTCAAGCCGGTGCACGAAGGGTCGTCGAAGGGGATCACGGAAAAGAACTACGTTCGCGATCGCGACGAGCTCGAAGCGCAAGCGCGCTTCCTTCTCCAGACCTACGACCAGCCGGTCATCGCCGAAGAGTTCCTCCCCGGCGCCGAGTTCACATGCGGCGTTCTCGGGAACGGCGCTTCGGCGCAGGTGCTTCCTATCGTCGGAATGAACTTCGACTCGCTGCCGGAAGGCGCTCTGCCGATCTATGGCTACGAAGCCAAGTGGATCTGGGACACGCCGGATGAGCCGCTCGACATCTTCGAATGCCCGGCGCGAATCAAGCCCGCGCTCCAGCGCGCGATCGAGGACGTGGTCCTCCGCGCCTATCGGATCCTCGGCTGCCGCGACTGGTCGCGGATCGACGTCCGGCTCGATGCGAACGGGGCGCCAAACATCGTCGAAGTGAATCCGCTGCCCGGCATTCTGCCGAACCCGGAAGACAACTCGTGCCTGCCCAAGGCGGCGAGAGCCGCGGGTCTCGGCTATGACGAGTTGATTCAGAGCGCGCTGTGTCACGCCGCCGAACGCAGCGGCGTCCGGCTTCATCCGCGCCTCAAGACGATGAGCCGTCGGGTTGCTTCCACGGCCGTCCCCGTCCCCGTCGCATGAAGATCGCCATCCTCTTCGACGGTGCGTCGGCGTACGCGACCAAGCCCGACCTGTTGATCCTGAGCACGGTCGAGGCGATCGAGCGTTCGCTGGTCGCCGAGGGAAACACGGTCGGTTACATCCCCGTCTTCCACGACGGCAAATGGATCGAGAAGCTCCGTCGCGGCAAGTTCGACCTCGCGTTCAACATGTGCGAGGGGATCGACGGCATCGCCCACCTCGAGTCCTCCGTCATCTCCGTCCTCGAGCTGTTCAAGATCCCGTTCACCGGCGCGACCAGCTACACGGCATCGATTTGCCTCCGCAAGCATGTCATCAACGGCATGCTCGACCGCGCCGGGCTCCCGATTCCCAAGTTCACGGCGATCCGCCGCGGCGAGCCGCTGGTCAGCGTCGGGTTCCCGGCCATTGTGAAGCCGGCGGCCGAAGACGCGTCGCTCGGCGTCGAGCAGCGGTCGGTCGTGCGGAATACGCGGCAGCTCAAGGAACGCGTCGAAGCCATGCTCGAGGTTTGGGACGAAGTCCTCGTCCAGCGTTACATCGACGGCCGCGAGGTCAACGTCGGTATTCTCGGCGAGACGGTGCTGCCGATCGCCGAGATCGATTTCGGGAAGATGCCGGCGGGCCGCTGGCGGATCGTTACATACACGTCGAAGTGGGTCACCGGGAGCACCGACGACGTCGGCGGGAAGCCGCGATGTCCGGCACGGCTCCCGGCGAAGGTCGCCGCGCAGGTGCGGAGCGTCGCGCTCCGCGCGTGGAAGATGGCCGGCGGCTGCGGCTATGGTCGCGTCGATATGCGCATCGACGACCAGGGCCGCCCGTGGATTCTGGAAGTGAATGCCAATCCGGACATCGCCCCTGATGCCGGGTTGGCGCGGATGGCTGGTGTGGCGGGGATCGAATACGCGGCGCTCATCAGGAGCATCTGTGAGCTCGCGCTCGCGCGAGGTCGCGAGGTCCCGCCCCCGGACGAGTGGATTCTTGCGCAGCGGTTGTCGGGAGTCGAGGTCGCGACTGGAACAAATGCGTCCGAGCTCGATCTCTTCGCCGCCGCGGCGACGGCTGGAGAGGAGTAGGTGGCCGTGCGGCTTGGAGCGTTACAGCGGGGGCATCGCAATCGGATCCGTGAGATTCTCGACGCCACATCGGTCTTTCGTGACGACGAAGTCCAGGTGGCGCTCGAGTTGTTCGACGAAACCTTCGCGGCGGGACCGGCACGCGCGCCGTACGATCCGGGCGACGGCGTGGCGAACTACGAATTCGTGGGGTCGTTCTCGCGCGAAGGGCAGCTCGTCGGATACGTGTGCTACGGCGCGACGCCGGGCACCGATCGCACCTACGATCTGTATTGGATTGCGATGCACCCCGCGTTTCAAGGTGAAGGCGGCGGATCGCAGTTGCTCGACGAGGTCGAGCGCCGTCTTCGTCAGCGGGAAGCGCGGTTGCTCGTCGTCGAGACATCGTCGAGAGACGACTACGCGTCGACGCGCCGGTTTTACGAGGTGCACGGACTGCACGAATCCGCGCGCCTCCCCGACTTCTACGCGCCGGGCGATGCCCGGGTGGTGTACGTCAAGCGTCTCAGCCCTCTCCCCTCGTAGTCGCAGGACCCCTCCACCGAACCACGGAGTCGTCGCGCATGAGTGACTGGCAGAAGATCCTCCACGAGAGCGTCGATACCCTCGACAAGCTCGCTGATCGGTACGGGTCCGACGTCATCGATGTCGAAGGCTTGCAGCCGGCGTTCGACAATTTCCAGATGCGTCTCACGCCGAACGTCCTGAGCACGATCAAGGAGATCGGCGACCCGATGTGGCAGCAGTACGTGCCCACGGTCCAGGAGCTCGACATCGTCGACGGCGTGATCGACTCGCTCGACGAAGACGGCGACTCCCCGGTCCCGAACATCACGCATCGATATCCCGACCGGGCACTCTTCCTGGTGAGTCCCGTCTGCGCGTCGTACTGCCGGTTCTGCACGCGCCGCCGCAAAGTCGGCGACCCCGAAAAGATCCCGCTCAACCAGTACGAGTCGGCCTTCCAGTATCTCCGCGAGCACACGGAGATCCGCGACGTGATCATGTCGGGCGGCGACCCGATGATGCTCTCCGACCGGCGGCTCGAGTACCTCTTCCAGCGCCTGCGTGAGATCCCGCACATCGAGATTATCCGCCTCGGCAGTCGGATCACGTCGCACCTGCCGTCCCGCATCACGCCGGAATTCTGTGAGATGGTGAAGAAGTACCATCCCATCTATATGAATACGCACTTCAACCACCCGGCCGAGCTGACGCCCGAATCCGTGGCGGCACTTGGGCGACTCGCCGACGCCGGCGTGCCGCTGGGTTGTCAGACGGTGCTGCTCCGCGGCGTGAACGACGATCCGCAGATCATGAAGGAGCTGATGCAGAAGCTGCTCAAGGCCCGGGTCCGGCCGTACTACATCTATATGGCTGACCAGGTCGCGGGCGGCGAGCACTTCCGGACCAACGTCGAGAAAGGGCTCGAGATCGTGAAGGCCCTCCGCGGCTGGACGTCCGGACTGGCTGTTCCGCACTTCGTGATCGACGCCCCGGGAGGCGGCGGCAAGGTCCCACTCCTGCCCGAGTACGTCGAAGAGATCAACGAAGACGAAGTGGTCTTCCGGAACTACGCCGGCGAGCGGTACGTGTACAAGCAGCCGCGCCACCCGGCGATCGCCGTCTCGGGCTGTGACGACGCAGCCGCGGCGCAGTCGGACATCGTTCCCATTCAGGTTGGGAAGAAGCCGAAGCCGCGAAAGAAGACAGTGGCAAGGAAGAGAAAAACAGGGACTTGAGTGAGCTTCGCTCGGGGGGGCGCCGAAAGGCGCCCTTCGTTTTCCGTCGGTGCAAATCGCCGCGAAATGGGGTCAGACCCCATTTCTAAAATGGGGTCAGACTCCATTCGGCGCTCGGAAGCTGTCGTTCGGCGCAACCTGGTTGCGAGCTAGCCCCGCGCCAGGCACCGTATGCCAATGGCCGACGCCGCGATCGACTCCGCTCCGCCCCGGGTGAACTGGCGCATCGCGATCACCTGCACCGTTGTCCTCACGATCGTCTTCGCGATTCAGCAGTGGCTGGGTGGGAACGTCAACATCTCGTTCCCGACGGCCGTCCAGCGCCAGAGCGTCATTTGGTTCACCTGGCTCGCGCTTCTCCCGGCCGTCACCGCGGCGGCGAGACGGTACCCAATCGTCGGCGCGCCGCGTAAACGATGGCTCTTTCGTCAACTCGGGTTGGCGCTGGTCTTCTCTGCCCTCCATTCGTTGCTGGTGTCGTCGATCCGGCACATGCTCGGGATCAACCTGTACGGCTTCATCGAGGGCGCGATGAACCTGTTCTTCTCGCAGCCCGGCCGGAATTTCCTCACCTACGCTTTCATCGCCACCGCCTACCACGCTGTCGCCTACCATAAGGCAGTCCGCGAACGCGACGTACGCGCCGTCAGGCTGGAGGTCGATTTGGCCGAGGCAAAGCTCGCGTCGCTGGAAAACCGGCTGCGTCCGCATTTTCTCTTCAACACGCTCAACGCGATCGCCTCATTGATTCGCGACGACCCGTCGGCGGCCGAGGCGATGCTCGGACAGCTCAGTGACCTGCTTCGCGCTTCGCTTCGGGCCGATCCGGGGGCTGATGTTCGACTCGACGAGGAATTGCATCTCGTCGAGCAATACCTGGCGATCCAACGCGTTCGCTTCCAGGATCGCCTGAACGTCGGCCTCCGCGCGACGGACGAAGCCCGACAGGCGCTCGTGCCCCAGTTGATCCTCCAGCCGATCGTGGAAAACGCTGTCCGTCACGGAATCGCACCGCGAGAATCGGGCGGCTCGGTATGGGTGCTCGCCGAACGCCCGGACGGGCGATTGCGGCTCGTCGTCGAGGACGACGGCGTCGGGATGAGCGACGTCCCATCGGCGAACGCGGGCGAGGGCATCGGGCTCGGAGGCTTACGTTCGCGGCTGGCCCACCTGTACGGCGGCGATCACCGAGTCGAGGTCGCGCCGCGACTCCCGTCGGGCACGCGCGTCACGATCGAGATTCCGTATCGCACGGCGGCGCATGCCAACTGAGGCGCCACGGGTCCGCGTTCTGATCGTCGATGACGAGCCGCCGGCGCGAAAGCGGTTGCGCGCGCTCCTCGCGAACGAGTCCGACGTCGAGATCGCCGGCGAGGCGGGTTCGGGAACTGAAGCAGTAAAGATGATCCGCGCGGAGCGCCCCGATCTCGTGTTCCTCGACATCCAAATGCCGGGAACGGACGGCTTCGGAGTCATTCGCGAGATCGCCGAAGACGATCCGCCGCTGATCGTCTTCGTCACGGCTCACGACGAGCACGCCATCAAGGCGTTCGAGGTTCAGGCCGTCGACTATGTGCTCAAGCCGGTGCTCGAGCCGCGACTCAAGGAAGCCGTGCGTCGCGCGGTCGAACGAATTCGCGGGGGCTCCCACGACACAACCGGCGAGCTGGCCCGATTGCTCGAGCGGCTCTCGCAGTCGGCCGCCCCACAATCAGGGCGGCTATCGATCAAGCGCGATGGCAGCGTCACTTTCGTACGGGTGGATGAGATCGATTGGATCGAAGCTGACGGCGACTATGTACGCATCCATGCCGGAAAGGCGACACACGTCATCCGCGAGACGATCACGGAAGTCCTCGCCAAGCTGCCGCAGACGCGTTTCGTCCGCGTGCACCGGTCGATTGTCGTCAACACCGAGCGCATTCGCGAAGTCCAGCCTTGGTTCAAGGGCGACTACGTGCTGATTCTCAACGACGGCACCAAGCTGCGTTCCGGCCGGACCTATCGCACGGTCGTCCAGGCCCTGATCGAATAGCGGCCCACGGCCCCCGTTCGTCGCCGGTTTGCTGCGGTTCACCGCAAACCTTTTGGCCGCCTCGAACGACTCTCTTAGGATCGTCCCAACCTCACTCGATCCTATGCCGAACATTCTGACGTTCGTCCCGCGCCTCGCGGTCATGCTCGCCATCACGACCCCGTTGTTGGCGGGAGCCCAACAGCAGCAGTCCAAGCGCTCCCAGTTCGTCATCACGAAGGGCAAGGACACGGTCGCGGTCGAACTGTTCAGCCGCGACGGCAACGCTTTGACCAGTGAGATCTATCAAACGAACGGGCCTCGCACTCAATACACGATGGATCTCAAGCCGGATAGCTCGATCTCGCACGTCGAGTTCACCCGCGTGACTCAGAACAACCAGTCGATCGGGATCAGCATCTTCTTTCTCGATAGCACCGTGAAGGCACAGATGTCGGCGCAAGGACAGACCGAGCAACTCGAATTCTCCTCGCGTAAGGCGATCCCGATGCTCGCCGTGTCCTTCGCGCTCTGTGAGCAGATCGTCCATGCCTCGCACCTCGGGGTTGGACAGTCGGCGACGTACACGGCCATTCGGCTCGGCGCCGGCGACACGACTCAGCTTGCCGTGACCCGATTCCATAAGGACTCGGTGTCGTTCGTGATGCAGGGCGCGCAGCTCAAGGCGGTGTTGGGAACCAAGGGCGAGATCGTGGGCGGTGTCCATCTGGGCCAGGGTTGGACCATCACGCGAAAACCGTAGGTCGGCAAACCTTTCATGCCCCCCGTTCGACTGAAGATGCGGATGATCGACGCGATCGACGCAGCAGCGACGGACGAAGCGCTGGTGTCCGCCATTCGACATGACCGTTCGGAAGCGGCGTTCGCGCTGCTGTACGACCGGCACACGCCGCGCGCGTTCCGAACCGCGTGGCGGATCGTCGGCGGCAATCCGCACGAGGCGGAGGACGTCGTGCAGGAAGCGTGGCTCCGCGCCGTGTCGTCGCTCGACCGATGGTCGCGTCAGTCGGAGTTCGGCGCGTGGTTCCGCGGTATCGCCGCGCACGTGGCGATCGACGCCGTCCGCAGGCAGGGACGGCTCGTGCTCGACCCGCAAACGGACGACGTCTGCGAGGAACCGGCGATCGAGTGGATGGACATGGAATCAGCGATCCTCTCGCTCGCACCGGGCTACCGTGCCGTTCTGGTGCTGCACGACATCGAGGGTTTCACGCACGAAGAGATCGCCGAGCGTTTGGGAATCACCGCGGGCACATCGAAGGGACAGCTATTCAAGGCGAGACGCGTCGTTCGCGCGCGCCTCGCGCCGGGAATGGAGAGGAGACCTGTATGACAGAGGATTCATTCGACGAGTGGACGCCCGAGGAACGCGCGCAATTGGGCGACGTCGGCCGACACCGCTCACCGCGCTCCGAGCTCAAGGCTCGCACCGTGCGCGCGCTGCGCCAACGCGGGTTGCTCGACGCCCTCGAGCTACGGCGCCCGCGGCGACAACTCGCATTCGGGCTTGCCGCGGCGATCGTCGTGTTCGCCGCCGGCATGCTTGCCGGATACAGCGTTGGCTTGCGACGACAGGCGGAGTCGCGCGACTCGATCACGGGCGCTGGGGGGGCAGGACCCGCGCGCGAGGTCGCTCGCGTCGACAGTCCCTCGACGCAATCGGCCGTCGCAGGTGGGAGATACATCGTATGGTTCTGACGACGAGACGGCTGGCGTCACTCCTGATGGCGCTCGCCGCAACCAGCGCGACCGCGCAAGTCGGCCGTGGCTTTCGAGGGCGCGCGCCGATCGATACCGCGGACCGGCTGAATCGCGGGGCCGTTGGATTCGGCGGTTTTGCCGGCCAGGCGGGTGGTCCGCGTCCAATGCTGTACGGGTTCGCGCTCGAGTGCACGAGGTGCCAGGCGACGAATCGCCGCGGCGGATTTGGCGCCGGACCGATGGCGGTTTGGCGCTACGACGAGTTTCCGCGCGTCGCGGCCGTCGCGGAAGGCGGCCCGGCGGCGCGCGCCGGAATTCGCCAGGGAGACCTCCTCCTCGACGTCGGCGGCGCCTCGCTCATCACAGAGGCGGGCTCCCAGGCATTCAGCGCACTGGTTGCCGGTGACACAGCTACGCTCACGTTGGAGCGCAACGGCAAGTCGTACAGCACCATACTCGTCCTCGGACGTGCGTTCGGAGCGAAAGGGGGCATGGGCCGCGGCCCTCTTCGACTCGACGGGCAGCCGCATTTCAGCACGCGCGTGGGAACGACGGCCATAGACATCGACAGTGACGTGCCGGTCATCTCCACGACCGACTCGAGCGGGGCGACGACGCTCCGCGTCGGATCGACGACGATCCGCCTCCGTCCGGCAAAGACTCCGTAAACGGCAATTCCTCCGACCGCGGCGCCAGCAGCGCCCTGAATAAGACTCTTTATGACACTAATTCAGAAGTCTTGGACGCGCATCGTGAGCACCGTCGTGCTCGCGTTGGTCAGCGCGAAGAGCGCGCAAACGCAGACACAGCGTGACGTTCTCGCCGGCCACATCACCGGGCCGAATGGGCCCGTCCCCGGCGCGACCGTGAGCGTTCTGGCGGCGAACGCGCCGGCCGGCACCTTCGCCCAGACCGCGCGCACCGACGCCGAAGGCCGTTGGCTGGTTGCGGTGCAGGAAGGGACCGGCGACTACGTCGTGCGAGTCACCGCGATCGGCATGGTTCCGAAGTCGGTGACGGCAAAACGCGGTGAAGCGCGAAAGCCGATCATCGTCGACGTGAAGATGGAGCAGGCGGTCGTCGAGCTCGGACCGGTCCGTGTCGTGGAACAGCGCCGGCAGCGTCCGCCGCGCGCCGAGGGAGTGCCGGAGCGCGTCGGTTCGGACCGCGCCGTCGATGGATTTCCGGGCGCGATTGCCGTTGGCGACCAAGGGAACCTCGCCGCGATGGCGGTTTCCGTTCCCGGCGTGACGCTCGTCCCGGATGCCGGCGGTGGGATTCCCGGCTTTTCCGTACTCGGTCTTTCGGCGGATCAGAACCGCGTGACACTCAACGGGATGTCGTTCAGTGGCGGCGACATTCCGCGCGATGCCATGGTCATCACGCGTGTCGCGTCGACGTCGTACGACGTCTCCCGCGGCGGATTCAGTGGTGGCCAACTCTCAATCTCCGCGAACTCGGGCGGCAACTTCTCGCAGCGTTTGGCGCACGTGACGTTCGACTCGCGTTCGCTTCAGGCGACTGACGCCGTCGGACGGGAGCTCGGCGCACCGTACAACAACGCGCAGATCAGCGGCGCCGCTTCCGGCCCGATCGTCCTCGACAAGGTCTTCTACAACGTCGCGGCGCAGATGGGACGGCGCAGCAGCGACTTGCAGTCGCTCGTCACGAGCGATGCGTTCGTCCTTCAGCGGGTCGGCGTATCGCGCGATTCCGTGACGCGGCTTCTCAATGTGCTCGGTACCCGCGGTGTTCCCTTCTCCACCAACACCGTGCCGGCCGACCGTCTCACCGACAACGTTTCGCTCCTCGGCCGTGTCGACTGGACGCCGTCGCCGACGAAGGTCGGCAACGTCGTCGGTGCCGTTCGCCGAAACATCGCCCGTGCGTCGTTCCTCGGAGCGACGGCGGTCCCGGGTCACGGTGGCGACCTCACGACGAACGGCGCGGACGTCACTGGGACGTTCTCGGCGTATCTCCCCAACAACTACCTGAACGACTTGCGCGTCGGCGCGCACGTGAATTCGGCGAATAGCAATCCGTACGTTGGCCTGCCGGACATTCGCGTGCTCGTGAGCTCGCAGTTCGCGGACAGCACCAACGGGAACGCGACGCTGCAGTTCGGCGGAAATGCGGCGCTGCCGCGCGTCGCGCGGACGAGCGGCGCAGAGGTGTACGACATGCTCTCCTGGTTCACGCTGGATCGTTTGCACCGCTTCCGTCTCACCGCCGATCTGCGCGCGGACGGCTTTTCGCAGGAACAGTATCCGAACCGGCGCGGCATCTACACGTTCAACTCGATCGCCGATGTCGACGCCAATCGACCGGCCACGTTCAGCCGGGTGTTGTCCGGCCAGCGAGCATCGGCAAGCGCGTTGACGGGAAGCTTGGCGTTCGGCGACGATTGGCGTCCGGGACAGCGATCGCAACTGCTCTACGGCGTTCGCATCGACGCGAACGACTTTCTGGACCGGCCGGCGTACAACGCAGCGGTGGAATCCCGATTTGGCGGACGGACCGACTTCGTGCCGCGGCTGATCGACGTCAGCCCGCGTATCGGATTCTTCCGCGCGTTTGGCACGAACGGCTCGACCGGAATTCCCGGCTTCGGCGCGCCGTGGGGCAACGTTCGCGGCGGCATCGGTCTGTTCCGAAACGACGTGGCGTCGACATTGGTGGCGCCGGCCATGCTCGCGACCGGATTGCCCGGGGGTGTGCAGCAGATCGGGTGCATCGGATCGGCGGTTCCGATCCCCGATTGGTCGATGTTCCTCAGCGACCCGTCGAGCATCCCGACTCGATGCGCCGATACGTCATTGGCATCGCCGTTCGCAACGACGCGACCGAACGTCTGGATGATCGATCGTGGATTTGCGGCGCAGCAGAGCTGGCGAACCAACCTCGCCCTCAATGGGTTCCTCGTGCCGAAACTGATTCGCGTCACGGTCGAAGGCATCTACTCGCTCAACCTGCACCAACAGGCGCCGCTCGACCTGAACTTCACGCCGAACACGCGGTTCACGCTGGCGAACGAAGGGAACCGCCCGGTATTCGCGCAGTCGTCGAGCATCGTCCCGTCGACCGGGGCACTCACGAACCGCGACTCACGCGTCGACGCGGCCTATGGGTCGGTGACGTCGCTCAATACAGACCTGCGCTCGAACACGCGGCAGCTGATCTTCACCGTCTTCCCCGCACCGGGCGATGCGCTCGGCCGGTTCACGCAATGGCAGGCCGCGTACGCGCTGACGAAGATCGACGAGCAATCGCGCGGGTTTGGCGGGACGACGGGCGGGGATCCGCTGGACATCGAGACGAGCCGCGGCACCCTCGACACGCGGCATCAAGTGACGCTCTCGTTCTCGACGCGCGTCGGCTCACTGTTTTCGGTGAACACCACGGCGCGTGTCGCCTCGGGGACTCCGTTCACGCCAATTGTGAATGGCGACATCAACGGCGATGGCCTCCCCAACGATCGGGCATTCGTGTTCGGACCGTCGTCGAGCGTGGCCGACGCCGCCGTTGCCGCGCAGATGAAGTCGCTGTTGAGCGGGGCGTCGTCGCGCGTACGCAATTGTCTCGACCGGCAACTCGATCACATCGCGCGGCGCAACAGCTGCGACGGACCGTGGACGGCGACGATGAACGCGCTGCTCATTCTCAATCCCGAGCGGCTCGGGATGCAGAATCGCACGCAGTTGTCGCTGTCACTGACCAACGTGCCGGCCGGTCTCGATGCGCTGCTGCACGGAACGTCGAAGCTGCAGGGTTGGGGACAGTCGTCGGTCTCGGACCCGACGCTGCTGCTCGTGCGCGGCTTCGATCCCGTGACGAATCGATATCGCTACGACGTAAACCCGCGATTCGGCGACACGCGCGTCGCTCGCACGGGTGTTCGGAATCCGTTCCTCATCACGCTCGAGGCACGCGTCCAACTCGGCCGCGACGGCACACGCCAGGCGATCGAGCAGACGCTGGCGCCCGGTCGCACGAAGCCCGGCGACAAGCTGACCGTCGCTCAGCTCAAGCAGCGTCTCAACGGCGCCGTGTACAACCCGGTTCGCGGCCTGCTCCAAGCCAAGGATTCGTTGAGCATTCTGACCAACGAGCAGCTCAGAGCGCTGACCGCGCTCGACCGACGCGTGACTGCAAAAGAAGATTCGATCGTTACGCCGGCGGCCGAGTGGCTCGCGAGCTTGCGGACCAACTACAACGAGACGGAGGTCTTGTCGCGCGTCCTGGTGATGATGAATCAGCTGTTCGACGTGGTGGTCGATGGCATGCGTCAGGCGCGGGAGATCTTCACGCCGGAACAGATCAACGAGTTTCCACCGTTCCTGCGAGCGTCATTTGACATCAAGCGGTTGCAATCCGCGAGGCCGACGGCGGGTTTCGATCCACAGTGGTAGCGCGGTCATCCTGAGCGAAAGCGAAGGACCTACCGTCCCGAGTTAGTAACCGGACGGGGACGGTGGGCCCGTCGTTCGCGTTGCTCGCTGAGGATGACTAATTGCCGATCTCGAAGTGCAACTGCGTGTAGTAAAGACCCTTGTCGACCGCGTACTGGTCGGTGTTGTAGAGATCGAAGAGGCGGCCGATGCTGCCCGCGGGCAGATCGAGCACCCACTTCGTTGCGCTGGGCCGGGAAATGGTTCCCGATGACGTGCCTGCGCCGAAAACTGCAGTCGGTGCCGCGTGACAGTGTCCGTATGCCTGCGGCCCCATTTGCAGAATGTAAAAGCGGCCGTTGATGTGGAAGGTTACGTCGATCTGATCGGCGGTCACCGTCGAACCGATCGGGATATTGTGCAGATTCTGCCGCGCGTTATTCGCGGTGTACCACTGGGTTTCGATGTTGATGTCGTTGTTGTCGGCAATTGTCCCCAGCGGGACGCCGCCTCCGCCCGGGACGGGGTTGTCGAGACTGATCTTGTACGTGCGGGGACTCTTGACGTTACCCTTTGGCTTCTCCAGGTGTAGCGTCGTTACGACAGCGACGAGACTGTACCGCACATTGTCCGTGCCTTGGACGTACGGCCCGCGGCCGTCACTCGAGAGCCCGGTCGAGTAGTCCGTTATGACCGTTGGCCCAATCGTGGCTGTGTTGTCCTCTCCCGCGCAGACGAGGGCACCAGCGGCGCAGTCGCCCACACCGGTGCACGTCGGCAACCGACTGCCACCCACCGCGCGCACCGAACCAAGAAGGACTATCGAGTCGCTCGGGTTTGTCGGGGAAGGGAGCGCGGGTTCGATGATGGTGCAGCCGACGATTGCCGCCAACGCAATGAGCGCGGCGAAGAATTGCTTACGCATGTGTTCTCCTGTGGTCCGAGCGGGATGGGAGGGTTCTGCACAAGCCCCGCCTCGGATCAGGCACCGGCCATGCCGACCACGCCATCGAGCTAAGCGGTGGACCTCGCGTCGCTTAGGAATTCGGCCAACCAGAGCGACGGGAACGAAACGTTACAGCGTCGGTTCGCTTTGGTACTTTCCGAATCGACTCTGCCGATGGGAAATCGAGCGCGGAGAACGCGCGTCTATTCAACCGATGCTCGCGGTCGAGCTCTCGGGACGCGTCAGCGCGCCGAGAGCTCCTGTTCCGATGGTGCTCCGCGTTACGGCGGCGGGGCCACCGTGCTCAGATTTGTCGCCAACGCCAGCGAGGCTATCCCCCGACCGAGTGCCAGTCCCGCTACCATATCAAAGCGGTAGTGAATGCCGGCATAGAGTCGCGACAGACTTGCCTCCTGTGCGGCGGCTTCCAGTTGAGCGCGAGCGTCCGGAAAGATGCCCGCGAGCACGCCGGTCATCGCGCCCGAGATACAGGAATGCGCCGACGGATACGATGGATGCGGTGGCGTTGGAAACACTGTGACGATCCCTGCATCCGCCTGCGGCGGCCGGACGAACCAATAGTGATACTTCGCGTCGAAGCATCCTATGCTCGCGTCGAACGAGGCGGCGCTTGCAAGGAACATGATGCGCGCGGCCTCGGCGTCGCCGCGACGATGCGAGACGATCAACTCCCGCGCGATTCCCATCATCGCCGCGGCTGATCGCGGAGACTGATTCACGTTCCAATAGTTGGCGATTGCGATCTGTTCGGCGGTCCGCGTATCCGAGATGTGACGAACTTCGGCGAGGGCGGCGTTGTACTCCGCGCCAGCGAATGTCGGCGGCGGTCCCGGACGAAACTGATCCCCTGACTTCAGGAAGAACGGACGGGCGCCTATCCCACCGCGCGCGAGCGGACCTCCGTTGTAGATCCAATAGCCGGGACCCACGGGGCGCGGGCCGGTCGGCGGGAGAAGCGGATCGGTGAGTCCGAGCAGATCACCCTGCGCGAATGTCAGGACCCGGGCACCCACCGCGCGGCCAATCGCTTCACCGGCGGCGAAATCAGCGTGCTTGGCGCCAGGCCATGGATCCGCCGCCTGCTGAGCGTCGAGCGCAGCTTCGATCGCGGCGACGTCGAGCGGAAAGAACGAACGAAGCACCGCGACGGATGCGCCGCCGATCGCCGCCGAAACCGGAGGATGTGGACCAGGAGCGGCATTCGCCGTCTCCGCCGCGCGGAGCTGCGCCAGCGAAAGGTAGGTGTACATCCGGACCGCATCGACCACACGCGTAGCGGCCAGTGACGTTGCCGTCGCGTTCCAGGCGACCGTGGCGCCTGCTTCCCAGAATTTGACGGCGTCAAACGCCGACGCCTGATCGGGCGTGATCGAGCGAACAGCCGTCGCCGGCTCGTCAACGGCGCAGGCTGCCGCTATGAACGCGGCCGGTATGAGGACGAGGATTCGTGCGCGCATCGTAAGCATTCGGTCGTCTGCCTTTGGTGAACTGGAGACGGCCAATCTGCCAGGGCGGCGTGATATCAACCTGAGCGGACGCTGAAAAGAACCTGAAAAGAGTCTCTTTTGAAGAAAGCTGGAGCGGGCCGGTCCAATTGCCATGCCGGCTCCCGGGAGCTAGCGTAGCAGCGTCACCAGGGCGACTTTTTCCAGGCGTCTCCAGGATGCTCAGACTCCGAACGTTCGGCGGGCTTTCGATCGAGAACGCCGTGTCGGGCGGAGCGATGCCGAACCGTCGTCCGCTCGCCTTGCTCGCCCTGCTCGCCGTCAACGGAGGCCGCGGGCTGAGCCGCGACGCGATCGTTGCGCTCCTTTGGCCCGAGAGCGAACCGGAACACGCCCGAAATTCGCTCAGTCAAGTGATGTCGCTGCTGCGGCGCGAGTTGGCTATCGACGATCTGCTGCTCGGCACGACAGAGCTCCGCGTGAATCGCGACGTCCTCGCTTGTGACGTGATAGAGTTCGAGCAACTCATAGCCGCGGACGATCTCGAGTCGGCGACGCGACTCTACGCGGGGCCATTTCTCGACGGCGTGTTTCTCAGGAACACCCCCGAGTTCGAGCGCTGGGTGGACCGTGAGCGGAGCCGCCTCCAGCACGCGCAGGGCGACGCACTGGAGCGATTGGCCAGACGCGCCACCACGGCGCAGGATCATGTCTCCGCGGTGCGCTTCTGGAGACAGCGCGCGAGTCTCGAGCCGACCGATTCGCGCGCCGCGAGGGAGTTGATGGAGTCCCTGGTCGCGTCAGGTGACCCGGCCGGTGCGCTCGCGCATTATCGCTGGCACGAAGAGGTGTTGCGCGACGACCTGAGCATGGAACCCGATTCCGCGCTGGTGGAGCTTGCGGCGTCGATACGCGAGCGGATGAGTCGTTTGCCAGACGTACCCAGCACCGTCGCGCGGAAAATCCGTTCGGTGATCTCGCGGGTTGTTGTCGCGGACGCTCAGCCTATGCGCGAGGGTTCCGTACGAGACGAACCAGCGCAGAGTGCAGGCCTCGAGACGACCGCGCCGCGCAGCGTTCGCTGGACCATGGCGGTGCTCTTTATCGCGGTCGTGGCGCTGGTGACCGCGGCGCTGATGTGGCAGCCGACGAGGAGCAGCGAGCCAGTCACGCAAATCACGCGGCTCGCCATCCTACCGCTTGTCAACAGCACAGGTGACACCACCGTAAACGCCGTTGCCGACGCACTCAGCGAGGAGCTCATCTCGATCCTACTCCGCCAAGGCGTGCGCGTCGTTGGCTACTACTCGGTCGCCAAGTACCGGGGAACGAGCATCCCGTTGAACCGGATCGGCAAAGAGCTCGATGTCGACGCGGTTGCGACGTGGGCAGTGCGCCGACAGGGAGACCAACTGCAGGTGTCGTTGGAAGTCGCACGTCCGAAGTCGGGCGAAGGAGTGTGGGCCTCCACGAAGTACGTCGTCGACGCCCTCCAACTGCCCGATGTTGCGGCGGGAGCGGCGCGCGAGCTGGCCAAGCGCCTTGCGCCGCGCGACGTCGCGCTGCACCGCACGCCGGCGCTCACCGCGTCAACGTCGCCGGACGCAAAGACCGCATACCTGATTGGGATGCAGTCATACTATCGGGGCGTCGGTGGCTTCGAGTTCGGTCTACGCCAGTTTCAACGCGCCATCGCGGCAGACTCCAACTACGCGCCGGCGTGGGCGGCGTTGGGAATCATGTATGCCTGGGCGATCGACTATGCCCTCCTGCCGTTGAAGGACGCCTGTGCCAGGGCGAGGCCGGCGATCCAACGAGCGCTGTCGTTGGACGCGGAACTGGCGCTCGCACACTTGGCTCGCGCGCGAACGCTGCAGCACTGCGACTGGAAATGGAAAGAGGCCGAAGCAGAGTACCGGACGGCGATCACGCTGGAGCCAAACGCCATCGCGTATCAATCCTACGGTTGGCTCCTGGAGTGGTATCTGGGGCGGACGCGTGAGGGCGTGGCGATGGGTGACACCGCCGTCGCCATCGACCCAGGGTCCGCCTTGTCGCACTTGGCACTCGCCTGGCGTTTGCGCGGCGCCGACCAACTGGAGCGGGCCGAAGCCGAAGCTCGCATCGCGATCGCGCTCGATCCCGCCGGCATCGACGGCCATTGGGTTCTCGCCGAGGTGTACCTGCGGCGCGGTGACTATGCGGCCGCCGAACGAGAAGCGCTCGAGGTCAAGGCGCGGAGCTCACGGCCGGCCGACTGGACGACCCTGGGGGAGATCTACGCCCGCACGGGGCGGGTTGGCGAGACGCGAAGCTATATGAGATTGCTCACGCAAGAGCGGCCGCTGACGGGACCGTCGCGCGTCGCGCTGGCGCGAGTACAGATGGCGCTCGGCGACCGGGAAGCCGCACTCACCACACTCGAACTGGCCGTGAGGGACGGCATTTTCATCATTCCGCATCAACCGTACTGGGACCCGATCCGCGGCGAGCCGCGCTTCCAGGCGCTGATGCGGGCTACGGGACTCTGATCTCGTCGCCACCCAAGCTGCCTAGCGACCGTCGGTCGGCAAGTTGACGCGAACGACTGTGCCGCGCCCCCCCCCATTCGCCCGCGCGATCTGGATAGCGCCGCCGTGCGCGGCCGCGATCTGCCGCGCGATCGGAAGACCGAGCCCCGTTCCGCCGACACGGGTGGTAAAGAACGGCTGCCCAGCGCGCAAGAGATTCTCGTCGGACATGCCGGTCCCGTCATCGACGACGGACACGATGATGATGTCCTCATCACGACGCGCCTCGACGCGGGCCAAGCCGCCAGCCGACAGCGCCTGGCTGGCATTGAGCAACAGATTGACAAAGAGGTGCCGGAGCGCGTCGGCATCTCCCCGCACACGAAGCGGGTGCGGGAAGTCCGCCAGCTCCACCCGGCTGCCGCTGGCTTGAAACGCCGCGTGCGTTCCATCGACCGCCGCACGCAACACTTCGTCGAGATCGACGTCGCTCGCGTCCACGCGCCCGCTCCGCGCGATGGCGAGGGCGCCCGTCACGTTCCGCTCGAGCTTGCGCACCTGTGACAGCGCTCGCGTCACGAGGGCATGCGTGCGTTCGTCGTCGGCGACGCGCTCCTGAGCGCGCTCGAGGTCCACCTCGACGGGCGTCAATGTGTTCCGGACCTCGTGCGAGAGCGACGCGGCGAACTCGCCGACCGCCGCCAGCGCGCGGCGCTGCGACAGCTCGGCCAGAACCCGGCGCAGGCTGTCCGTCATGACATTGAACGCACCGGCCAGCCGTCTCAGCTCCAGCGGGCCACTCGCGGTCAGCGCGGAGTCCAACTCTCCCCGCGAGACCGAATCGGCGGCACTTGCCAGCTGGTCGACCGAGCGCGCAAGACGCGTCGTCATGAACACCGTGACCGACAGCGCGAGCAAGCCCACCAGGAGCAGCGCCACGAGACCCGCGCGCGCCGCATGCGCGAACGGGGCGACGTATGGAGCGCTCGCGGCGGCCAGCGCGATCTCGACGGTTGGCTCACTTACGCGCCGTGTCACCGCGAACCACGGTTCCTTCTTTACGAGTTGTCGCCCGATGTGCGGGAACGCGACCGCATCGCTGAACGGCACGAGTACCCGCTCGCTCACCGCCTCTCGCACGGCGAGCACGGACCCGGGAACCGTCAGCTTCGCCGAGTCGGTCCACAGGATGCCGTTCAGCCGAAGGCGGGCGCGCAATGCGCCGAGCGCCGCTCCGCGAGCATCGCGAACGGGGAATTCGACGTCGAGCTGTGGCCCGCCTGAGAGATCTACGCTGCCGATGGTGGCGTCTAAACGCGAGGCGGCACGCGCCGAACTCCATCGCTCGCGACCAGCGCTATCGACGTACACGAACGACAGAATGCTCCGGTCCACCGCGGTCGTCGCCTGTGACAGAAATGCCGAGTCGTTCTGGCTCAGCGAACCGGATACGGCGAGCCTCGCCAGCGGACTCTCAGCAAGCATCAACAGATCGCCGCGGCGAAGTTCCCAGCGCCGCGTCATGTCACGCATCACGTTGTCGAGCGAGGCGGTGAGCTGTTGCTCCAGAAGTGCTTCCCCGGATCTCTCGCCCCCGCGTGTGAGCCACGCGCCGACCAGAGCCAAGGGAACGAACGCTCCGAGAAGGACGATGGCGAGGACGTAGGAGCGGATCGTGCGGCCGAAGAGGTGGACCATGCGATCACTCTAGCTCGTACTTCTTGAGCAGGCGGCCGAGACGAGGACGTGAGACGCCGAGTATCTCCGCGGCTCGGCCCTTGTGTCCTTCGGTCGCGGCGAGAACGCGCGTCAGATGCTCTCGCTCGATCTGCTCGAGTGAAGTCAGCGGAGCAGCCGTTGGCCGGCTCGGCGACGCGATGGAGAGATGCTCCGGCCGGATGACGTTGCCCGCGGCGATCACGACGGCGCGCAGCACGCAATTCTCCAGCTCGCGGACGTTACCGGGCCAGTGGTGCTCGATGAGCCGGTCGAGCGCTTCGTCGGAGAGGACCGGTTCGCTCGTGCCAAGCGAGGCGCCGGCTCGTTTCACCATGTGCTTCGCGATGAGCGGGATGTCGCTACGTCGTTCCCGTAAGGGTGGAATCACGATCTCGACGACGCGCAGCCGATAGTAGAGGTCTTCGCGGAAGCGCTTGTCGGCGACCATCTGTTCCAGATTCTGATGGGTCGCGGCGAGGACGCGCGCTTCCGTCTTCTCGGTGCGCTCGGCTCCGACGGGCTGGAATTCGCGGTCCTGAATGACGCGCAGCAGTTTGCTCTGGAAGTCGAGCGAAGTGTCGCCGATCTCGTCGAGAAAGATCGTGCCCTTGCCGGCGAGGGCGAAGCGGCCGCGGCGCGTCTCGTGCGCGCCGGTGAACGCGCCTCGCACGTGACCAAAGAGCTCCGACTCGAGGAGCGTGCTTGGAACGGCCGCGCAGTTGACCGGAACGAACGGCTCGCGCGCGGCATGCGAATTTGCGTGAATGGCCCGCGCGATCAGCTCCTTTCCCGTGCCGCTCTCGCCGCGGATGAGTACCGTCGCGCGTGTGGCGGCCGCCTGACCGACGAGCTTGTAGACGTCGATCATCCGCTCGTCGCGTCCGATGAGAAAGTCGCCGGGCGGTGCGTCTGTTTCGCCGTTCGCCGCGGCGCGCTTCCGCAGGCGTCGATCCTGAAAGACGCGTGTCATCACCTGGCGCAGCTTGGAGAGGCTGACCGGTTTGACGAGGAACTCGACAGCACCGCCGCGCATGGCGGAGACGACGGTCGGCATGTCGTCGAAGGCGGTCATGAGAATGACGTCGACCTCGGGGGCACGTTCGCGCAGCAGATCTTGGAGCGCGAGCCCGCCGACGTCGGGCATGCGTACGTCGGAGAGCACCACATCCGGCTCTGTGTCCGCGAGCATGGCCAGCGCGCGAGCGCCGTCTTCCGCGACGCTGACGGTGATCCCGTCATCGGCGAGCGCCTCGGCGAGCGAGGCGCGGATGACGGGATCGTCGTCTACGATGAGGACGCGGCGAGTCACTGATTACGGCTTGGAGGTCTGCGTAACGGGGACGAAGGAGGTGAGATCAATTTGCGCGATTGCTCCGACGCGCGGTCCGACTGTGTACGCGAGGAACTTGCCGTCCGGCGATAGGTCGATACGGTGCGCGCCGGTATCGTACTCCTTTGGAATATCGAAGAGTTTCCGCGGCTCACCTCCCTTCGGATCGGCGGCGAAGACCGCCAATTCGCGGCCAGCGCCGCGGCCAATGAAAACAATTCGGCCATCGGGATGGAACGCCACCGGCGCTGGGTTAAAGGGCGCCATGACGGGCGTTAAAGGCAGCTTCAGCGTCGATGCGGTCCCATTGGCGCCGACGATCGCGACCTCGCGCCCGTTGGAACCGAACCACGCCAGGACGAAGGTGGTTCCTTGGCGATCGCTGTCAACCCACTGACTGAAGCTCGGCCCGAGTCGCGTCACGCGTCGTGTTCTCGTCGAGATGAGGAAGACGCCGGAGTCGCTGTTGAAGACCGCCGTCGTATCGCTCCGCATGCCCGCCGCTCCGACAGCGTTGGGTAACTTGTCGAGGAGCACGCGGTCACTTCCGTCCAACATCGTTTCATGGATCGCCCGATACGCGTCGCGCGCATTCGCGGTCGCCGTGTACTGGAGCGCCCGGGAGTCCGATCGCCAGCGGTACTCACCGATGAGCGTTGCTCTGAGGCCAACGTCTCGCACCGTTCCGGTTGCGAGCTCGATGACTCGGAGCGGGCCGCGGTAGTCACCGTGAAACGCGATGGCCTTTCCATCCGGTGACCACCGGAGCCCCGGGCTTCCGTCATTGACGCAGCACGCCTGCACCACACCGGCGGTGTACTCTTTGCGCTTGCCGTTCGCCGCGTCGACGACGAGTAGCACTCGTTTTCCCTGCGAGGTCGCGAACGTCGCGACCGACTTTCCATCCGGAGACCAGAATGGCGCTTCCGGCTGGAATTCCGGCGGTACGATTTCTCGAGACCCGCCATTGTCGATATCGGCGAGCCGCACCGCTTTCTTCACGTACGTGCCGTTGGCGACGAGCGAGCGCGCGCCGTTCCAACTGGGCCGAAATGCCCAACCCACATCTCCGGGGGCGGCCACGCTGAAGCGACTCACCGGAACGCCACGGGCATCGGCGACGACATAGTTGCTGACGGAGCCGTCCTCGGGGTATGCGACGAGACTGCCGTCCAGCGAGAGTCCGGGGTTGAAACCGTAGAATCGGAGGGGGACGGTATCAACCGGACCACCGGCGGCCGCCACGCGTAGCGCTCTCCATGTCCATCCCGGTTGATTGCGACCCTTGTTCGCCAACAGATAGATCGTGTGCCCGTCCGGCGTCCACTGGATGAGCCCAATACCGCCCGTGGAGCGAGCGACCACGCGTTCGGCGCCGCCGTCGGCGCTGATGACGGCCAGGTGCTGCGTAGCCGACGCGTCGTTCGAGTCGTAGGCGGAAAAAGCCACCCACTTTCCATCAGGCGAGAATCGTGGCTGATCGCCCATCGTCAGGGACAGCCGCCTCGCCGGCGCCGCCGCCAGACCGGTCTTCGGATTCAACGGCATCGTCCACACGTGATACGTTTTTCCGTCCTCTGCATCCCGAACGAACGCGAGACGGTCATTCGTGGGCGAAACGGCGAGATTGCCCATATCTCCCTCGGCAACGAACGCCGACTTCTTGGAACTGACATCGAAGACGTACAGCTTGCCTTCCATGGAGTAGTACAGGCGATCGGGATTCCCCGACGGCGCGACCGCACCGATCCCCGCGGGGAACTCGGCGATTTTGCGGACCGGCGCCCTACGGATCGGCAGATCGTAGGGACGTTGCGCGGCTGCGGCCTGGGCGAGTGCGAGGGCGACGGCGAGACTTACGTAACGCATGGATTCTCCACGAGTCTGGTGCTGGCGCTCCATTCACTGTGCGCGCCAACCCCCGTCCCGCATGGAAGTCGTGGTAGCATTGACGGTTGAATGATTCACCGGCTCCTTTTTCCGTGCGTGCCTGCTACATACCGTCGGACCGCTTGAACGAATCGTTCACCAAACGCGGACTACCCGACGTCGCTCTCGCCAAGGATCTGCCGGCAGCGCGTGCGAGCGTGATCGTACGCCGCCTGCACCGCGTCGCGCTCCGGACGCCGAATCTGCCGCATCTTCGAAGACCAGCATTGATCAACGGCGCGCAGACACCAGTCGGCGCTCTTGCGTGATGCACGGATCGGGCGGCCTCCCATGATCACGAAGATTGGATTTGTGTGCGCCGAGCCGAGAACTCGCAGGGTGATCCAGCCATCGACGAGACGCTCGGAACGGAGGTAGTCGAGAATGCCGACCGTCGCCAGCGGACCGACCGCCAGCACGGCGAACAGCAGGAGGAGTCGCGAACGCAGCGTACGCAGGATGCTGGTTCGCACGGCCGGGCAGGCGGGGCCGAGGTGGGCGCGGGAGGAAGGACGGCGCGGCCCAAGATAGGCGTCGTGCTGCGCAACAGCTAGCCGGGATGCAACGCCAGCGTGCGCACAACGTTAGAGAACTTCGTGCTGCCGAACGAAGCAAGCCGGCGGTGCGTTTCGGAACACCACTGTTCCAAAACGCACCGCCGCAGTTAGTCGCCGAGTCGCCGAGTCGCCGAGTCACCGAGTGGCCGAGTCGCCGAGCCGCCGAGCCTCAGTGCGCCCCGACTAGCTCCTCTTCCTTCTCCTTCGCATGCTCTTCGATGACCTTCTGCGCCACTTCCTGCGGCGCTTCCTCGTATCCTTTGAACCGACGCTTGAACGTGGCGCGGCCTTGGGTCATCGAGGAGATCGAGCTCGCGTACGTGTGTAGTTCGGCCTGCGGAACGATTGCGCGAATCACTGTTCCGTTGTCTGACGGCTCGGTGCCGAGGATATGTCCGCGGCGCGACGACAGGTCGCCGAGTACGTCGCCCATGTAGTCGTCAGGCGTCGTGACTTCGATCTCGTCGAGCGGCTCGAGCAGCACCGGCTTGCACTTCGGCGCGACCGCTTTGAACGCGAGGATGCCGGCCATCTTGAACGACATTTCGTTCGAGTCGACGGTGTGGTACGAGCCGTCGAACACCTCGACCTTGAAGTCCACCAGCGGATACCCGGCGATGATGCCGCGTACGGACGCCTCCTGGATTCCCCGGTCGACCGCCGGAATGTACTGTCGCGGAATCGAGCCACCGACGATCTCGTCGACGAACTGATAGCCCGACCCGCGCGGCAGCGGGGCGAAACGCACCCAGCAATCGCCGAACTGACCGCGGCCCCCGGATTGTTTCTTGTGGCGTCCCTGCCCTTCTCCCTTTCCTTTGAGCGTCTCGCGGTAGGCGATTTTGGGCTTCGACAGCTCGGCGGTAACGCTGAACTTCCGCTTGAGCTTCGCCATTGCGACCTCGAGATGTCGTTCGCCGAGTCCGGACACGATCGTCTCGTGCGTCTCGGCGTTGTAGTGCACCTCGAAGGTCGGGTCTTCGTCGTGGAGGCGGTGGAGGCCGGCCTGGAGCTTCTCTTCGTCCGCCCGGTTCGCCGCGTGGACCGCCATCTGGATCGTCCCCTCGGGGAACGATATCAGTGGTAGTCGTACCGGATGTTGGCGCGACGAAAGCGTGTCGTTCGTATGCGTGTTGCGCAGCTTGGCGACGCAGCCGATGTCGCCGGCGTGGAGCTTGGGAACCTCGATGCGCTCCTTACCCTGCGCGATCGAGAGGTGGTTCAGCTTCTCGGCGCCACTGCGCGTGACGTTGTACAACTCGTCGCCGTTGGTGATCGAGCCGGAGAAGAGCCGGAAGAAGGTGACGTCACCGACGTGTGGCTCGGACATCGTCTTGAAGACGTGGGCGACGCACGGGCCGTCATCCTTGGCGTGAATCTCGACGGTCGCGTCCCCCTCGGCGCCCTTGAACGCGTGGAGCTCTTCCATTTCATACGCGTTCGGCATGACCTCGACGATCGTGCTGAGCACCGCCTGCATTCCATAATTGAGCTCGCTCGAGATGCAGAACAGGGGAAAGAGGTCCATGCGCTTCATGGCTTCTTTCATCCCGTTGATCGCCTCGTCGCGCGAGATTTCGCCGCCCTCGAGGTAGTGCTCGAGCAAGGTGTCATCCGTCGCCGAGATAGCTTCGATGAGCTCGTTGTAGTACTTGTCGAATTGGGGCTTGGCTTCGTCCGGAATCTCGGTTTCCTGGTACTCGCCCGTCTTCACGCCGCGCTTGAACTGGTGCGCCTTCTTCGTGAAAAGATTCACGACGCCGTGGAAGTCGGCGCCCTGCCCGATCGGGATCTCGACCGGGATCACTTTATTGGTGAGCCGCGACTTGATCTGCTGATAGATGCGATCGAAGTCGGAGTGCTCTTTGTCCATCATCGAGACGACGAACAAGACGGGATCGCGGCGGGCGACGGCTTCGCGGAACATCCGCTCTGTGCCGACTTCGACGCCGGACGTCGCAGGTACGACGACGAGCGCGCCGTCCGCTGCCGCGAGACCGGCGACCGCATCGCCCTGGAAGTCGAGATACCCTGGCGTGTCGATGAGGTTGATCTTGGTGTCCTGCCACTCGGCGTAGGCCGGCCCGAGGTTGATCGAGTACCCGCGCTCGATCTCTTCCGGGGCGTGGTCAGTGAGGGCGGTTCCGTCCTTCACCGAACCGTGTCGCTTTGAGCTTCCCGACACGAAGGCGAGCGCATCGACCAAACTGGTCTTACCGCTCGCCCCGTGTCCGACCACCGCGATGTTGCGGATTTCAGATCCTTTGTACTCCCTCATAGCGTCGACTCCTTTCAGCGCGAAGGCCTACGACAGAGTGCCAATACGCGGGGCTCCATTGAGCCACGCGCGCAGAGCGTCGTCGCTGACCGAGTCGTCGAGCGTGGTGAGGTCCACCGTGATAGCTCGCGTTCCGCCGCGTGTGGCGTCGATCGCCGTGAAAATGAGGGCGCCGTCTTGAAGGACGGCGCTCCACAATCTCCCCGATCCGTCGACGAATTCGCGGACAGTTGACTGCGAGCTTGGTGTGGCGCTCCCGCCTGACAGGTTGGGCATACGATGAGGGGCCCTGGTCCTTGGGAGACTGGCGCGGTTGCGGAGGCCCGTCAAGGGTAGAACAGCAGCTATCAGCTCAGAGCTAAAGCTGACAGCAATCAGGAAGCGATCGCCTCCGGCCGCGCCGGGTTTGCTGATAGCTTTAGCTATTGACTGATAGCTATTCAGCTGAAAACAGGCGGGCCGGTGGGCGATAGGCGACCGGGCAGGTAAGCAACCACGGCAGAATTTTCCCAACGCCGTTTTCCCATCGCCGACCGCCCACCGCCCAGCTGGAAAGGAGAAAGGGCGGCCCCAATGGCCGCCCTTTCTCCTTTCCGGCATTCTGACAAAGAACGTTTCCCGTTCAGTCTCCTTCCGTTTCAAACGCCAGTCCATCCGCCTCACGAAGCCGCTCGATGACCGACTCGAGTGGAGCGAACACCGGTCCTGTCAGGCCCACGATCGGTCCGATCGAGATACTGATCGCCCGCCGTGCGCCTTCCGGCCAGTCGGGCATCGACAAGCCCGCGACCAACCGTTGAATCAACTGCTTGCACTCGACCAGCAACTGCGTCGCCGTCGAATGCAGCGTCTCGAGCGGGATCTCGAGGTCGCTTGTCACCAACTGCCCCGACGCATCTCGCCATGCCGCGTCGCCAATCGCGCCGCGTTCCGGCCAGATCCCGAGATGGCGAATCGAATCCACTCGGCCATCTCCTGACCGGTGCGACTCCACCGCAGCCGCCAGAGCCAATGCCACCGACTCCGGATTAGGCTCCCCGTACAACGTCACGATGTCTCGCGACGGCCGCTCGGACGAATGCAACGGCGACGGGACGGAGTTCACATGCGCCAGCACCGGCGAGTGATCGGGGTTCTCCTCGAGCATCACGAGGATGTCCATACCCCCCTCCTGAAAATGGTACTGCTCTGCCATCACTGCTTACCTCGACGATCCGTGAGGCACCGGAGTTTCATTTGCCCCCGGCGACATCGCGGGCGTCACTAAATCCAACCCGCCGACACGCGCAATGTTCCTGCTCTCATCCGGTACAACCGTCGTGTACCGGCGCGCGTCACATCACCGTCGCGGAGTCAATTTCGCTCGGGGAATCTCATGCATTTCGCAAGGGCAAAAAGGCAAAGCGCATGCCCACTACGAGTGACGCAGTCAGGATCAACGCGAAAACGATTCGGTCGCCGAGCGGAAGAATTGACGCGAGTCCCTCACCGGTTCCCCACGCGACCAGCCACGACAGCACGAAGTGGGCGACACCGATAAACGCGGCGGCGACGATCGAAGACCAGCGCAGCCGTTCGACTAGCCACACGAACACGACGGACCACACGAAGGTCGCTGTGACGTGGAGCACAATGCCGGTGAAGACGAGTCCCACCGCTCCACTGGCCGGCGTGCGACGGAAGAGCGTCGCGCTGATCGCCGCGAAAGGGATGGCGGCGCTGCCCATGCGATGGCCCATCGCGATCAGCGCGCCGGTGGTGGCTGCTGCCGCGACGCCGCCGACGATCACGCCGGTGGAAACGGGCCCCGCGGAAGTCCGGGAGGACACGCCCCAAAACAAGCGGCGTCGTTCCACGGACTCAAGGCCTTGCGATCACGGTGTGCACCCTTGTACCCACTCGTTGCACTAAGACGGCAGTTCACCGGTTGCCCGGCTCCCGTCGACCAATATCTTCTTTCTAATGCGTATTGTTGAACGCGCAAGCAACGTTCTGATCGTCGAAGACAACCTCCGCCTCGTCGCTCTTCTCGAACGTGCGTTACGGGAACATGGATTCGTGGTCCGCGCGGAGCGGGACCGGGAGTCGGCACTGGCGAGCGCCCTCGCCAACGAGCCCGACGTCTTCATCCTCGACGTCGGGCTCCGTCGGCCGAACGACGGCATCGAGCTGATTCAAGAGTTGCGCGCCCGCGGCGTCGCGGCGCCGGCGCTGATGCTGACCGGGCGAAATGGCGTCGGGGACCGCGTCGCCGGACTGGATGCCGGCGCCGATGACTACCTGGGCAAGCCGTTCGAGGTGGATGAGCTCATCGCGCGGATCCGGGCGCTGTTGCGGCGTGCCCGTGGGCGTGTGCGCACCCCCCGCCTTGTCGTCGGCAACCTGGCGCTCGATCCGGCAACGGGCGAAGTGCAGCGCGGCCGACGGAAGCTGGCGCTGACCCGCCGCGAGTTCGCGGTGCTCGAGTACTTCATGCGGAACGCCGGCCGCGAGGTGACGCGGCGAGCCATAGCCGACGAAGTCTGGGGAGGGGGCGGCCCGCCGGCGTCCGGCGAGACCAACATCGTGGATGTCTACGTCAACTACCTGCGGCGGAAGCTGGACCCCAAAGGGGAAGAGGCGATGCTCCACACGGTTCGCGGCGTCGGCTACGTGCTCCGCGCGCCCGTACCTTCGCGGGCGGGACACCGCGACCGAAAAAAAGAAGGCGGCAAATCGCCGCCTTCTCGTTCATCCCGCCGATGACCGTTTATTCGTGGACGTCAGGTCCACCAGTGTCGATGCAATCCGGATCGTCGGGCGAGGGATCGCAGGGCAAGCCGCTGGTGACGCTGTAGCCGCTGAAGTGCTTGATGCGACGCCAGACGAGGCCCGTCGAGAGGTTGACGTGCGTGATCTGACTGAGATCGTAGCCCGCGTCCGTGTAGCCGGTTGCACCAAAATCCGGCGTGTAGTACACGCCGAAGTAACGGAGCGCTGACGGATTGGCGAGGAAGTAGCTCCGGAAGAAAGTGAGGACGGGCGCGTACACGGCCGTCGTCAGCGTGACATTCGTGTTGGGGTTGAAGCGAAGCGCCGGCGAGAAGTCCACCACCGGTCCGCCGGTCAGAGTAAAGCCGTAGGTCGCCTTTATCGTGATCGATTGGCCGTCGGCGAGCGGGGCACAGGGCGCGTCCCACGTTCCCGGGCCATAACTGCTCGAGGCCGGGTCGCAAATCGAATTCGCCGGGAAGTTCACGGTGAACACGTTGCCGATGTCAAACGAACCGCCGTCAGACGTCACCGTGAACGTCGTCGTGCGGAACCCGCCAAAGAGCGAGCCCGGTTTCAAGTCGGGCCGACCGTCGGGCCCGACCGAAATGCCGCGAGGCGGCGAGGTCGGTGCGGTCGAATCAGTGCAACCGCCGACGGTGAGAGCCGCGACGATCGCTCCAGCCGCAGCGATGCGTGTCCTGAGTCCTGCCATTGATCTGTTCATGGGTCACCCGCCGTTCTGTCCTACCCGCGACGAACCGAGCGTCGGTCTAAGATAGGAGTCAGACTAAACTTGTGCCAGTGAAAACGATCCGTCCGTGATCGTGGTCACCTGTGAATCAGCCCCTCGAACCGACGCGTCATTTCCGCGTAGCCAAGTTTTTTTACACGATCCGCATACTGATTTACGAAACCGGCCAGTCGGTCGCCGCCCGGGTCCTGTATATCACCGGCAACCGCCGCGATGATCCATGCGGCGTAGTAGACATCAGCGGTTTCGGCGAGCGCCACAGCGGCCGACAGCCAGTCGAGCGCCGCCGTATGGTCCCCCTTTCGAACCGCCATGCGGATCGTAAGCGCCTCGACGACCTCACGACCCTGAAACCACTCGGAGCGATCGCGGACTCGCTCCGCGACCGCGGATGCGGCCTTCAGTGCCTCGTCGGTTCGCCCCAACTCCAAGGCACATATACCCTGGCCGGCAATTGCCCCAATCTCGATGTCCGCCTGCCCGATGCGCTGCGCGAGCGGAATCGTCGCGTCGTACAGTTGCGCGGCGGAGTCCCAAGCGCCCGTCTCGAGATCGACGTCGGCCATGTTCAACAGCGCTGCCAGCTGAAACTCACTGTGCTTCACCGCGGCGAACAAACCGAGGGCTTCCCCAAAAAGTTCGCGCGCTCGGTGGTACTCGCCGCGTCGCTGGGCCAAAACGCCAAGGTTCAACGCCGCCAGGCCCCACACATCGGGCATCCCACCGGCACGCGCGACCGTCAGCGCGCGACTGTACGCTTGATCCGCCTCCTCCAACCGTGACTCGAACAGCGCGGCAACGCCCATGTTCATGTGCGAGCGAGCTTGCCCCCTCACGTCGCCGGCAGTTTCGTAGAGCTCGAGAGCGCGACTCAGGATCGGATGGGCGCGCGTCGGCGCATCGCTGATCATTGAATTCCCATGGCGAGTCACGGCGTCGGCGAGGAGCATCGTGTCGCCGATCCCTTCCGCCATCTTCACCCCCTCAGCCGCGATGCGCTCGGACGTCGGCTTGTCGCCAAGGCGGCCGTGCGTGAGCGAGATGAGGAGCAGGATAGCCACGCGCTCCCGGTCGAAGCCCAGGCGGACTGCCTCCTCGTCGAGCTGCGTCAGCGCGTCAAGGGTGACTCGCGCAGGTTGGCCCAATTCCATGCGAGCACGCTCCCGCATGCGGCGCAAGGTGAGCGCGCGCTTGTCATCCGCCTGACCGGCGAACCATTCGATCGCGAGGTCGCAGAGCTCTTCGACTTCGTCGAATCGTCCGCCTGTTTCGGAGATGTGTGCGAGCGCTTCGCGAACCTCGGCCAGCTCGGCCGGGCTGGTGGCGTTGCGGGCCGCGATCTGCAGCAACTCGCCGGCGATGGGATACGCATACACGCGTTCGGCCGCCTTCGCCGCGGTCTGCGCCCAGCGGTAGGCGTGCTGCGCAACGCCTGCGGCATCGAAGTGCAGCGCGATGTCGCTCGGCAGCTCCGGCCTCCGCTTTTCCATCCATCGGGCGAGCCGAAGATGAACCTGTGCCAACTGATCGCGAGGCAACGTCCCGACCAGCACATCGGCGATCTCCTCGTGGACGAACGCATAGGACCCTTGACGGCGCTCGCGCGCGGGAACGATGAGTCCCGCGGCGATGGCTTCACTGACTGCCAACCGAACGGCAGCCTCGCTCCCCGCGCCCGCCCCAGACAGGGTGCCGATGTCGAAGTCCCGTCCGACGATCGCTGCGGCAGCCAGAACCGCTTGCGTGCTCGACGAGAATCGGCTCAACCGGCGCGCCACCAACTCTCGGCGTCCCGGCGGAAGCCGGAGCTCCGATACAGGAGTCCACTCCCAGCGACTTCGCCCGTACCAGATGTCGCCGTCCTCGGTGAGCGCCCGCAACATCTGCGACATGAAGAGCGGATTCCCCTCCGTGTGCCGATACAGGAAGGCGAGCAACTCGCGCTCGATCTGCTGTCGATGGAACGCTCCCTCGAGCCACTGTTTCACTTCGTCACGCGTGAGATTCGAGAGGATCAGCTCTCGCGCGGACTCTTCGGGGAGCGACATTCGGCGATGCGGACCACTATCCTGGCCCGGATGCGGACCGTGTACGACGCAGATCATGACATGATCCGCGTCCAACTGACCGATCAAATGTTCGAGCGCCTCCCATGACGTGGCGTCGGCGCGATGCATATCGTCGAGCACCAGCACGAGCAGCCGCTGGCCGGTTATTGCGCGCACATATTCAGTGAGCTCACTAAACAGTCGATATTGGCTGCCCGTGTGGCCGTGCACCTGGGGCCGGCCAAGCGAGGGCTCGAGGTTCTGTAGCTCGGCCCATCGCCGGCGGCCGGCGCGCGCGACGACGGTGGTTGATCGCAGGAACGCCTGCCAGATGCCGTACGGCTTGCAGTCGGCGTTCTCGGGCGAGGAGACCATCGTGAAGAGGCCGCCACGGAGCCGCGTTTCGGTTTCGAGTTGGCGCATCAGCGTCGACGTTCCCGCTCCGCTCCGACCGTACACCGAGACGATGCGCGGTTGCCCTGTCGCCGCTTCGTCGAGCCATTGGACCAACGAGTCGAGTTCGCGACCACGCCCCGCGAAGCGGTCGATCGTCAGCGGGCGCAACGCCGGATCGCTGACTAATCCCGGCCCGGCGGAGCCATCACCGCCGTGGCTTTGAATCTTCGCCAGCGCCTGTTCCGCCGATTCGAGCACCGCGTCGAACGACGTACCGTGTTCCGGGGCTGCCGCCACGCCGGCTGACATCGTGATGCGCGCCATGCGCGTCGTCGGGTGAATACGAATCGCGGCGCACAATCGCTCGGCGAGGGCGCGGCCGTCGTCGGACGAGGCGCTCGACGCGACGATCACAAATCGGCCTGCCGCGCGAGCCGCGAGGTCGTCCGCACGGAGGACGTGCTCGGCCAGACCGGCGAGGACCGCGGCGAAGGGACCGGTCTCGATCGCGGCGCCGGGTTCGAGGTCGATCTCGGCGACCACCATGGCGACGGGATTCGACGCATTGGCGGCAGCGAACATCGGACGAGCCAGCGTAGCAAGCTCGTCGAGGGTCGACAGTACCTGGACGTGTGGGAGGGAACGCTGCACGATCCCGGAACCGTAGGAACGCCGTATCACGCGCGCAAGCTCAAAATCGTTGGCACCCTTAACGATGCTAAACTCACCGCGTCTACTGGCTAGTCACTGTCTCGTAACGGACGTCCTCATGCGTATTTTCATCGCTGTCTCGTCCGCCGCGATCGCGTTGTCGGCGTGCGGCGCGCAAACTCCGCGGACCGCCCCCGGGCGATCGCAAATGCCCGGGGAGCTTCTCCCGGACGAGCAGATTCAGCAGGTACTCAACCGGTTGACCTTCGGCGCGCGTCCCGGCGATGCCGAAAAGATCCGCGCCGCGGGAATCGAGAGCTGGATCAACCAGCAGCTCCATCCCGATCGGATCGACGACGCGAAGACGACGCAACTCGTCGCGCGCTACTCCATACTCAGCACGCCGACCTCCAACATCGTGCGTGATTTCAACGTCGTTCAGCAGACGCAGCGGCAGGCCAAGCGTGCCGACGCGAAAGACACGTCGATGACGAAGGCGGACATACGCCGCGACGCGATCGCGCAGAACCCGCAGCTGGTCGCGCTCCTTCGCCAAAACCAGCAGCTCGTTGGACAGGTGCAGTCGGCGTCGCTCGCGCGCGCCGTGACCACCGAACGGCAGCTGAACGAAGTCATGGTCGATTTTTGGGAGAACCACTTCAGCGTGTTCTCCGGGAAGGGACAGACTCGGCTGTTTCTAGCGCAGTACGATCGCGACGTGATTCGTCCGAACGCTCTGGGTAAGTTCCGCGACCTGCTTGGGGCGGTCGCGAAGAGTCCGGCGATGCTCTTCTTTCTCGACAACTGGGAGAGCGCTGCGGACAGCACTCAGCCGACTCTCGCGGCGGCGCGCGGCGGCCGTGGTGGACGACCCGGCGTCATCGCGCGTCGTCCCGGCCGAATTGGTTTCCCCGGTCAGGTGGGTCAGCTTCCGCCGGCAGCTCGCGAGCGTCTCCAGAACGCGACGCCGGAAGAGCGCCAGCGTCTGATGGAGCAACTGAAGCAGCGGGCGCGTCGCGGTCTCAACGAGAACTATGCTCGCGAGCTGATGGAGCTTCATACGCTCGGCGTCGACGGCGGGTACACGCAGAAGGACGTCCAGGAAGTAGCGCGTGCGTTGACCGGATGGACGTTCCAACGGCAGACCGGCGAGTTCTTCTTCAACCCGAATATCCACGACGCCGGCGAGAAGGTGATTCTCGGCCAGAAATTCGCGGCCGGCCACGGAGAGGACGAAGGCGAGCGCGTGCTCGACATCGTCGCCCGTCATCCGTCCACGGCGCGCTTCGTCACGATGAAGCTCGCGCGCCACTTCGTGAGTGACGAACCGCCCAAATCGTTGGTCGACCGGTGCGCGCAGACGTTCACGAAGACCGATGGAGACATTCGCGAAACCGTTCATTGCGTCGTCACGAGTCCGGAGTTCTTCAGCCGCGCCGCCTATCGCGCGAAGGTGAAAACGCCCTTCGAGCTCGTCGCCAGCGCGTTGCGCGCCGTGAACGCCGAGCCCGACACGACGCCGCGCACGGCGCAGCTCGTCGCGCGACTCGGTCAGCCGATCTTCGGCCGCCAAACTCCGGATGGTTGGCCCGATCGCGGCGACGCGTGGATGAACACCGGCGCCATTCTCAACCGCATCAACTTTGGATTGAGTCTCGCCGCCGGTCAGATCCCCGGCGCGAGCCCGCGCAATCTTCCGGAGTTCGACGCGCTTCGCACCGAGCCGCGCCCGCAGCAGGTGGACGCGGTCGTGAAGTCGATACTCGGCGGGCAGGTTTCGTCCGAGACGCGCCAGGTCTTGATGACGGGTGACAACCCGATGCTGTCGAAGGCAGCGAACGATGTAAACGGTATGACTGTCTTAAATGACAGTACTTCTATGGGTGGTCGCGGCCGCGCTGGTCGCGTGCCGCCGGCGCAGCAAGGAAAGGGACAGCCGCGTGGTCCGGGTGCTCAGATCCCGGGATACGGCCGGCCGGTGAATTTGCAGGGATTGCCGCAAGTGATCGGTCTGGCGCTCGGTGCACCCGAGTTCCAGCGGCGATAGACGTAGTGTCCAAGTGACTGGAGTTCCCATGTCGAACAACGCTTCTGGAGTTTCGCGCCGCGTTTTCATGAAGTCTGGCGCGCTGGCGCTGGCAACGATCGGCCTCAATCCGAGCTTCCTGCGGCGCACGGTCTTCGCGCAGGATTTGCTGAAGGGCGCGGCGCTCAACGGGAATACGCGCGGCAAAGTGCTGATCGTGCTCTTCCAGCGCGGCGCGGCGGACGCGTTGAACGTCGTGGTGCCTCACGGTGAGGCCGCGTACTACAAGATGCGACCGAACATCGCGATTCCGCGGCCAAGCGCCCTGGGGGCACCCGCAGGTGCGGCGCAGAGCGCGATCGATCTCGACGGGTTCTTCGGCCTGCATCCGTCGCTCTCGCCATTCAAGCGAATGTGGGATGACGGCATTCTCGCGTCGGTTCACGCCGTCGGCAGCCCGAGCAACACGCGTTCGCACTTCGACGCGCAGGACTACATGGAAAGCGGCACGCCGGACAACAAGGGAACGCGCGACGGCTGGTTGAATCGGTATCTCGCCGTGAAGGGCACGTGCGACGAGTGCCATCTGGGACAACAACCGACGCATGACACGGGACATGGGAAGGTGTCGCCATTCCAAGCCGTCGCCATGACGCCGCAAACGCCGCGCATTCTCGAAGGCAACGCGGCGACAGTCGCGATGAACAGCCTCGACGAGTTCACGATTCGCACGAATGGCACGCAAGCCGAGCGGATCGAAGCGCTCTATCGCACGGGAAGCGCGGATGTCGTCCACGCCGCCGGCGGCGAGATGTTCGAAGCGATGAAGATTCTTCAGTCGGCGAACCCGCAGCAGTACATCCCGCAGAACAGCGCCGACTATCCGCGAACTCCGTTCGGCCAGCACCTCCGCCAGATCGCGCAGATCATCAAGGCGGACGTGGGGCTCGAGGTGGCGTTCGCCGACGTCGGCGGGTGGGATACACACGTCAACCAGGGCGGCGCGACCGGCCAGCTCGCCAATCGGCTCGACGATTTCGCCAAGTCCATCGCCGCGCTCGTGCAGGACCTCGGCAATCGGATGGCCGACGTCACGATCCTCACGATGTCGGAGTTCGGCCGCACGGCGCGGCAGAACGGCAACGGCGGCACAGACCATGGTCACGCGACGTCGATGTTCGTGATCGGCGGCGACGTGAAGGGCAAAAAGATCTACGGCAAATGGCCCGGGCTCGAGCAGGAGCAGCTCAACGAGGGCCGTGATCTGGCACTCACGACCGACTTCCGCTCCGTGTTCTCCGAGGTCGCGTTCAAGCATCTCGGCGCGGCCAAGATGGACGCCGTGTTCCCCGGTTTCAAAGGCGACGAGAAGACCTGGCTCGGCGTGTTGTAGCGCTCAGCGCGACGCGCATTCGAAGAGATTCAGCCACGTCGGCAGGACGCGCGGCAGGAACGCCTGTGGCCTGACCCGATCGATCATCGCCAGCATGGCGAGCCGATCGACGAGCAGGTCGCAGAGTGCCGCCGAGAAACCGCGTTCCCATTGCGCCGGGTCGATCTCGGTCTCCGCCGCCGCATTGAACAACGTCCTCGATCGTTCGACCCATCCTCGCACCGATGCGTGCGAGGCGCTGGACGGCAGGACAAAGCACAGAAACTCGGCGACGTCTCGCTGTGGCGCGCCGATCGTCGCGAGCTCCCAATCGAACGCGCACAAGGTGAGCCGGCCATTCCGGCGACGAATTGCGACGTTTCGTGGATTGAAGTCGTTGTGAATCAGAGTTTGCGGCGCTGTGTCCAGATCGCTCGACCACGAAGCGATGTTTCGCAGACACGCGGCGTGGACGGTACGCAACGTCGGACTGCGCCAGGCGACATGGAGAGCCGCGTGTTCCGCCAGCAGGCTCCAAAGTGGCTTCATCGCGATTCGCGTTGCCGTGTCGCGGAGCGGAGGCAGCCACTCTTGGTCGAGGAGGCGCGCCTCGTCGCCAAACCAGCGCGCGTGAACCTGCGACAGTCCCTCCAGCGCGGCATCGATCGCCTCGTCAGTCCACGCCGCCGGCGACAGTGCGTTCATAACGACCGCGTCGTCGATGGCTTCGAGCGCGAGCACCCATCGCTTCTTTTCGTCATCGCGTTCGATCGCGAGGGCCGCCGGACGGTACGCCGCGATGCGCGGGTCGTCGTCCGCGTAGATCGCCAGTTCTCGCAGGTGAGATCGCGTGATCCCAAGCCGGTCGCGATGCGCTGATATCTCTCGGCCGAGCGCGGGTGAGAGCAACGCACCGACCGCCTCGGCCACCTCGATCGACTGCTCGTCCGCCGCTTTCGCTTTGACGAAGACGTCGATCGCCCCACGGCCGCCGCGCTGATCGACGTACGATACCCGGCCTCGCATCAGCCCCGTTCGTGTCCCGCTCCGCCAACCGGTCAGTTCAGCGATGATGCTTTCGTCGCTCGATGACGACTCGAGCTCCAACGAAGTGACTCGTACCGGACGGCCGAGCCGAGCCGAAAGGCCGGCGCCGAGCGCCTCGTAGCTCACGATCGGCGCCAAATCGTCCGACACGGTAGAAACACGACGAGGAGCCGCGGGGATCACGCCGCGAGCGATGTAATCGTCGAAGTAGCGGTCGAGCAACTTCAAGTCGACGCTCGATACCGACGCGCCGGTATCGCGGAGCATTTCGCGAGTTCGCTCGGCGCCGACCTTTGGCTGCCTCCCTTCCTCGAACAATTCGGGAAGCGTCAGCCCGCCCTCCTCCGCAATTGATGCGGTAAAGAACGAGCGAAGCGGAAACAGCGGGTGATCTCGACCGGTTGCGTCTAGGCGGTTTATCCAATCGCGATACGGGATCAGCTCGAGATCGTAGCCGCACAGTCGCATCCAGAGCACACATTCGCGCCAGTGACGGGGACTGTGCGCCACCAAGTGCGACACGGAAAGTCCGTCGTTGTGGCCGAGTGTGAGGCGCACGATCGAACTCGCCGTCTCGTCCACGGGAACGCAGTCCATCCGCCAATCCAGGTCCGGCGCCGCGCCCATGCGAATGCAGCCGTCGATGAGACGCGACGTGAGATCGTCGGCGTTGGAGTGCCCGGTGCGGCTGTCGCCGGTCACCAGAGACGGCCGAGCGATGGTCGCTGGTATGCCGCGCTCCGACGCTTGACGAACGAGCGCTTCGGCGACGCACTTGCTCTGGGCGTAACCCAGATGGACACCGTCGAGCGACGTCAGCGAATCGAAGCGCTCGTCGACAACGGCCGGCGCCGACGTCGAGTGACAGACGCTGATACTCGAGATGAAGTGAAAGGGCTTGCCACCGGCCGAGGCGAGGCGCAGCAGCTCACGCGTTGCCGAGACGTTCGCATCGCGAAGCGCTTCGTAGCGGTACACCCAGTTGACGGTGGCGCCGCAGTGATAGATCGCGTCGACTCGTTCGGCGAGCGCCGTGAATTCTCGCGGCGACATGCCGAGCATCGGAGCCGACAAGTCGGCGCGAACGACGTGAATCCGCGCGGCGTCGCCCGGACGAACGAGATCGTACTGGGCGAGATTGCGCAGCGCGCGCCCCTTCGCGCCCTCCATGGGCTCCGAAATAGGGTCTGACCCTATTTCTAGTTCTCTAAATAGGGTCTGACCCCAATTCGGCCGATTCGAGGGCGATCGTGCCAGGCAATGGATGTGTGCGTCCGTCTCGTCCAGCAGGGTACGCAACAAGTACGCACCAAGAAATCCTGTTGCGCCGGTGAGGAGAATGTCGCGCGCATCACGCGCCGCGGATGCACGCCCGAGCCTCGGTTGAATGTCGGCCGGCAGGACGGCGTCGGCGAACATGAGATCGCGTCCGCGCGTCCAGTCGCGCTTCTCATCACCACGCTCGATGAATCGGGCGAGCGCCTCGATCGACGGATAGTCGTGCGCCGCGGTGAGCGGCAGCTTGACCGCGAGCTCGTCCTCGATCGCCGCGGTGAGCTCGACGGCGCCGAGCGAATCCAGTCCCAGCGACGCAAACGACGCTGACGCGGAAATCCATTGCGGCGGCGCGCGAAGGATCGACGCGACGATCCGCGTGAGTCGCTCCAGTATGGTACCGGAGACCGGCCGGGCAGCGACCGTCACGTGCCGGTCCGCAGCAACTGGCGTTCGTCGTCACGACTGGCAAACCCTACAGTCGTCCATCGCGCCACTTCGCCGAGCGAGCCGTCCATCAGCGCGTCGCGACAGGCGCGACGCCGCAACTTGCCGCTCGACGTCTTTGGCACGCCGCCGACGCCGACGATGGCAACGAGCGACAGGTTCACTCCGTGCTCCGTCGCCACGGCCGCGCGCACGGCGTCGACAATTCCGCCGAACGCTCGTTCCCTGTCCTCCTGATCGCCCGGCAGCTGCCGCGGATCGAGCTCGATCGCCAATCCAACCGAATCACCGTCGCTGCCGTCGAGCGCGAACGCCGCCGAGCAGCCGTCGCGAATCGCCGAGTGCTGTCGCTCGGCGGTGAGCTCGATGTCTTGCGGGTAGTATTTGTACCCGCGAATCACGATGATGTCCTTGAGGCGACCTGTCACGAACAACTCCCCGTCGATCATCGTACCGAGGTCGCCGGTACGAAGGAACGGACCGAAGCCGTCGGCGAGACGGGCGCGGAAGGTTTCCGCACTTTCGACGTCGCGGCGCCAATAGCCGCGCGCCACGCTCGGCGACGACACCCAAATCTCCCCGACGTCACCGTCGACGCAGGGCGCCGCGGTCATGGGATCGACAATCACTATCCGCGTCCCGAAGCTGTGCGGCCCGCTCGAGACGAGCGATTTTGCCGCTACGCCGTCGACGTCGACTTCGCGAATGACGGGCTCGTAGTCGCGATCCCCGGTCGAGACGAGCAGTGTCGACTCGGCGAGGCCGTAGACCGGAAAGAAGGACTTCCAGCGGAACCCAACACGACGGAATCGCGCGTGGAAGGCAAGGAGCGTCTCGCGGCGAATCGGCTCGGCTCCGTTGTACGCGATGCGCCACGAGGAGAGATCCAACTCGTGCAGTTGTTCGTCGCTCACTTTGCGCACGCAGAGATCGTAGGCAAAGTTCGGGGCGCCGCTGTTGGTCGCGCGGTAGCGGGTGATCGCGCGCAGCCATCGCATTGGGCGCTGAAGGAACGAAGCAGGCGCCATGAGATGTGCGGGATAGCCCGCGAAGATGGGCTGGAGCACTCCTTCGATCAGCCCCATGTCGTGAATGACCGGAAGCCACGACACGGAGACGGTGTCTGGCCCATTCCCGCCCTGGCGACGCGCGTAGGCGAGGTTGTGGAGCAGATTCGCGTGACTCACCATCACGCCGCGCGGCGACGCGGTGGATCCCGACGTGTACTGCAAGAACGCGAGATGATCCGGCGAAGTCCCCTGGCCGGTCCACTCGCCCGCGCGAGAAGCGCCGAGGCGATCTGTGGAGAGCCACGGGATGTTGGCGAGCGCCTGCGCGTGGGCAGTCATCGCCTTTCCCGCGCGAGACACCGACGTGTCGCAAAGCACGATGGCCACGTCAGCGTCGGCAAGAATGGAGAGCAGACGCGGCAGCGTGCGCGCGAGCTGTGACGGCTGCGGCGGATACGCCGGCACGGCGACGATTCCCGCATAGAGACAGCCGAAGAAGCCGGAGATGAATTCCAATCCCGGCGGATAGAGCAGCAGCGCGCGCTCACCGGGAATCAACCCGTGCGACGCCAAAGCCGCCGCGATCGAGCGCGCTCTGGCGTCAAGCTCGCCGTATGTGAGCGTGTCGCCCTCCGCTTCTCCATCGGTCAGGAACATGAAGGCTCGATCGTTCGACCGGTCGCGCGCTCGCTCGCGCAGGACGTCGACGAGTGTTTGATGAGTCACGCGAGCGCCTCCTGCATCAGCGACGCGTCCTCTTCGAGCGCGGTCGAGACGGGAAGGAGCCCGGTGCGACGCATAGAGTCATGGAGTCGCACGTAGAGCTCGCGAACTTCGTCCCGGTGTCGCTCGACGTCGGCGACGCACCAGCCCGTGGTGTCGATCGGCGGCAGAAAGTAGACGTCGAGCGCTCCCGGCCTGGCGTCGTAGCCCATGCCAGGATCCATCACGCGAGGGATGGCGAAGTACATCGGCGCGATCGGCGCGCCGAGGCTCGTTGCAAGGTGGAACGCGCCCTTGTTGAACCGGCCGATCTCACCGCTCGTGACGCGCGTCCCCTCGGGACTCAGGAAGACCGAGTCGCCCGAATCTCGAAGAATGCGATCAGCGCGCTTGAAGATCGCACGGCGCTTGTTGGGAAACTCCTGCGGCACCGTCCAGAAGATTCGAATGAGGCCGCCGACAATGCCGATCGGCAGCATCCTTCTCAGAAAGCCGCTGAGAAAGAAGCGCGTACGCGGCAGGCCGAGTGCGATCAACACGAACAAGTCGAGCGTCGAGCTGTGGTTCGCGATGTACACGGTCTGCCGCGACGGCCGCTGGGGCGTGCCGTGTACGCGATAGCGCACTCCCCAGAGCCGCAGCGCCATCGCGCCGAGTGCGCGCGCCATTACTTCGGAGTAGAACCGCCGCGCCACGAACGCCGTTGGAATGGCGACGATGAGCATGACGAGCGCGCCGATCGTCATGAGTGCGAACGTCGCCGCGACGCGCAGCCACAACACGACGCGCCTCATGCGCGCCGCCGGCAGACAACCGTCTGCATCGCGAAGTTGAGTTGCTTCTCGAAGGCGAGGAGCGGCGACATGAGGATCTGCCCCGCGAAGTAGGGATAGATCGCCTTGCCGAGGTCGAGGCCCTTGCCGCAAAGCAGCGTGAAGGCGGCGCCGGCGAAGAAATAGAAGAAGGCCGGGAATGCTCCGTACGGCAGATACTCGACAACCTCGAGTCCCGCTGCGTCCATCGTCGCGAGCAATGTCCGCCTATCGAACAGCACCGTGTGTTGCGGCGCCTGCAGTCCCGGCCAGCGACGTCCGAAGAGGCGGAACGTGGTGCTGTCGAGCCGGGGCACCTCGATGATGAGCCGACCGTCGGGGCCCAACAGGTCGCGCGCCGTGCGCAACGTGCGCATCGGGTCGTAGTCGTGCTCGAGGAAATGCCACATTGTGATCAAGTCGAAGCGCTTCGACCCGAAGTCCTGCTCGTAGAACAACCCGCAACGGAAATCGACGCCGGCGAGCGACGGACTCCCGCTCAGATCCTTGAAGTCGACGCCCGTCGTCGAGACGCCGTGACACGACCGGAGGTGCTGGAGAAATGTGCCGACCGCGCAGCCGACGTCGAGCACTTCGCGGCCAGGCTCGAGCGACACGAAGCGGCGGACGATCTCGGTCTTCTGCCGGTCGTGCCGGCCCATCGCCCAGTTGAAGAACCCGGTGAGCACGCCCCAGTCACTCTTCTTCCGGTGCGCGATGTATTCGTCGTCGTAGAAGAACTTGATCTCGTCGATCGTGAGGCGCGGGTTCTGGTAGTGGAGCCCGCAGTGCCGGCAGGTGACGAACGTGAATCGACCCGGCTTCCCGGTGTAGTCGTCCTGCGCCGTGATGAACTGCGCGGCGTCGTCGGCGCCGCACAGGTAGCAGACGACGCGCTCGAAACGCGAGCTGGGCGCGATCGGAGCAACGGTCGGGAGAGCGATGGGAGTTGCGACGGTCATTTGATGCCTCTGTGTCGATCTTCCAGGTACTCGTACGTGCAGGCGACGAGATAGAGGACGCCGGCCGCGCACGCGGCGCGTACTGGCGTCAGTTCGCCGAGCCCCGGCGCGAGCGCAATCGCCAGCGCCGGATACTTCGCGAGCAACACAATACCGGAGAGTCGCGACGGCTCCTCCGGACGAGCGTGATACCACACGATCAAGCCAAGCCCGATCGAGCCGAGAATCGCCACTCGCGCCAACGGCACGGTCGCCGTCGTCAGCAAGAGCGCTCCGCAAACGGCGAGCAGCACCGCAAGCACGATGAGCGGCCCCGTTCGATGCGCGCGAACCGTCATGCGCTCGGGATGACGCACGGCGTCGCGCGCGCGGTCCTGCAAATCGTCCCAGACGCGAAGCGCCATCACGAGCAGCAGCGCCTGGATGGCGCACAGCCCGAAGCTGGCCGCGCTGCGCGGCGCGCCCGGCGCCGCGAGCCACGCCGTTTCGGCGATCAGCGCCGCCAATGGAACAAACACCGTCGGCCGGGCGCGCTCGGCGAGATATCCGGCGACGAGATCAATCGACGACATGCACTACCCCGCTATCGCCGTTCACATCGATCGTCGCTCCGCTCGGAATTCGATCCATGGCGTTCTTCACGCCGACTACACACGGAATGCCGAACTCGCGCGCGATGATCGCGCCGTGCGACAGCATCCCGCCGCGCTCGATGACGAGTCCCGAGATCAGGAAGAAAACCGGACCCCAACCGGGATCTGTCTGGCGCGTCACGAGCACGTCGCCCTGCGACAGCCGCTCGGCTTCCGTCGCGCTCGTGAGAATCGTTGCGCGACCCCGCGCGCGACCGCCACACGCCGGAATGCCGCGCATGGCGCCGGGCTCAGGGCCGGCCGCCGGGTCAATAGACGCTAGGGGCGACCAGTGTTCGCCCTCGCCCAGCGTGAACGAATCGGGCGGATTCATTGCCGAGACGCGCTCGTGCTCGGCCCGGCGAGCGGCGACCACCGCACGTGTAGCGCCCGGTAGCATCGAACTCCCAGACGTGATCTCGACCAGATCTTCGGCGGTAAGAAAGAAAACGTCCCCGACATTCGCGATCACACCGCGGCGTCCGAGCGTCTCGCCGATCGCAAGTACGATGCGTCGGCAGCGCGAGTAGAGCAGTGCTTGCTTGAGACGCACCCGTTCGCGATGACGAATTGCCGCGTGTGTCCACGGGATCAGTGCGCGAAGAATCGTCGCGTAACCGACGGGCGCACGACGCGACAGCACACGACCGCGCAGCTCCTCGAGCACACGCGCGGTTTCGACCTCGCGTTCGGCTGCCTGCCGTCGCATCGACTCGGCCGGCGACGGGCCTTCGACCCGTGCGTACGCCCGTAACATGTCGATCACCGGTGCGGGATCTTCCTGAAAGCTCGGGCTGTCGAGCATGAGCTCTTCGGAGCACCGGAAACCCCACGCGGCGAGATAGTTCGTCAGCCCGGCATTGAATCGCGCGAAACGGGAATTCGTCGCAATGATCTCGAGGACCCTGCGCGACGGGTGGCGCTCGACGAGGACGTGCAGCTCTCGGTTTTCACGAACGAGTCGCGACAGCTCCCACAGCGCGAGGACCGGCTCTCCACTCACGACGCCCGGTATGGCCTTGAGCAGCGACGTATGGATCTCGTCGTGGTCCGTTCCCTTGTACGCGCGGCGCAGCAGGCCGGCAAGCGCGCCGTAACAGAGCATGGCCGCGGCGTCGGCGAGCGAAGCATCCACCCAATGCCGGCGACGAATCGCCATGAAGTCGGCGAGGAGATCCCCGAGCGCCGTGATCGACATCGCGCCGAGCCGCGACGGGTCCGCGCGCGTCGCGAATTCATCGGCGCGCAGCTCGAAGCGGCGCACCCGCCGTTCGAGCGACGCGAAATGCCATCCAGCCCTCGCAACGATCTTTGCAGCCTCGAGGATTTGCCTCGCCTTGGAGACAGACCCCGGCGTGTGCGTCGATACGTTGCTGCCGTCCGCGCCGACGAATTCGTCGAACGACGCCGACAGCTCGTGGCCGAATGGCGCCAATCGGAGAACCGAGTGTATGGCGGACAGGTTGTAATACATCCGCCCGCCGTGTGCTCCAATGATGCGGCGGAAAGCCGGCTCCATCGCTTCGATGCGCCAGCGTGCGACGCCGAACGCAAGCGCCAGATTGCGGAAATAGTTGCTGTATCCCGATGTCGCGATCGAGTAGAGCAGCGGCGTGACCGGGCGCGGATAGTTCTCGTTGATGTTCGCGTTGGACCACGCCACTCGTCGCGTTTCGTCCCGCCGAGTGTTGGTCAACAGCGAGGCGACGCTGACCGTCGCCGTGATCGCGCGCGACTGCACGACGTACACGACGCCGTCGCGGCCGAGCACCCACTCGACGTCCTGCGGTCCGCCAAGCTCGTGCTCGAGCGCCAGAGCCAGACGATGCAACTCGGCGATGGCGTCGTCGCTCAATCGAGCTATGTGATCATCACGGTACCGCGGTTTCCCCGCGCGATCGAGGACGATGCGCTCGCCGTCGACCTCGCCCGCAACCAGCCGGTCCGCCAATCCGTCGGTGAGCTCGACGAGTATGTGCCCTTCGTCGGTCGCCGTGAACATCACGCCCGCCACGCACGCGTCCACCTGCCGCTGAACGACTACGCCCATTCCCGCCGCGGCCGCGCCGCGCGCGTTTCGGTAGAAACCGACTCGCTCGGACCAGTAAGAGGCCCACACCTGGATCACCGCTCGCTCGAGCGCCGCGGCGTCTCTCACGTGCAACACCGACTCGAGCTGCCCGGCGAACGACTGCGCCGCGCTATCTTCCCCGACCGCCGAGCTTCGCACGACCAACGGGCCAACCGAAAAGCTCGGCGCGGTCGCAGCCAGCGCGCTCAACGTGTAGTCGTCGAGCGATGCACAGGTGGCCACGCCGTCAGCGTAGTGTCGCGCGAAAACGTCCGTCGTCAGCACGACGCCGTTCGGGACTCTGTACCCCGCGCG
>DATMHK010000260.1:0-2113 GCA_035554995.1 Gemmatimonadaceae bacterium
GCGATTCCATAGTAGACGGCGTCGCGCGAATGGAACCAGAGCGCCTGCCCGAAGATCGCCGTCACCACGCCGACGTACATCGGATTGCGCGTGAAGCGATAGAGACCACTCGTCACCAGAGATCGCGGCGGATCATACGGAGCGGGCGTTCCGTGGCCGGCGCGGGCGAATTCACGGGCGCAGATGAGCAAGACCGTCCACCCCGCAACGACCAGCACCACCGCGAAGGTGGCGAGCGGCGCGCCGGCGCGCGGCGCCAATGGAGGCGAGCCCGCGGCATACCACGGAATCCATCCGGCAACCGAGGCGGGAACGACAATGATGAAGCTTGCTGCCCGGAGCCACACGGGAACATGCCGTGCACCCTCTGCCATAGGTGCTCCCTGTCGTTGTCTCACACTACGAAAACCAGAGGGCGGAGGTGTCATCCTCCGCCCTCGGCTCTCCGTCGTTTACTTGACGCCCAGATTCTTCTTCAGGAACTCGACGGTGCGCGGCCAGGCATCCTTCGTGGCCGCCAGGTTCGCCTTTCGCTCGGCGTCCACGTCGGCTTGCGTCTCGGTACCGCGCGTCGGGCGCGGATCATCCTGCGCGCGTAGGAAGCCGTGGATCGCGCCCTCGTAGTTCTTGCCGTAATACCACTTCTTGAGCGCATTCATCGTCGAATCGATGGCCGGCATCGCCGCGCCGATTCGTGCGTCTTTCGATCCGCTCAAAAGCATGATCGGTGTCTTGATCTTTTCCAGCGAATCCTTCAGCGCGCCCTGCGCGGTCTGCGGCGTACCATAGAACGCGACGCCACCCGAGTAACCGTTCGTGCCGCCGTTGATCGTCTCCATCCACGTCGTCGTCCCACCCCAACAGTAGCCAATCACCGCATAGCGCGGAGCCGCCGACGGCTGCGACATCGCGTACTTCGCTATCGCGGCGATGCCCATGTTCCGATCGGCGATCGGAAGCGACGTCGTGAGCTTACGCGCCGAATCCGAGCTCAGCGTATCCATGCTCGGACCGCCGCGAAGCTTGGAGACGAGGTCCGGCGCAATGGCGATGAACCCTTCGGCGGCCACCTGATCGGCTACGCCACGAATCCACGGCGACAATCCGAAGATCTCGTGCACGACGACGACGACCGGCGTCTTCGCGTTCGACGTCTTCGGGTAGACAATCCACGCCATGATCGAGTCCTTCGAACCCGGCTCCCACGCGACCTTCACCCACTCGGCGTGCCGCGGCGTCGCCGCGAGCCGCGCTGCCGCGGTCCTGGCGCTCGGCGGGAGCGAGAGATCGCCCTGCTGGTTGGATGGAGAAACCGCCGGCAACGCGACGTCGCCCGGCGACATGTGAGCCATGTGCTCGTCGGCGGGCTGGCGATTGCACGCAGCCAACGAGACGACAGCAATCGAACCTGCAAGAATTCGCAGCGCGGACATGTGAACTCCGGTCGGGTGAGCTCGTGACCCATCGCGGTTCGACGGGCAACGACGGCTTTGAGAATAGGCAACCGGTAAACTGTTCGGAAGGCTCTGCCAGATCGGTGCCTACGACCCGGACCCGATTCCCTTCACGAACTTGATGAAAGTGTCCCGTTCGGCTGCCACGCGTGCGCTCGGGCCAAAGAGCTGGATGAACATCGCTCCACGCGGCGTCTCGAGGATCGTCGCGATCAATGTCTGTCCTGTTCTCACCGAATCGGCCGAGCCCATGCCGACGCCGCGGCGATAGGTGCCGGAATACTCGGCGATCGTGAGAGGGAACTTGCCCGAGGAGTCGCGCGTCACACGCTCGTACGCCGGCTTGGCGTCGCCCGAGCTGAATTGGCCCCGCCAGCGCGTGAGGTTCGCGTCCACATTGCCGCCTTGCGACGCGCCGAAGAAGAACACGACGATCTCGGCCGAGTCAGAACCGGGAACGATGAATTGGGCGAGCCGCGAGGTGGAGGACGGAGTCTTCGACACCCACGACGACGGAACGGCAGCCTTGTACTCGAGCAACGTGACGGCGCTACCCTGGGCCAGGAGCGCGCCCGGGGCCGTCGCCACGACGAACGCTGACGCGAGCACACCAAGGATTGGTTTGACCACGGAGTCTGTCCGACGATATGGTTGGCGAA
>DATMHK010000261.1:0-6164 GCA_035554995.1 Gemmatimonadaceae bacterium
CCGTAGTCCCAGACGGAGCCTGTGCCGCCGTAGATCTCCGACGACTGGAAGATGAAACCACGGCGCTTGCAGAGCGAAACGAGCTTTTCGAGGACGTCGGGAGTGGCGGTCGCGGGCATGGCGAAATGTACTCAGCCATGCCCGGACCGCGACGTCCTGTTGGGCGTGCTCGGCGACTCCGCGACTCGGCGACTCGGCGACTCGGCGACTCGGCGACTCGGCTCGCCTATTTCTCGGGTGCCTGTTTGCGCAGTGTCTCGAGTTGCGCCTGCTGTTGCTGCGTCAGGTTGTTCTTCAGCTTGACCATCAGGCTGAGCTGGGCGCGTTTGATGTCGCGCTCCGCGCCGAGGACCTTGTCCATTTCGTCGAGAACTTTCGTCTCATCGGGGGTAGCGCTCTTGAGCAACTGCTGGAGCTTCTCGACTTCGCCCTGAAGCTTGAACTGCTGGTCGAGCAGCTTCTTTTGTGTGTCGAGCATGTTGCTCTGAATCGCCTGGCGCTGAAGCTCGGTCAGCGCGATCGCCTGCTGATGTGACATGACGAGATCCGGCGACAGCAAAACTTTGCCGAGCGCGTCATCGCCTCCGTTCGACGGAGCCGCGCAGTTGCGAAGACCTGGCCCTGGCTTCGTGTAGATGATCACGATGCCATCGGCCGCGTCGGCTCCGTATGCGGCGGCCGCCGCGGCGCCCTTCAGCACTTCCACTTTGACGATGTTGTCGGTGTCGATGCACATCGTACCCTGCGGCTTCGCCCAGTCCGGGCCAGCGCCGCGCCCGCCACGTCCTTGCGCTTGAACTGCGGTGACTGCGCCCAACAACAAGGCGGCGCCAATGATCGCCTTTCGCATTCTCAATCTCCTTTGAAGGGAGCTCCCGGAATCGGCACCGCCGCGGCATCGAGAACCGAGCCGGAGAGTGCCGGTGTTTGGAGCGTTCGTCGCGCCGACGTGAGCAGCCCGTCGGTCGGCATGGTCCATCGGAACACCTGCATCGATGAGTCGCTCAACAACGCATCGAGACGCTCTCGATCATTGCGCGTCGATATCCGATTCGTCGCCCACACTCCGGCGAGAACAGCGGCAGCAGCGGTCAGGATCGCGGGAACAATCCAGCGCGGCCGGGACGTGGTCGCTCGAATCGGAACGACGTCGCGACGTCCACGCTCGCGGACCGCGTCGAACGACGGCGCATTCGCCTCGTCCTCCGCGCGAAGCTCGGCGAACCGCTTCTCCAGCTCGAAGTCGCTGTCACTCATCGAACGTCCACCTCCTTGATCTGCCCGGCGAGCGCCTTCTTGCCGCGCTCATAATGCGTTCTCGCCGAGCCGACGGACACTCCCATGACACCCGCCGCTTCCTCGATCGTCATGCCGTGATAAAAAACCAATTGCAACACTTCCCGCTGGCGCGAAGAAAGATTCGCCATCGCCGCAACGAGCGCCGCATTCCGCTCCGCCTGCTCGGTCGTGACATCTGCTCCGGGAGACGGATCGACGGCGCCCGAGACGTCCAGCGCGGACCCACCTGCGCGCCATCGATCCGCTCGTCGGACCTCCTCCATCGCGGTCAACCGGATCACGCCGAACAGCCACGACTTGAAGCGTGACCGCCCGTCGTACCGACCCTTCCCCGACAGCACGCGCAGATACGCCGTCTGCAGCACATCCTCGGCGAGCGCGCGGTCGCGACCGGCGCACGCCAGCGCCCAACCCCAACATTCGGGGTGAAGCCGCTCCAGCTCCCGCTCGAGCTCCGTCCTGTCCATTTCAGCGCGTGTCTCGAGCGATGCGTCGCACGATATAGGTGAGCCCGACGTGACTCCCATATGACACGTCGTAGCTACTAAGTGTCAGGCGAGTCGCCGAGTCGCCGAGTCGCCGAGCCGCCGAGCCGCCGAGCCGCCGAGCCGCCGAGTCGCCGAGTCGCCGAGTCTCAGGTATCCAACTCGGCGCTGAGCTTTGGCTCCGCGGGCGCGCTTCGTCCGAGAATTCGCGCCACGATCTTGTCGCCGTGGTACCGACCGTTCTCGATGAACACCTTGTTGGCGTCGAACCCCGCCACGACCACGCCGGCGATAAACAAATTCGGCACCGAAGTCTCGAGCGTGTCCGGATCATGCGACGGGATTCCTGTCTGCGGATCGATCGGCACGCCGACCTGCCGCAGCAGATCCATGTTCGGCGCGAATCCTGTCATGATGAAAACGAAGTCTGCCTTGAGCCGCTCTTCCCCACGCGGCGACGTGATGACCACCGCGTCGCGTTCGATGCATTTGACTCGCGAGTCCCACTTCGCGCCGATGCTTCCCTCCTTCTCGCGATTCTGAAAATCGGGCAGTACCCACGGCTTGATCTTCTTGTCGAACGTCGGCCCGAAGTGTACGAGCGTGACTCGAGCGCCGGACCGCCACAGATCGAGCGCCGCCTCGGCCGCCGAGTTGCCGCCGCCGACCACGACCACGTCCTGGTCGAACGCCTCGTGCCCCTCGCGGTAGACGTGGCTCACGTGCGGCAGATTCTCGCCCGGCACGCCGATGTAGTTGGGCGATCCGAAGTATCCGGTCGCGACGACCACCGCCTTGGCGCGCGTCACGCACGAGCCTCGCGCGCGCGACTCCGAGCGGACGATGAACTCGTCGCCGTCGCACTCGATGGCGGTAACGCGCTCGTACTGGTGGAGCGGAATCGCGAAATGCTTCACCACCGCGCGGTAGTACGCGAGTCCATCGCGGCGCGTCGGCTTTTCTCCGGCGACGACGAACGGCATGCCGCCCAGCGCCAGCTTCTCCGCCGTGGAAAAGAACGTCACGTATGTCGGATAATGCACGATCGTGCTCACGACCGACGCGCCCTCGAGCACGACCGTCTTGAGATCCGCGCGCTGCGCCGAGATCGACGCGGCGAGACCGCACGGCCCGCCGCCGACGATGACCAGGTCGTAGACCTCGGCCATCACTACAACCCGATGATCTGGTCGCGCCGCGTGCCGACGCTGACGTACGTGATCCGCGTCTCGATCAGTTCCTGCAGACGGTCGAGATATTTGCGCGCTTCGCCCGGCAGATCCTCGAGGCGGCGCGCGTCGGCGGTCGAGCTTTGCCACCCCTCGACCCATTCGTACCGCGGCTCGATGTCGTCGAGCGCGGTGACATCGCCCGGGAACTCGGTGTGCAGGTCGCCCTCGTACTCATAGCCGGTGCAGATGGCGATCCGATCGAGCGTGTCGAGCACGTCGAGCTTCGTGACGGCGACGTCGGTGAGGCCGTTGATGCGCGTCGCATAGCGCACGACGACGGCGTCGAACCACCCGCAGCGGCGCGGACGTCCCGTCGTCGCGCCGAACTCGTTGCCGAGCGTGCGCACGCGTTCCGACATGGCGTCGTCCATCTCGGTGGGGAGGGGTCCCGTGCCGACGCGCGTCGTGTACGCCTTCACGACACCGAGTACGGCGTCGATCGACGTCGGCGGAATGCCGGCTCCGGTTGCCGCGCCCCCCGAAGTCGTGCTGCTCGACGTGACGAACGGATAGGTGCCGTGATCGACGTCGAGCAGCGAACCCTGCGCACCCTCGAGAAGGACCGCCGCGCCGCTCTTGGTTGCGCGGTACACCATGAGTCCCACGTCCTCCGCCAGCGGCAGCAGTCGGTCGCTCAGCTTGCGCAGCACCTCGCACGCCTGCGTGGCATCGGCGCGTTTGGCGCTACCGAACGACGCGAGCAGCCCATTGGCGCGCTCGACACCGGCGCTCACCAGTTCTCGCAGCCGGTCGGGGTGCCGCAGATCGAGCACACGAATGCCACGCCGCGCGATCTTGTCCTCATAGGCCGGCCCGATGCCGCGTCCCGTGGTGCCGAGCGACTGGGTGTGCGAGCTCTCGGCGTCCAGGAGCTTGTGATACGGCAGCACGAGATGCGCGCGGTCGCTCACGTAGAGCCGTCCCTCGACGTCGATGCCGTCGCGCACCAACTCGTCGATCTCCGTGAACAGCGTCTCGGGGTCGAGGACGACGCCGTTCCCGATGGCGCAGCGCACGCCTTCGTGGAGGATGCCGCTGGGGATCTGGTGCAGCACGAACGAGTCCTTGCCAAGATCGACGGTGTGCCCCGCGTTCGCGCCGCCCTGATAGCGGACGACCCAGTCAGCGCGCTCGGCGAGGACGTCGACGAGCTTGCCCTTGCCTTCGTCTCCCCACTGCGCGCCGACCACGACGACGGTGCGATTCTCTTGGCTGAACATGGATATGACGGGAGGGCTGGGTGACCGACAAAAAAATACGCCCCGCGGATTTGCCCGGGGCGTTGTTTGAATCTATGTGCGAGTGAGCTGGTCGGCTACTCGGCGACTCGGCGGCCGAGCTGCCAATAGCCAACCACCTCAGCACACCGTATGATGAGACCGCCGTAGACGCCTGGGCAGCTCCCCTTACCCCCAGCTCCTGAGAGGTTGTCATGGCAATCAACACTTCGAAGGTGATCGTCGGTGGTCTCGTCGGTGGCGTCGTCGCCAATGTGATCGACTTCGCCCTCAACACCTACGTCCTGGCCGGGCCGCAAAAGGCAGCCCTCGACGCATTAAACCCGGCGCTGTCCGCGAATGCGATGCAGACGAGCAAGATCCCGATCTTCCTGGCGCTTGATTTCATCCTGATCATCGCCAACGTGTGGATCTACGCCGCCATCCGACCGCGGTTCGGCCCGGGCGCGCGCACGGCGGCCTACGCGGGCATCGCGTCGTGGGTCGTCGGCAGCGTCGTCGCCGGATTCTTCGCGGGGATTGGCATGTTCTCATGGGGCCTGTACGCCATGAGCGCCATTTGCGCGTTGATCAACTCGGTCGTATCGACGATCGTCGGCGCGAAGTTCTATACCGAGGCGGCGACGGCGCCGATCGGGCAGGCGGCCTTCAGCGACTAAGCGGCCGCCGAGCCGCCGAGCCGCCGAGCTGCCCCTTAGAACATCACCGCGGCGATCATCCAAACGGCGATCATGAATCCGATCGCCACCTTGATCGCCGCGGCGGTGACGCGTCCCACGAACGCGCCCCACGCGACGCGCGTCGCCGTCCCGTGCCCCGTTCCGCGCGTATACTCGAAGACGAAGGCACCGAGGAACGCGCCCACGAACGCGCCGACGATCGACCCGATGATCGGCACCGGGACGCCGAGAAACGCGCCGACCATGCCGCCGATGATCGCGCCCCAGCCGGCCCGGCGGGAGCCTCCGTACTTCTTGGTGAAGCGCGCCGTGAGGATCCATTCGAGCCCCTCGGCCACCACCATGAGGACGCCCACGCCGACGACCGTCGCCAGCCCGATTCCGCCGGCCGGCACCAACAGGTAGTAGCAGAGCGCCGCGGCGAACATGACCAGCGTTCCCGGGAACCCGAACGGGATCATGAAGAGTCCAAGGACGATCGCCGCGATGAGCAGCAGGATCTGCATCAGCCGAGCTCCATTACCGTGCGGGCGAGCACAGTGGCCGCCCCGTCGATTCCCTTCCCGGACATCGCCGCAACCGTGTCTTGCGACGTGTGGACCCGTTGCAACGTACGAAGCGTGCCGCGGCTGAGTGTCAGCGTCTCCCAGCCATGTGCCGACAGGGCGATGCTGTCGGTCAAGATTCCGGGGATCAAGCGAAGCGTTCGGATCTCCTCACCAGCCGCCGACGCGCCCTGCTCCAGCGCCGAGACGAGCCGGCTGGGCCGCGAACCGGTGTACATGAGGACGAGCGCCCCGTCGTCATCCACGGTGTCGCAGTTGATCGCGATCGCCGGTTGAACGCGGCCTTCGCTCGCCCACACTCGTGCGCCGGCAAGCGCCAGCTCTTCGGCGTCGGTGATCAGAACACCTAACGAACGTGAGCGATCGACGCGGGCCGCGGCGTCGAGGATGGTGGCGACGCCGCTGGCGTTATCCAACGTGCCGTGATTTCGCGCGCCGACAACCGAGAGGATCAACGGCAGCGCGCCGACCCAGACGACGACCAGCATCCATCCCGCGAACGGCGCACGCACGAGCGACAGCGCCCCGAGCGCAACCAAACCGACGGCGAGCGTGAGCACGCCGCCGACCCGCATGATCATCGACACGGGCTGCCACTTGGAATCGAGGTGGGCGATGAGCCAGACTCTCGGCGAATCGCCGCGCGTCGCCTCGAGATTCACGC
>DATMHK010000262.1:0-17786 GCA_035554995.1 Gemmatimonadaceae bacterium
TGATCAGCCCGAACGCGACGACGACGCCTCCCATCGACAACGCCAGCGGCGAAAAGCTGTTCACCATGTCCGCGGCGATCGGTCCGCGACGCGCACGGGGCTCGTGGGCGACGAGGGAGCTCAGCCCCGCAACCACGAGCACGAAGAGCGTGCCGATCCAGAGACCGGCGGCGAGCGAATGCACCGGATTGATCAGCCGCGACCATTGTCCGAGGAATGCGAGGCGCAGGGTTCCGGCAATCACGCCAATCGCCGCCAGTGCCCAGCCCGCGCTCACGCGAAGGGCGGCGAGCGCGAAGCCGATCAGCGCCAACGCGAGAAAGCCGAACTGCATCATCGTCGGCGGGTCGGAAGTGAGGAGGACGCCGGCTGACGTGTGGCGGCGTGCGGCGAGATCGGGCAACCCCGTCCACGCCATGAGCAGGCCGATGACGACGCCGATCAGACCGATCGCCGCGGCTCGCTTCGCCGCGTCGTCATAGAACGGGCGATCCGAGGCCGAATCGCGAGATCGCAGCGCGAAGTACCGGAACCCCAGCGGGCCCGCGCTGAGGAAGAGGGCGATGAATGAGATGAACTCCTTGATCGCGTCGGAGACCGGCAACAGTGGTTCGGCTTGCATTGTAGTCTGGTCGAGACGCGGCCTCATGCGCATGACGCGGGCCACTGACGCGGAGCAGCCAAGGCGAATTCGTCTCTGGCGGATACAAGACCGTGGCGTAATCCGTCGTTTTGTCGGCGCTTGCGTGATCCCGTCCGCGCGCTCGTAGTTTCCGCCCGCAAGGCTGCGCAAGGCTGTAAGAAAGGTCTCGTGGCGGCGACTATCTCACACCGAATGGCTACCGGATCCGTTCCGCCCCAGACACGTCAACGCGCCTTGTACGACGAGGCGGTCGGCGAGTTTGGGAACGCCTTGTCGCGGCTGATTCGCTCTTATGAGCGAGACGGTGACAAGCGTGACGATCTGCGGCAGGAGATTCATTTCGCGCTGTGGCGGAGTTTCGCCCGGTTCGACGAACGCTGTTCGCTGCGAACGTGGACATACCGGGTCGCCCATAACGTGGCGGCGACATTCGTCCAGCGTTACCTCCGATCGCGGGCCGCGCACGTCGTCAGCCTCGATGAGCTCGAGGCGATCTCCTCCGATGCGGCGCCGGACGAAGCTGTCGATCGCACGATGATGCTCGAACGGCTGCATGACTCGATTCGCCGCCTTCAACCTCCGGACCAGCAGCTGATGCTGCTGTACCTCGAAGGGCTCGACGCCAGGTCGATCGGTGAGATCACTGGACTGACGGCATCGAACGTCGCGACCAGGGTCCACCGCATCAAGAAGATCGTGGCCCGGATGATCCACGCGGAGGTTCCCGATGACAGATGAACACACCGTGGATCGCGCGCAGCAATTCTGGCTCGCTCAGCCAACGGAAGCCTTCCGCCTCGGAACGGGCGATCTCGCGAAGAAGGCCCGCCGCCTCGAGCGCGATGCGCGGAACATGAGAGCGCAGACGTACGTGGCGGCGTTCTTCAACGTGACGGTGTGGACTGTGATGTTCTTCGTCGAGCCGGCATGGGGCGCGCGTGTTGGCGCCCTGATCGCGCTCCTCGGTTGGGCCTTTGGCATCCAGCAAGTCACGTCGCACAGTCGCCGCACGATCGACGCGTACCTCGAGCTGGCGGAGATGCCGGTAGCGTCCTTTTATCGCGACGCGCTGGAGCGCGAGCGCTCGTTCTTCATCGGCAAGCGATTCTGGCTCCGGTGGTTGTCCATGGTCGCCGGTCCGGTGGTATTCTGTCTCGGCATCGGGATTCACTATCGGGACGCCTTCGTGTTGGCGGCCATGATCGCCGTCACGTTCATCGCCCTCAGCGCGCTCGCGATTCGCGGTCGCAATACGAAGATCGCGCACATTGGAAAACAGCTCGACCAGCTCCAACTCTACGAGGAAACACCACCATGATGATGATGCGACGAATCACGTGGACGCTGTCGATGTTCTTCAGCGTGGCGGCCACCCTAAACGCGCAGCGACCGGCCACATCTTCGATCGTGGTGGATGGGCATACGCTCGTCGTTCTGACGGCGGGGGAATCAAAGCCGGGAGTCCCCGCAATCGTATTCTCGAGCGGCTTTGGTGCCGGCGCCGTCACCTGGGGTGATGTTCAGAGCGACGTAGCCACCCTGACGAAGACGATCGCCTACGATCGTTCCGGCGTCGGGGAATCGCAGCCGAGCACTCGACCGCGAACGATTCAGAATCTCGCGGATGAGATGCACGCGGTGCTCGCGGCGACGCACGTATCCCCGCCGTATGTGCTCGTCGGGCACTCCTACGGCGGACCGATCATTCACACTTTTGCCGCCCGATACCCCAAGGAGGTGGCCGGCCTCGTCTACGTCGATCCCACCGATTTCATGCAGACTCGCGACGACATATGCGCCGTCGCGCGCGCTGCGCAAACGACAGACTGCAATATGCTGGCAAGATTGAACGCCCAGGTCCTGCAAGGCGCGCCGCCAGGGCTGGTGGCGGAGGCCCGGGAAATCGAGCGCGCGGAGGCGGACGGGTTCACGGTGTTCCGGGTCGATGGTGATGCGCCGATCGTTCCTACTGTCGTGCTGCTCGCGGGCAAGAATCAGCCATTACCGCCGGGCGTCACGTTTCCCGGAGACGGCGACCGCTGGTTTGCCGCGTTCCTCCAGCAGCGCATCGCCCACTTCTCCTCGGTTGCCGGCCGTCTGCCGGACGGAGCGCTCGTGCTGACCTCGGCGAGCGATCATTTCATTTACTTGACCGAGCCGGAGCTCGTGACCTGGGGAATTCGTCGCGTTCTGGCCGCGGCGAGCGTCCATCCCGAGCTCGCGCGCCTGGTCGGCGACTATGCATTCGCACCGACGGTATCGATGACAATCACGCAGTCGGGCGGCAAGCTCTTCGTTCAACTCACGGGCCAACCGAAGTTCGCGCTCACTCAGGAATCGCCGACCGCGTTCGCGCTCGCCTTAGTCGGAGCGCGTCTCGAGTTCGAGCTAGACCCGGCAGGCAAAGGGGCTTCCGTGACGCTCGTCCAGAACGGGATCCGTCAGATCGCCAAACGCAAGTAGTTGGTCGAAGCGTAGCAGGGGGAAGTTCGAACGCGTTTACGTCGCGCCGGTGGCGGTCTTCGCGCTCTCCAATTCACGCTCGCGAAGCTTGCGACGGAGGACTTTTCCGATCGCCGACTTGGGCAGGTCGGTGACAAACTCCCAGCGTGACGGAACCTTGTACGGCGCGATGTGCTCGCGACAAAACGCTTTCAGCTCGTCGGGCGTGACGGATGAGCCGGGGCGCAATACGACCCACGCCTTGAGAATCTCTCCGCGCGACGCGTCGGGCAGGCCGGCGACACCGCATTCGGCGACGGCAGGGTGGCTCGTGATCACCTCTTCGACCTCGCGCGGCCAAACCTGGTAGCCGCTCGTCTTCACGAGATCCTTCTTTCGATCGACGAGAAACACGTACCCGTCCGCGTCGATGTATCCCAGATCGCCCGTATAAAGGAGTCGCTCACCGCCTTCGCCGCTCCGCAGCATCTGCCGCGTCTCCTCGTCGCGTCGCCAATAGCCTTGCATCAGTTGCGGCGCGGCGATGACGATCTCGCCTACCTGGCCGAGGTCGAGCTCGCGCTCCCCGGCGTCCGCGTCCACGATGCGCACGTCGACATCGGGCAACGGCATGCCGATCGAGCCGACCTTTTTCTCGCCACGCACCGGATTCGCGATGACGGCCATCTGTGCTTCGGTGAGTGAGTAGCCCTCGACGACGACACCGCCGGTGAGCTCTTCCCATCGTCGCTTCGTCTCGGCCATCAACGGCGCGGCACCGGAGAAACACAGCTTGATCGAGTCGAACCGCACTTTCTTCTCCCGGGCGCGCGGATGCGCCATGATCGCGGAGAGCAGCGTGGGCACGGCGCAGATGAACGCCGGTCTGGCGCGATGGATCTCGGAGAGGAGGCCCTCGACGTCACGCGGATCTGGAATGAGAACGATCGGATTGTGGTTGATGAACGCCAGACTTTGCACGCCGGTGTTGCCGTAGGTGTGAAAGAGCGGCAGCGGAAGCATGATCGCGTCGGTCCACGGTTTCATGGCGGGGCTGAGCCAGGCCTGCAGCTGTCGTCCGGCAATCGTCATTCCGCGATGCAGACCGACGACGCCCTTCGGCGTGCCGGTTGTCCCGCCGCTCATGAGGATCACTGCCGGATCCGACGGCGCGACACGTACCGGCGGCGGAGCTACGCTTTTGAACCGCGCCAGCAGCTCGGCAAATCGGACGTCGTCGCGTTGCAGGACGATGCGATCGCCGGCGCTCTTTTCCTTGAGGAGCGTATAGGCGATCGCCAGCGCGCGCGGCAGGTACTCTTTGACGTTCGTCGGGATGACTCGCCGGATCTTCGTGCGCGGCTGGACGCGCTTTACTTTCTCGTAGAAGCGATTGAGCGTTACGACTAGTTCCGCGTCCGTCGCGTTGAGCGCGTCCTCGAGCTCATGCTCGGTGTAGGTCGGGTTGAACGGACAGGCGATTGCGCCAGCCTTCCACGCGCCGAACTCGGCGATCAAGAACTGCGGAACGTTCGGCAGACCGATGGCAACGCGATCGCCCGGCCGCACGCCGAGCGCGGCGAATGCCGCCGCGCACGCATCGCTCCGTCGATCGAGCTCGGCGTAGGTCATCGCCCTGCCCTTCAAGTACGTGATCGGATGACGCGGATGGGCGTGCGCGTTCGCGGCGAGCAGATCGAGCAGCGTCTGTTCGGGATACGGACCGAGCGTGTGCGGAACGTCGGCGTCGTAGTGATCGAACCAGGGTCGAGAGGGCATGAATCGGTTAGGCGAGGTGGTTCGTGCTGTGGAGATCGAGGCGCCGTCCGAGACTTGCGCGCGCCCACGGTACCCGTAATGGCATCAGGCCGCTCCCGCAAATGACTGTTTGTGTTGCTGAGAGGCCACACGGATTTCGGGCGTAGGTCTTGCCCGATCCTGAAGTTGAGAAGTCTTGGAGGAACAATGTTTCACAAAATTTTCATAACGGCGGGCGTCGCCGGACTCGGCTCGTTCATCGCGTGCGCCAGTGGGACGACCGTCCGTTCCGAAGCGGGCGACATCGGTTCAGTCAGTCCAGTGACCGCCGATTTCATTCCGGCCGGCACGACCATGCTGGGGCGCTTCGATCAATCGATTTCCACCTCGAACCACGACGGCGATCGGTTCTCGGTGACCGTGACGAATCCCGTCTACGCTCAGAACGGTGCGGTGGCGATTCCCGCCGGCGCGGCACTCACAGGCGTCGTCACTGGCGTCCATTCGGCGAAGGTCCCAGGCGACCGGAACGTCATTCGTCTAAACGTGAACGCCTTACACATGAACGACCGGGCGTATCCGTTCAGCGGCAACATTTCGGGGGTTAGAGTCGAGAACGCGAGCGGCGCGTCGAACAAAACTATTCGCAACACCGTCATCGGCGGCGCGGTCGGCACCGCGCTCGGCGCAATCGTGACCGGGGGCGAAGCGGCTGGCCTCATCACGGGTGGTCTACTCGGCGCCGGAGCGGGCGCGATAATCTCGCTGGGTAACGGCAGCAACGAACCAGCGACGATTCCCGCGGGATCGAGCGTGACAATTCAGGCGACGCAGGGCATCCCGATTCGCTAGCACGAGCCTGGAAAGGAAGAGCGGGCCCGCATGGGGCCCGCTCTTCTGTTGCCGCTACGGTGACTGCCGCCCTGCGGAGTCGAGTGGGTGTTGAGCTGGCTCGGTGGCGGCCGCAACGCTTGGAGATCGCTCCAGCTGCTCGAGAGCAACAGACCGCCGACGAGCCCGAAGAATCCGCCGATCGAGCCGAGCAGGAACGGCACGGTGTGCTCGGCTTGTTCCGCTTGCGCCGGCGAGAGCAGACGGCGAAGAAGACGACGGATCCCGATCGCACCAATGATCGTCGCGATCACCAGAACCGCGACGATAATGTACAGATTCACGACTGCCCCGCGCTGATCGATCGTCGATCAGAAGGGCAACTTTGACACCGGGTCTTCACACTCCCTTCGTATGATCTCTGGAAAACAAGAGGCCCCGACCATACCGGTCGGGACCTCTGTCGTTTTTCTCGATGAGATGCGTGGAGGCGATCAGCCCGCTGCGTTCACCATGTCGAAGATCGGCAGGTACATGGCGACGACCATGCCGCCGACGACTACGCCGAGGAAGACGATCATCACGGGCTCCATGAGCGCGAGGAGGCCGGAAACGGCCGCGTCCACCTCTTCATCGTAGAAGTCGGCGATTTTGGTGAGCATCTCGTCCAGACCACCGGTTTGTTCACCGACGGCGATCATCGAGATCACCATCGGCGGGAACACCGCGGATTTCTTGAGCGGCGCCGCGATCGTTTCACCGCCGGCAATCGAGGCGCGCGATTCCATGATCGCGTCCTGAATGACGCGGTTGCCCGACGTCTTGGCCGTGATCTCGAGACCGTCGAGGATCGATACACCCGACGAGATGAGCGTGCCAAGGGTGCGCGTGAAGCGCGACACGGCCGACTTCCGGAGCACGTCGCCGAGGACCGGCATCTTCAACATCAGGCGGTCGATATTCAACTTGCCGCCGGGCGTCGCGTAGTAGCGCTTGACGCTGACGAAGATCCCGATGGCCGCGGCGATGAGGACATACCAATAGGACTTCAACCCGCGCGACAGTCCGATGACGATGCGCGTCGGCAGCGGCAGTTCGATGCCGGCACTGTTGAACATGTTCTCGAACGTCGGAATGACGAACACGAGCAGCACGGTGATGGCGATCGCCGCCACGCTCATGATGACGCCCGGGTAAATCATGGCCCCCTTCACCTTTCGAATGAGGGCGTCGTTCTTTTCCATGAACACCGCGAGGCGCATCAGAATGGTATCGAGAATACCACCCGCCTCACCGGCGGCCACCATGTTGACGTAAAGATCGCTGAACGCCTTGGGATGTTTGCGGAGCGCGTCGGCGACGGTGTTACCGGATTCGACGTCGAACATGACCTGGCGCGTGACATCCTTGAGCGCCGGGTTTTCACTCTGGTTCGCGAGGATGTCGAGGGCCTGCACGAGAGGCAGACCGGCGTTGATCATCGTCGAGAACTGGCGCGTGAAGATGACGATATCGCGCATCTTGATCGACCCGCCGCGTTTCTTTCGATTCGCGGTGCCTTCGTCGATCTTGACGACGTTCAGCTTGAGCTGACGAAGTTGTTTGATGACATCGTCGCGACTCGGCGCTTCGATCGTCGCGGACTTGAGGTCGCCGTTGATGGCGCGCGCTGTGTATGTAAACGTCGGCATAAGGCCCCTGTGGGACTTCGGCGGTGCAATCGGGCACACGTCGCCCGTGAGCGTGGTGGCCCACTGTGGTGATGACGATTCGCGGAGGGAAAGATTACGGGATGTGGGTGGTGATACTTCTCACCAAACCCACGCGCGCCGGGGCCGGGGAATGCGCAAAAATTCTTTGCAGCATACGGCGGTTTGAACGGCGCTTTACGGCACAAACGACGCTTGCAAAAGGCGTCTGTAAAACGGCGCTGTTTACCAGCGCCGTTTATGCCGGAAGAGCGTTGTTTACCGACGCCCGCCTGCCGCCGCGGCCATCGCCGGCGACGCCTTCCCGTCGTTCTCCGGCGTGATGCCGATCATGCGCATGAGCTCCGCCGTGTCGTGACTCGCGCGCAGCACTTCGTCGAGCGAGACAGTCTTGCTCATGTAGAGATTGTACAAACCGTCGTTCATCGTCTGCATGCCGTACTTCTTTCCGGACTGCATCATCGAGTAGATCTGGTGGATCTTGTCGTCGCGGATCAGCGCGCGAATGGCGGGCGTCACGACCAGGATCTCGGCGGCCATGGCGCGGCCGCGGCCGCCGATCTTGGGCAGCAGCGTCTGCGTGATGATGCCCTCGAGACAGAACGCGAGCTGCGCGCGTACCTGCGACTGCTGGTGGCTGGGGAAGACGTCGATGATACGGTTCACCGCTTCGGCGGCGCTGTTCGTGTGAAGCGTGGCGAAGGCGAGGTGGCCCGTCTCGGCGATCGTGAGACCCGCCTGGATCGTTTCCAGATCTCGCATTTCGCCGATGAGCACGATGTCCGGATCTTGCCGGAGCGCGTACTTGAGCGCCGCCTGAAAGCTCTTTGTGTCGGACCCGACCTCGCGCTGATTGACGATGCACTGCTGGTGCTTGTGAATGAACTCGATCGGATCCTCGATCGTGATCATATGTCCTTTGACGGACCGGTTGATTCGGTCGAGCATCGCGGCCAGCGTCGTCGATTTTCCGGAGCCCGTGGGCCCGGTGACGAGAATCAAGCCGCGCGGCTTGTCGGAGAGGTCCGCGATGACGCGGGGTAGACCGAGATCCTCGAACGTGCGGATGTTGAAGGGGATCTGACGAATGACCATCGACACGCAGCCGCGCTGCTTGAAGCAGTTGCCGCGGAAGCGCGCCAGGTTCTGGATGCCGAACGAGAAGTCCAGCTCGTCCTCCATCTCGAACCGCTTTTTCTGATTTTCGGTGAGTACCGAATACGCGAGTTGCAGCGTGTCCTTCGGCTGCATCGAGACCTCGATACTCGAGTTCACGATGTCGCCGTCGACGCGCAGCTTCGGCCGGTCGCCCGCGGTGATGTGCAAGTCGGACGCTCCCTTCTCGATCATCTCCTCGAGAAGAACGCGCAAATTCAAGCCTTGGGAGCCCGACGGAGTCTGGCTAGTAGTTGTGCTCACGAGAGTTGGACGAATAGTGGCGGGGTTCGGTCAATCATTCGGCGGCGGGCGGTCGGCGGTGGGCGATGGTTCCATCGCCCATCGCCCATCCCCCATCCCCATTACGCCGACGTCTCCCTGATCATCTGCTCGGTCGTCGTGATCCCCTTGATCACCTTGAGCCAAGCGTCCATGCGCAACGTGAGCATGCCTTCCTCGATCGCCGCATCGCGGATCTCGGTGGCGCCGACGTTTTGCATGACGAGCTTCCGGATGAGTGGCGTCATCGTCATGACCTCGTAGACGCCTTGTCGTCCCTTCAAACCCGTGCGCTCGCACTTTTCGCAGCCCGCGCCCTTGAAGAAGGCGATCTCTCCGATCTTAGTGTCGAGGCTGAGCTTCTCGAGGAAGGGCGATGCTTCCTTCGTCGCCTTCGTGCGCGTATTCAGAACCGCTTCCTCCGTGAAGTGCAGTTCGCGAAGCGTGGTGTTCTTGGTGACCTTGGCGGCCGCGAACTCCTCGGGACTCGGCTCGTAGCGCGTGCGGCAGTTGTTGCAGATGCGCCGGACGAGTCGCTGAGCGAGCACGAGGTTGAGCGCCGACGCCACGTTGAATGGTTCGAGCCCCATGTCGAGTAGACGCGTCACCGTTTCCGGCGCCGAGTTCGTGTGCAGCGTCGAGAGCACCATGTGGCCGGTGAGCGCCGCCTTGATGGCGATGCTGCCCGTCTCGAGATCTCGAATTTCGCCGACCATGATGATGTTCGGGTCCTGACGGAGGAACGCTTTGAGCGCGGCCGCGAACGTCATGCCGATATCGGTGCGGACGAGCACCTGATTGATGCCAAACAGGTTGTACTCGACGGGGTCCTCGGCGGTCATGATGTTCACGTCCATCGTGTTGACCTTGGACAGCGCCGAGTAGAGCGTCGTCGTCTTACCGGAACCCGTGGGGCCGGTGACGAGCACCATGCCGTACGGGTTCGAGATCGCTTCCATGAGCTCCCGCTCGGCACGCGGCTCGATGCCGAACGCCGAGAGGTCGAACGTAAGGTTGCCCTTGTCGAGAATTCGGAGCACGACCTTCTCGCCGAAAAGCGTGGGCAGCGTCGAGACGCGGTAGTCGATGACGCGATTCCCCATTTTCAGCTTGATGCGGCCGTCCTGCGGCACCCGACGCTCGGCGATGTTGAGCAGCGCCATGATCTTGAAGCGGGAAATCAGCGCCGCCTTGAGCTTGAGCGGCGGCTTCATGACCTCGATCAGGGCGCCGTCGATGCGGTAGCGGACGCGCACCTCGTGCTCGAAGCACTCGAAGTGGATGTCCGATGCGCCTCGACGGACGGCGTCGGTAAGAATGGCGTTGATCAGTTTGACGACGGGCGCGTCTTCCATCTGCGCCTGGAGCGCAGCCTGGTCGATCTCGGCGTCGTCCTCCACGACCTCGACGTCGGCGCCGACTTCCGCTTCCAGCTCGTTGATGGTGTCCATCAGCGACGCCATCTGCGCCTCGTCGGTCGCGCCGAAGACCTTGTCGATCAGCGATCGGACGGTGAACTCGCCGCCGAGGACGGGGAAGATGTCGTACCGCGTGATGAATTTGAGGTCCTCGAGCACCCCGAGCTGCATCGGATCGGCCATCGCGACCGTCAGCGTCCGGCCGTCGCGCTTGACCGGAATGAGGCAATGCTTGCGGGCGATGTCGGCGGGGACGGTCTTCGCGATTTTGGGGTCGATCTCGAACCGGGAGAGATCGACGGCGGGCATCTTGTGCTGCTTGGCCAGCACCTTGGTCAGCTCGACCTCCGGCACCATCCCGAGCTTCACCAGGCAGTAGCCGAGGCGCGCCCCCGTTTGTTTCTGTTCCGAGATCGCCTTGGCCAACTGTTCCCGCGTGATCAGGCCTTCTTTGATGAGAAGGTCGCCGATGCGGTCGGGCGAGGGGGGATTTACTTGCGGAGCGGCCATTGCGGCGGGATCGGGGAGGGGCGGGTGACTCGAACGTGCCCACGTGCGACGACGCTCCACTGACGATCATCCGGGGCCTGTTGGCACGTTCCCCCTGGCGCGTTTGGGGATCAGGCGACAGGTTAAACCCGCAATAGTTCTTTGTGCGAACAATATCCGGCGGTGCCCTGGTCAGCTCGGCCGCTCGGCAGCTCGGCGCCTCGGGCGAGTAGCCGAGCAGCCGAGCAGCCGAGTAGCCGAGTAGCCGGCTTCCAGCCCGATTCACGCAGCCCCGCACGACCACGTTGCAGGCGCCTTTGTCGATTTTGTCCTTTTGAAGAACAAACTGCGATGGGCCCCACGGCCAAAGGAGATCGCCGCATGACTCGGACGCGCCGCCGAACCTCGAAGCGAGTCCTGACCCGCCTTACCGTTGCCGCGCTGCTCGCCGCGACCGTCAACGCCGCCGGCGCCCAACAGGCGGGCACCGGGAGGATCATCGGGACGATTACCGACCGGACCGCCGGCGCGCCGATTCAAAACGTCAGCGTCACGGTTACCGGATCGGCGCTCGGTGGCCGGACCGGAACGGACGGCAAGTACACCATTGCCGACGTACCGGCGGGCGCGCGACGACTCCATGTCGCCCGCATCGGCTATGCACCGGTCGACCAACAGGTCACGTTGTCGGCCGGACAAATCCTCACGGTGAACGTGTCGCTCTCCGCGGCATCGGTGACGCTCGATCAAATGGTAGTCGTCGGGTACGGAGCCCAGCGCCGTTCCGACCTCACCGGCTCCGTGGCCTCCGTGACGCCGAACGTCGCTCAGACCCCGACGCAGTCGCTCGAGCAAATCCTGGCAGGCGCGGCGCCGGGGGTAATGGTGACGCAGGCGTCGTCGGCACCCGGCGCCGCGTTGTCGATTCGCATACGCGGCGGATCGTCCGTCACGGGCAACAATGAGCCGCTGTATGTCATCGACGGCTTCCCCATCGAGAACGATCCTGACGCGCAGAATCCGAGCGACGGCGGGCGTAATCCCACTGAGCCGCCGCCGCAGGTTCCGTCGAATCCGCTCGCCGCGCTCAACCCGAGCGACATCGAGTCGATCGAGATCCTGAAGGACGCGTCCGCGACGTCGATCTACGGCGCGCGCGGGGCGAACGGCGTCATCATCATCACCACCAAACACGGCCAGTCGGCGCGGCCGCGATTTACGCTCGACAGCTACAGCGGGAGCCAGACCGTAGCGCACCGCTACCACTTGCTCAACGCCCAGGAATTCGCGGCGTTCGCGAACGCCTGGTCGCAGGCGAATGGAACCGCGGTCATCTTCGCCAACCCCGATACGCTGAAAACGACGGACTGGCAGTCCCAGATCTTCCGCACGGCGCCGATGAGCAGCCTTCAGCTCGGCGTGACGGGCGGCGGTTCCGGCACCAACGCGACCCGCTATGGGCTGTCCGGCGGCATCTTCCAGCAACAGGGCGTGGTCATCAACTCATCGTTCCGCCGTGCCTCGCTCCGGGGGAATCTCGATCAGTCGATCGGCGACAAGCTGCGCCTTTCGAGCACGGTCACGCTCAGCCGCGTGAACACGGGTTCCGTGCCGACGGACGGATCACTCAACGCCGGCGCGGGCGCGGTCGGCGCCGCCCTGAACTACTATCCCGTTCTTCCGGTGCGGCAGCCCAACGGCGCCTACACCTTGATTCAGACGAACAATCCGTCGCCGCTCCTCGCGCCGGCTGCGGTTCCCAATCCGGTCTCGCTCGCGGCGGACGTCACCGACAAGCTGGGCGATACACGCGCGCTCGCCAACGCGTCGGCGGAATACGAGATCGTCGGTGGGCTCAAGTTCCGCTCGAGCCTCGGCGCCGATCTCGCCAACCGTTCGCGCGACACCTATTGGCCGAGGACCACACTGCAAGGATCCCAGACTAACGGCTACGCCAAGCGCGGAAAGACGGAGACGACGAACTTCTTGAATGAGAACTTGCTCACGTACAGCAAGGCATTCGGCTCGCTCAACCAGATCGACGCGCTCGCGGGATACAGCCGCCAGCAAAGCGATCTCGTGGCGACCTCGATCCAGAACAGCAACTTCGTGAGCGACATCGACGTGTTCGAGAGCATCGGCTCCGGCACGCAGACGGGCGGTCCGGTCGTGACGTCGGGTCATACCCGATGGACCCTCGCGTCGTATCTCGGACGCTTCAATTACACGCTGGCCAACCGTTACCTCTTCACCGTGACCGGGCGAGAGGACGGCTCATCGCGATTCGGCACGGATCAACAGTGGGGCTTCTTCCCGTCGGCAGCCGTTGGTTGGCGTGTCAGCGAAGAGCCGTTCATGCAGCGTTTCACGAGCATCGAACAGCTCAAACTCCGCGTGTCGACCGGCGTGGCCGGCAACCCGTCGATCCGACCCTATCAATCGATGGCGCACCTTGCGTCGCAGCAGTACACGTTCGGCGGTGCCGTTGTCGGCGGCTACTTCCCCGCGTCGGTTGGAAATCCGAAGCTCGGCTGGGAGTCGACGCACCAAACCGACGTTGGCGTCGACCTCGGCCTCTATGGCGGCCGAGTGAGCTTCACGGGCGACGTCTATCAGAAGAAGACGACGAATCTGTTGCTGGCCGTCAATCTTCCCTTCGAGAGCGGCTTCGGCGCCGCGCTTCAGAACATCGGAGCGGTTCAGAACAACGGGTACGAGCTGGGACTCACGCTCACGATACTCGACGCCAAGCAACACTCACTCGGCTGGACGTCGACGTTCAACTATTCCCACAACAAGAATCGCGTGCTGGATCTGGGCGGGCCCACCACGATCTTTGCGAACAGCGTGAACACCGACCTGAAGCTGCTCGGGTCGCTCATTCAGGTTGGCCAGTCGCTCGGTGCCTTCTACGGGTACATGGCCGACGGCCTGCTTCGCGACTCCGCCGCGGCCGCCGCGTACACCGCGAAGATCAAGCCGATCAGCGGAACGAAGTGGAACGCCGGCGACGTGAAGCTGCTCGACATTGCCGGCAAGCCGGACGCCCTCGGTCGTCCTACCGCGCCCGATGGCATCGTCGACGCGAACGACCGGACGATCATCGGGAATCCGAACCCGAAGTTCAGCGCCGGGTGGATGAACAGCTTCACCCTCGGCCGGTTCCAGTTCTCGTCGTTGATGGACGCGGTGTACGGCAACAAGATCCTCAACATCAACAACGTGCGTCTCGAGGCAGGAAGTCCCGGCACGAACATCATCGCTGATCGGTACCTCGACTCGTGGACGCCCACAAACCAGAGCGCGACGTTCCCGCGCGTCAACTTCACCCCGGGAACGATCGGGTCCGACATCACGAGCGACCTGCTGGAGGATGGATCGTTCCTTCGCCTTCGCAGCGTGACGGTCGGTGTCAAACTGCCCGAGCGCATCCTTTCGCGATACGGCGTGTCGAACGCGCAAGTCTTCGTGACCGGAGCGAATCTCGTCACGTGGACACACTACAGCGGCTTCAACCCGGACGTGAGCAGCGAGGGAATTGGAAACACGAATCGCGGCATCGACGTCGGCTCGTATCCACTCGCCAAGAGCTTCACGCTCGGCATCAACGTTTCCTACTGAGCACGGGAGCTGACCAATATGCACACGCGAACGAAGACCGTTCTCGCGCTCGGCACACTGGCCGTGGCCCTGGCGTGCAACGACAAGCAGTTCCTGACCGAGCAGCCGTTCGACTTCATCGGTCCCTCGAACTTCTACCGGAACGCGGGCGACGCCGTCGCGGCGGTGAACGGCGTCTATGCGGATTTCATCAACAGCACGGGCGATAACTACTACGGGCGTAATCTGGTCATGCTCGTCGAGTTCCCGACCGAGATGTGGACCTCGCGTCTCTCGGCGACCAACGAGCGCTCGCAACCCGACGTCTACGCGATTCCGCTGTCGCATGCCTATGTCCAGTCGATCTGGCAAGCCGCGTACGACGCCGTCAACCGCGCCAACTCGGTCCTCGACCACGTGCCGCAGATCCAGATGGACGACGCGCTGAAGGGCCGCATCATCGGCGAGGCGAAGTTCCTGCGCGCTCTGCACTACTTCAACCTCGTTCGGCTCTGGGGCGGTGTGCCGCTCAAGTTGCACGAAACGCAGGGGCTCGACAGCCTGCAGATCCCGCGCAATACCGCGCAGGAGGTGTACGCGCAGATCGAGCAGGACCTCAAGGACGCGATCACGGCGCTACCCTCGTCGAAGAGTCTGACCGGGTCGGACTACGGGCGCGCCTCTCGCGGCGCGGCCAAGACATTGCTGGCCAAGGTGTACCTGCAGCGGGCCGGGACGGGCGTCGGTAGCGCTGCCGACTGGCAGAACGCCCTGACCTTGGCAAAGCAGGTGCAGTCCGACGGCGATTACTCGCTCGTGTCCGATTACAAATCGCTGTTCGATTTCTTCGGCGGTACGGTGAACGAGAAGAACAGCGAGGTAATCTTCACCGTCCAGAATGTGCGCGCGCCGAATATCGGCGGCCGCATCTCGTCGCACATGGCCGCGAACGGCACGACGCCGAACCTTGGCGCCGTGACCAACGGTTCGTTCGAGGCGGAAAGCATCTGGTTCCACACCTTCCGAACGGACGACAAGCGGCGCGACGGAACGTTCATCTTTTCGTGGAACAAGGCGGGTACGACCGTCACGTGGAACGAAGCCTTGTCGGCGTCGCAACCGTACGCGAGCGAGACCCCGTTCCCGCGCAAGTTCCTGGACCTTCAGATGACGCAGACGGGAGCCGAGGAGCCGGACTACATCATCCTTCGTTACGCCGAAGTGCTTCTCATGATCGCCGAAGCGGCGAACGAGGTGGGCAGCGGTCCAACGGCGGAAGCGTACGCCGCGGTCAACGCGATACGCGCACGAGCCGGCATCCCGAACATGACGCCCGGCCTGAGCCACGATCTGTTCCGCGACTCGGTCTTCAACGAGCGCCGGTGGGAGCTTTCGCTCGAGGGACCCAACGGCTACTTCGACAGTCAGCGGAATTGGGCGTGGTCGAAGGCGCGGATCGAAGCCAGTATGGCGCGTGGGAAATCGTCGACGAGCAAATTCCCGAAGGCCAACAATGGGCCGATCCCGGACAAGTACAAGCTGATGCCGATCCCGCAGCGGGCGATCGATCTCAATCCGAAGTTGACGCAGAACCCTGGGTGGTGAGCCGAGCCGTCAGCGAGAGGCTCAGCCCACTATTTCACTTCGCGGCCGCCGCGCCGATCGTCGGCCACAAACCGTCCGACGTACGGCATCTTCACCGCGGCGAGCGTCGCCGAATCGAGTGTCGCGTTAGACGGAATCACGGCGTTCCTCGAAAGAAGGAACGCCGTGATCGCATAGACCTGATCGTCGGTGAGTGAGCCGGGTTGGAGCTGCGGCATAGCACGGCGCACATAGTCGAACAGGCTCGTTGCGTACGGCCAGTAGTTCCCGATTGTCCGTACGAGCCGAGGGTCTCGCGCGAACGGGAATCCCTCGGCGATGGAGTCACGGCCGATCAGTCGCGGGTATGTCGGAAGCTGTCCTTGGCCTTCAGGCCCATGGCACGACGCGCACTTCGCGGCGTAGAGCGACGCGCCTTCAGCAACGCTGCCGTGACCCGGCGGCAGTCCGGCGCCATCCGGCCCTACGTCAACGTCGCGCGTTGCGATCTCGGCACTCGTTGCCGGCCGACCGAGTCCGTAATGCTCCGTAGCCGCGTCGCGGGTTGCTTTGTCGCGGCAGCCCAACGCCCCGGTCAATACAATGGCCGGCAAGACCAAATGCCGAATCACGTATCGCCGCGGAAAAACACCCGCCCGTTCGACATCACCCGCCAACCGTAGATCGGATTGTAGTGATACAGAGTGCCGATGCCTCGCGCCCGAATGAGCTCGGCGCGCGTCGGCTGGACGTAGCCCGTTTCGTCGGTGGCGCGACTCAGCAGCACTGCCTCGGAACCGTCCCATCGCCACATCGTCGTGAACCGCGCGTGCGCCTTGCTGACAACGGGCTCTTGCAGCGTGGCATCATGCCACGATAATCCGCCGTCGCTGCTCACCTCGACGCGTGCGATCTTGCCACGCCCGCTCCATGCGAGGCCGCTGATGGCACGCCATCCCGGCGTAAGCGTCTCCGGATATGCAGGCGTCGTGATGATCGACTTGGCGTCCATGACGAAACTGAACTGCCGCGCGGTTCCGTTCGCGAGCGGGTCTGTGTAGGTGGCCGTTTCCCACCGCGTCATCCACGGCCGAGTGCCGAGCTCGAGCCGGCGGAGCCATTTGACGTTCGTGCTCCCTTCCCATCCAGGCAGCACCAAGCGCATGGGAAAACCCTGCGACGGGCGAAGCGGCTCACCATTCTGCGCCCAGGCCAACAGCGCGTCGTCCATCACCTTCTCGATAGGAATGCTCCGCGCGAACAAGCAGGAATCGCCGCCCTCAGCGAGGATCCATTTCGCGCGCGAGGAGATGCCGGCTTCGGCCAGCAACACGCGCAGCGACACACCGGTCCATTCCGTGTTCGCGGTCATGCCCGCGACTTGTTGCGGGGTGAGTCCCGGATCCGGTTTGCCGAACGTGCCGCCGCCCCACGCCAAGCTGCCGTTGCCCGCGCACTCGATCGCACAGACGCGCACCACGCGCGGAAACCGCTTGATGTCCGCGAGCGTAAAAAGCAACGGCCGTCGAACGAGCCCGTGTACGAGCAAACTGTGACGGGCTGGATCGATCGCCGGCACCCCGCCGTGATTCACCTCGAAGTGAAGGTCCGATGGGGTGATCGTCCCGGTGAGGTCTTGCAGCGGCGTGAACGAGCTGCCCGCAATCGCCCCGGTCGGAGCGCGAGCGGCATTAACGAACTGTGAACGCGATCCGACCGCGATGGTCGGCGCGCCGGGTGCCTTTGTCGGGTCCTGCGGTGCAGAGACCTGCGACGTCATGGAGCACCCGGCGTTCGACCAATCATCAACAGCGCGTCAGCGTAACACCGGTCGGGCAGGCGTCCCACGTCGCCTTCGGCGCGCTTCCTGATCCG
>DATMHK010000263.1:0-8887 GCA_035554995.1 Gemmatimonadaceae bacterium
CGCATGACGCGACGCGAGCGCGAGGTGATCGAGCTGATCGGCGAGGGATTGAGTAACAAGGAAATCGCGCAACGGCTCAACATCGCGGCGCATACCGTGAAGAGCCACGTGCGCAACGTCATGGAGAAGCTGGCGCTGCACACGCGGCTGCAGATCGCCGCGTTCGCGCGGCGCGACGGGAGCGCGTAGGGCGGGCTACTCCGTCCTTCATCCTTTTTTCATCCCTTCGTGCGATGGCCGGCGCCTCCGGCAATCGCTACGCTGTGACTATGCGACACGCTGCGTGCGCGAGGCCGCCTCGGATCCTCGGCGGACTCCACGACGGAGCAGCCGCGCGGGGTGAGCTCCGCCTTCCGTTTCAAAGCCACGCATCGGAATGACGATCCAGGGATCTGCTGAATCGCGCCGGATGGCTCGTCACCTGCTCGAGCGTGAGATCGCCGGCCTGACCGACGAGGCGGCGGTCGGAGCGGCGATGCAGCGCGCCTACGGCCGCGTCTCGGAGAATTTGAGTCGCTCCGTTGGAGAGGACGGGTACGCGGCCCTGTTGACTCGGGCGATGACCCGCGTACAGCCGGAGCAGCCGGTGTGGAAGCACATTCGCCGGGCCGATGCCGGTCGAATTCGCCTGGACGTCGCGGCCGGCGTGCGCGGGCACGGGGCACAGGTCGTTGATCAGGCGCTCGAATCACTGTTCGTCGCGATCGTGGACATTCTCAGCGACCTCATTGGAGCGGACATGGTACGCAACCTCCTCACGTACGACGAGGCGCGTCGCACCCAGGACAACGGACGCCGGCAATGAACGAAAAAGAGCTCTTGCACATTCGGGCCATCGCGACGGGCATTCCCGGGCTCGACGCCGTGCTCGGCGGCGGCCTCTGTGAGTATTCGTTTAACCTCATCGCAGGCGCTCCCGGCGCCGGCAAGACGACGCTCGTCCAACAGGTGATCTTCGCCAACGCCACGCCAGAACATCCGGCGCTCTACTTCACCGTGCTCGGCGAGCCGACGATCAAGATGCTCCGCTACCAGCGCCAGCTCGGCTTTTTCGACGCCGCGCGCGTTCCATCCTCGGTGCGGTTCGTCAACCTCGCGGCGGAAGCGGCGAGCGGCAACCTCGATGCCGTGTTTGACCGCATCGCGACTAGCGTCGCCGACGCGTCGCCGGCGTTCGTCGCCGTGGATTCATTTCGAACCATCGTGGGCGAGCGCCGCGCCGGCGCATCCGACGGCTCGATCGAGTTGGCGCATTTCGTCAACCGCCTCGCTCAACAGTTGACCACGTGGGAAGTCACGTCATTTCTGATCGGTGAGTACGCGGACGCCGAGCAGCGCCATCCGGTGTTCACCATCGCCGACACGATCCTGTGGCTCTCCGAGGATGTCGATCGAAACTCCACCACGCGAAAGCTGCGCGCCGTGAAAGTGCGCGGTCGCAACCCGATGCCGGGGCTGCACACGTTCCGCCTCACGAGCGCGGGCATGCGCGTCTATCCCCGCATCCCAGAGCAGCAGCGGCGGCGCGTGCTGAGGGGCAACCGTCGTCTTGCGACCGGCGTGCCGGGCCTTGACGAAATGATGGGTGGTGGAATTCCGTCGGGCGACGTCGTGCTGCTCACTGGCCCTGCCGGGAGCGGCAAAACGACCTTCGCCACGCAGTTCATCGCGACGGGCCTTGACGACGGTGAAAGCTGTGTCGTCGCGGTGTTCGAGGAATATCCCGAAGCGTACCTCGCGCGTGCAAAAACCGTTGCCGTCGACTTCGCGGACATGATCGGCCGCGGACGCCTGGCGGTCACGTATCTCAGGCCGCTCGACCTCTCGGTCGACGAGATGCTGGCCGAGATCCAGAGCGCGGTCGAGCGGCTGGGAGCGACGCGCGTCGTCATCGACTCGCTTTCCGGATTCGAGGTCGCGCTCGCTCCAACGTACCGGGCCGACTTTCGCGAGTCGCTCTATCGCCTGGTCGGTGCGCTGACGGCCACGGGTGTGACGGTGCTGATGACCGACGAAGTCATCGACGCGTACCCGGGCGGGCACTTCACGCACGAGCGCGTGTCGTTCATCACCGACGACATTCTGGCGCAGCGCTACGTCGAGATCGACGGACGATTGCAGAAGGTGCTGTCGGTGGTCAAGATGCGCGGCAGCGAACACGCCACCGAGTTCAGAATGTACGAGCTCACATCCGCGGGGGCCGTCATGGGCGAGTCGCTGTCGAACTATCGAGGAATCACGACCGGCGTTCCAGAGCTCGTCGGCATACCAGTCGGTCCCGATGGCTGATCATTCGTCCGACGATCGGCAGCGCGCGCTCGCCGAACGCTTGCTGCTCGGCGCGTTGCGCGAGCAAGAGACGGCGCGAATCGCGCTCGAGGACGGCGCGCGTGGTCGCTTCGTGGCCTCGGTGAGCCACGATCTCGCCCAGTCGCTCGACGAGTCGGCTACGCAAGCGGCCGTTGCCCGCCGGACGCTGCTTCGGGACGATAGCTGGTGCATTGTGGACATCATCGAGCCCGACGGCGGCGTGCACCGTCTCGCGATCGCACATCCGAATCCATCGAAGCAAGCGGGCGCGCAGGAGTTCGCGGATCATTGGCTCAGGAGGCCGGGCGCCGAGCAAGTCCTCGCGACCGACGCCGAGCAGCAGGCGAGGGTGTCGGAAGTCTACGGGACCGGCGACCTTGGCATTGGACACATTCTTCCCGTTCCGCTCGCGGTGCGCGGTTCCGTATTGGGGGCCATCACCTTCGTGACCGGTGAGAACGATCCGCCGTTCTCCGCCGACGAGTGCGCGCTCGCGTCGGAAATCGGGGATCTGTGCGCGCTCGCGCTCGACAACGCGCGCTTGTATCGCGAGTCCCAGCTGTTTCGCGAGGTCGCCGACGTGGCCAACCGCGCCAAGTCGACCTTTCTCAGCACGATGAGCCACGAGCTGATGACACCGCTCAACGCGATCGGTGGCTACGTGACGCTGATGGAGATGGGCCTGCGCGGACCCGTGACCGCGGAGCAACGCGTCGATCTGGCGCGCATCCGACAGAACCAGACGCATTTGCTGACCTTGATCTCGGAAGTGCTCGCTCATGCGCGAGGCGAGGGAAAGGGCGGAGGATTGGAATACCGATTCGGCGAAGTCTCCGTCGAAGCGATGCTTCGCGAGGTCGTCTCCATGCTGCAGGCCGCGGTCGACGAGCGACATCTGACACTCGCGTGGGTGCCCGCACCGGACGACGCGATGGTGTGGGCCGACGCCGTCCGCATGCGACAAATCCTGCTGAACCTCGTGATGAACGCGATCAAATACGGCAAGCAGCACGAGGGGAAGATCACGCTGGAAGCGGTTCCGGCGCGGGCCGCGATCGCGATCCATGTCACGGACGATGGCGAGGGCGTTCCCGAGGAAAAGTTGGAGGCGATCTTCGATCCGTTCGTGCAGCTGCCGAAGGGAGTGAGCGATCGTCGCGGCGGCGTCGGACTCGGGCTGGCGATCAGCCGCGATCTCGCGCGAGCGATGAATGGCGATCTCACCGTGTCCAGCGTGTTCGGCCACGGAGCGCGATTCACGTTGGAGCTGCCACGCGCGCGGCGTCCGCGACCGTCGCGACCGAGCGCACCGTAGAGATGTGGCATGAACGAACGATCACGTGCGAATGCCCGAGATCGGTAGTCTTCGTATACACACCATACCGCCCGTGAGCCAATCGCATCGAGCCTTTCCCGAGCTGGCCCTCCGCCTGGGCCACTTTACCGCCCGCACACGGGCCAAGCTCGCGCGCTCACTGGTGCAGGCGCTTCGCGGGCGACGTCCCGCCTCGTCATCGGGGCTGAACGAGGCGGTCGTCGAAGGGTGCCGCGAGCTGCGCGCCACTGGGCTGAGTGACCCGGACATCATGACGTTCTTCGGCGCGCTGGTCGAAGAGGCCGGACTCGCGTGTGGCGCGGACCGGCCGTCGCTCATGTCCGGAGAGTTGCGGTGGGTCCCGATTCGGGCTCGCGTCCTCGAGTTCGTGGGTGATGCTCTGGAGTCGTCCGCGTCCGAGCCGTTTCTCTTGATGGATCATCGCAACGGCCCGCGGTGAGTCGCGACGTCGAGGAGTCAGAGTCCGCATGGCGCCAATAACCGTTGCCGTGATCGACGACAATCGCCTCGTTCGCGAAGGAATGGCGGCGATGCTCAACAAGCTGCCGGACTTCCACGCCGTCGCGTATCCAGGCGCCGAAGCGGCGATGGCCTCGGGCCGAAGCCCTTCCGTGGTGCTGCTCGACATGGGACTGGGTGACGCCGAAGGCGCGCCCGTCGTGGCGGCGCTCTTGAAGCAGATGCCGGATACGCGGATCGTCGCAATGGATCTCACGCCACTGAGTGACGAGGTCCTCGAGCTTGTGGACGCCGGCGTTTCAGGTGTTGTCATGAAGGACTCGTCGTTCGACGAATGTGTCGCTACGGTCCGCGCGGTGGCCGGCGGCGAGAAGGTCTTACCGCCGCCACCGACGGAATCGCTCATCGCGCACATCGCGAAGGAGGCGAGAGGGCGCAAGGCGCAGGACGTGCTCGAAGACGTACGAATGACGCCCCGGGAGCTCGAGATCATCGAGCTCATTGGCGAAGGGCTCAGCAACAAGGAGATTGCGCGCCGACTCGACATCGCTGCGCATACCGTCAAGAGTCACGTGCGCAACGTCATGGAGAAGCTCGCGTTGCATACGCGTCTTCAAATCGCCGCATACTCGCGCCGCTGACGGCCCCCCTCCCGCGCGGGAGAGGCACGCCGCTCCTCAGAGGTACTCCATAGGTGTGATGGTTGTGCGCCGGGTCGAGTGCTACGATCCGTGATGCAGTGGAGAGTCTCGAATTCCGGAGGGATTCATATGTCACGTCTTCGTAGCGTTACCACCGCGATCGCGGTGTTGTTCATCGCCACGCCGCTCATCGCGCAGGGTACTACGACGATTCCCGACACGACGGTGCGTGTCGCGCCGGCCGCGTCATCCTCGGTCATGCCGTCGGCGACCATCATCGGACTGATTCCGTCAGCGGGCCAGACACCATCGTGGATGAATGCGATTCCGGCCGCACCGGTCAAAGCGCCGCAGGCGGCGGCTTTCAGCCCGATTGAGTCCGGATCGACGCGGGAAAACAAGGCGCTGATGATCGTCGGCGGCGCGGGCATCGTCGCTGGCGCGATCGTCGGCGGCCACGCGGGAACGGCGATGATGGTTGGCGGAAGTCTCGTCGGCCTTGTCGGCCTGTGGCACTATTTGAAGTAGCCCATACCACAGTCTCTCGATTCTTGTTCGGACGACCACGCCCGCCTCGATGCCGAGGCGGGCGATTCGCACCGACGCTCGACCATGCCGGGAGTGGGCTCGATAGCCGATCGCGGTGCCAGCGTACCTACTTAATCACCCGTTCGTGTCATGGGTGCTCGCCGCGATGAGGAGTAGGCTCCTTGGATGAGCTTCTTCACGCGAATGATGTCGTATCTCACGCTCGGCTCCCCGCGGCCGATTCGGCGCCTTGCCGCATACTACGCGCTTCTCGCGATCGTCGGCCTCGCGGTGTTCCAGCTATTTCCGGGCCTCGATGGCCTGCTGACGGGCGACCGCCTCAGTCACCTCGCGAAGGCCCCGGCGGCGCTGTTGCGAGACAGTATCTCGGCCGCCCAATCACAAGCGCCGCCGGCTGACCTCTTAGCTCGCGCCACATTCGGCTTGAGCACTGCGTTCATTCTACTCAGCACGTTGGCGCTCATGTTGCCGGTCACCTGGGTGTACATGTCGGCGCGCTCGGGACAAGGGCACAACCAGTCCATCGTCCAGGCGCTGATCGTGTTGCCGATGATCGTCGCCGGCATCGTGCTGATTGTCGCCAACAGCCTGGCCCTGGCGTTCAGCCTTGGTGGTGTGGTGGCCGCAGTTCGTTTCCGAACAAATCTTTCCGATTCGCGCGACGTCGTCTTCATCTTTCTCGCCATTGCCGTCGGCTTTGCCGCGGGCGTTCAGGACATCACGATCGCGCTGGCGCTGTCGTGCATCTTCAACTTTGTCCTCGTCTTGCTTTGGCGGTACGATTTTGGGCGCACCGTGCTCGAGCCGACCGCTTCGTCGCAGTGGGCCGAGCCGCTCGGCGATCTCGCGGGGAAGGACCACGGTGGCAACACCGTTCCCGATCGCGACCTCGTTCTCGCGTTGACGCCGAAAAAGGTCGAAGCGCTGGCGGATCGGTTCGAGCGTGTGCGCGTTCTTCTCGGGCCGAATGGAAAGAAGCCGAGGTTCGACGCCGTCCTCGCCGTCACGACGAACGAGCTGGACGGTGCACAGAAGCACATCGAGAAGAAGCTGAATGACGTCAGCAAGCGATGGAAGCTCGACGAAGTCGTCACGAACGTCGGCAAGCCGTCCGAGCTGTACTATCTCGTTCGCCAGCGCAAATCAGTGAGCCGCGATGAGATGGTGACGGCGATCCGGTCGGGCAGCAATGGGTTCATCGATCAGGCCGACGTTGAAGTTGGCGATGCCGTCGCAAAGGAAGCCGGCGAGCTTCGCCAGGAACGCAAGAAAGCCGAAGCCCCCGTATGAACGTCACACGGCGTGCTGCGTCGATCGTCATTGGGACCGCGACCCTCGCGTCAGTGGTTTCATGGCCCGCCGCGGCACAGCCGGGGCTTTCGCCTACGCTGAGGCCTACGCTGAAACCGGAAAGCGTCACCGTCGCCGCCGGAGCGCGGTATCAAGCGGGTTCACTGTATCGCTGGCTCGCCGGCGGCGCGTACCGCGATCTCTGGGCAACGCCTATTCGCGTGCCCGTGCTCGATTGGGAGACCTATTTCGGCGGGCTTCATCCGACGAAGGAAGGCGGTGGGATGCAGACCAAGTCGCTGCGTCTCGAGACCGCCGACGGCACCGAGTATGTGTTTCGTCTCTCCGACAAGGGCGCGACAGGTGCGCCCGAGGGATTCCAGCACACACCCGTCGGTCGATTCTACCAAGACCAAGTCAGCGCCGAGCATCCGGCGGCCGCTGAAATCTCGGCGCCGATCCTCGAAGCGACCGGCGTCCTGCATCCGACCGCGGTGCTCGTCGTCATGCCCGATGATTCCACGCTCGGGAAGTTCCGCGCGGATTTCGCGGGACGCCTCGGCATGATCGAGGAATATCCGAACGTGCCGAAGGGCGCGGCGGGTTTTGCCGGCGCAACGAAAATCATCGACAGCCCCGAGTTGCTACTGCTGCTCAACAGGAACCCTAGAGAGCACGTCGACGCCCGCGCGTTTCTCACCGCGCGGCTGACCGATTTCTTGATCAACGACAACGACCGCCACTCCGGTCAATGGAAGTGGGCCCGGCTGGAATCGGGTCCGAAAACACAATGGCAGCCGATCGCTCGCGACCGGGACCACGCATTTGTGAGTTATGACGGCCTGCTCCTAAGATTGGCCGCGATGGGGAAGTCGAGTCTGATTTCGTTCGGCAACGCTCCGAACGTCGGGGGACTCACGGAGCCAAGAGAATTCGACGCGCGTCTCCTCGCTGGTCTCGAGAAGCCGGTCTGGGATTCGATCGCGCTGGCCGTTCAGACCCACGTCACAGACGCCGTCATCGACGCCGCGGCTCGCGCGATGCCGGTCGAGTATCAGATGTCGGCCGCGAAGCTCAAGGCCGTGCTCACCAGGCGCCGCCGCGCGTTGCCGAAGGCGGCGGATGAGTACTACCGCTTGCTCGCGGCCCGGGTCGAGGTACACGCCACCGACTCGGCCGACCACGCGATCGTCACGCGCGAAAGCGACGGCGTGGTGGACGTCCGTCTCGAAGCAGCCGGACAGACCTTCTTCGCCCGGCGCTTCGACGCGCACGAGACCTCGGAGATCCTCATATATCTCCACGGCGGCGATGACACGGCCGTCGTCACCGGTCATGTGCAGCAGAGCATCGCTCTCCGCATCATCGGCGGCAACGGCACCAACACATTCATTGATTCGTCGACGGTGGCGGGACAGCGGAACGCCACGCGTTGGTACGATTCGGGAAAGGTCGTCGGCATCTCGTATGGGCCGGACACCCTGTTCGACCGTCGTCCCTCAGAGACGCAGAACGGAGAGCATTCGGCACCCGGCACCGATTTCGGCACGAAATACACTCCGCTCGTGGGATTCAGCTACCAACGCGGCGTTGGGATCACGCCTCGATTCGGTGTCGCGAAATACACGTACGGATTCGGCCGTCGGCCTTATGAATCGATGTTGAAGCTCGAGGGTGAGTACGCCGCCGCGTTTCGGGGCGCGCGAGTCACCGCTTCGGCGGATCGCCGAATGGAGGCTTCGCCCGTTCACTTTACGGCCGTGGCCAGAGTGTCCGATTTGGAAGTCGTCAACTTCAACGGCTTCGGAAATGCGACCGCCGACACCGGCAGCGCGAATCCATACTTCGCGGTACATCAACGGCAGTGGATGTTTCGTCCCGCGGTTGCAATCGCGATCGGATCGACGACGGACATTTCACTGGGCCCCGTCGTCCAGCATTCGGTCAGCGACAGCGCGCGGAGCCCGTATCTGTCCGTGGCGCGCCCGTATGGGTTCGGCTCGTTTACCCAAGCCGGCATGCGACTCGGTGCGAGATACGAGTGGCAGGCGGAGCCCGGCGGCGAAGAGCACACGCATCACAGAGTTCTAATCGAGCTCGATGGACTCTACTTTCCCGCGGCGATGGACGTCCGCGCACCGTTCGAGGAAGTTGCCGTCGGCGTCGCAACGTCCGTCACCGTCCCCGTGCCGACGCACCCGCTGTTTATCGTTCGAACAGGTGGCAAGAAGCTGTACGGCAGCTATCCGTTCTTCGAGGGGGCGGCCATCGGCGGGGAAGGAACCACCCGCTACATGGATCC